>CAZWXR010000001.1:0-62499 GCA_964637985.1 uncultured Candidatus Poseidoniales archaeon
TATCGTCCCTTTCCACTTTTATTGACTCTTTGAGTATTGTCATTGATTTCATTCAGTTTTTGTAAAAAACACATACATTTCCACGTGACAAAACCAAGACTGAATCTGAAACATTCGCAAGATGTGTCCAAACTTCGATGAGTTGACTTTTGTCAAAAAGACCTTTGTTCACCTTAACCTTGACGATTTTTTTCGTCTTCAATTGATCTTGAAGTTCTTTTTCAACCATCTCAGATAAACCGGATTTACCAATTCGAACTGTTGGTTGAAAGTCTCTTGATTTTGCTTTTTGCAAAACCCAGTCCGGTAATTTACTCAGTTTTCTCCCTCCTGTGACTCTTTGGGCCTCCGCCAGCTCGGCGTTGATAACCACACAATTTGCAGGTACGAATGATTTGTCCCGCCCGAATTCTCACCAAATAATTGGTACTCGAAAAATGACTCTTGAAGCACTTCTTGCAATAATGGAGATGTGCTTCTCTTGGCACTCTTAAGCGATGACGCCTCGATGTCTTTACAAAATGTCGAACGAGGACTTGATGTTGTTCTTGGTTACCCGAGGTGAACATCTGAGCCAAAAGATGCTTTTGAGATTGTAATGCAGCATCTCTTCTTTGGGATTTTAAACCATGATGTTTTCGAACCATACGTTCAACTCAGGACAATACACGGAGAATATCTTTGGTGATGTCATCGATGTCCCTATGCCCATCAATCCTAAAGAAAATCCCTTTTTCTTCGTAGAATCTTGCTAAAGGTGAGGTTTGTTGGTGATATGTTTCTAGTCGTGAACGTACGACATCTTCGTTGTCGTCACTTCGGCGATGTTCTTCGAATGCTCCACAAGAGCAGCCTTCGACGGGCACAGGTTGGAAGGAATCGTGATACACCGTCCCACAATGACCACAGGTATACCTGCCACAAATTCGTTCAACGATGGCATTATCTGGCACCTCGATAGCAATGACATGCGTAATGGGAGTGATGCTGGCTAAGGCCTCTGCTTGAGGGACAGTTCGAGGAAATCCATCAAACATCACACCATGGAGGGCATCATCCTGTTGAAGTCGGTCTGCGATTAACGCAATGATGACACCGTCCGGTACCAAAGCACCTTGTTCCATGTATTCTTTTGCTTGGAGGCCTACTTGTGTTCTGGCTGCTACAGCAGCTCGAAGCATATCTCCCGTTGAAATTTGAGGCAAACCCGTTTGCGTTGTAATTCGTTGGGCTTGCGTACCTTTACCGGCTCCAGGGGGGCCAAACAAAACAATACTGCTCATGGATGGGCTATGACATTCTCTTTTTGAATACTGGTGTTAATTTTGTCTTTCGAGCCATTGGTCACCGTAATGAATCCATTGTTCCATCGTCCAACCTGCAGGAAGACCTCCTGGTGGAAGTGGTGGCCCTGCCTTTGCTTGTGACAATTGAGGAGTTGGAATCTGAGGGATTCCCTTTCCTGCCGGAGGAGGCATACCGCCAGGTAATGCTGCTGGAGGCATTCCTGCTGGTGGGAGACCTTTCGGCACTTGGAAGGCAGGTGGAGGCATAGAAGCGGGAAGCGAAGCCATGCCAGGCGGGAGATTTTTGGGCACGCTCGATGGAACAACGGGAGTATCCATTGATTGGAGAATTGCTTGAGCAATTTCGTCTTTACTTACCTCTGCACTTGCTGTTTTGTTGATTGCATGGTCAATGTCAAGTGCTTCCTCTCGTCGTGTATCGAGATGGTCGGGGTGTCCGTGCATGTCCGGTAACCCAAGAGCCGAATCATCTGAAGTCAATTCTCCAGATTGCTTCATTCTACGGGCCAAGATAACAACGACGCCAAGGAAAATTACAGCGATAGGAACGCTCACATACACTGGTAAATCTTGGAAGAATCCGCTATCACCACCGGCTCCATCTGTGGTCAATTCGAGAGTCAATGTCATTATTTCATTCGATTGAGTTGTGAGATTGATGAGCAAATATCCTTTGGCGATAGACGCACCCTGCTTTGGAGAAACTGTCAATTCAAATTCTAATTCTTGTCCAATTGCTAAATTTTCGACTGAAGATTCTGATAATGATACAGTCCAATCCGTCCTTACCTCGTCATCTTTATCTACAACCACGAGTGATAAGTCTCCGAATAAAGGAACATTACCATCATTGCGTAGAATAATTTTTGTTGACTCTGAGTCATCTGCATTCATGAGTTGGAACGGTTTATTTTCAGGTTGTTCTAAAGACAAATTCCCATACATCGAACTCAATACACCAACAGTTGTGTTCACGGAACTCATGGTTGTACGACCCAAACTTGTTCCTGTGACAAAGACTTGCAAATTGAATGATTCATCGCCGATACTTGCTCCGGCTGGTGGCGAAATCCCAATTCTAACGGTACCAGAATCCCTTGGTTCCAAGTAATTTATTGGGTTTGAAAAACCGATTGTCCAGCCATCCGGCGCGACGTTATTTGACCATTCCAAATTCAGAGGTGTATTTCCAATATTCTTGACAGTGTACTCTCCAAATGTGTAACCGTCAGAAATTTTCGTCATGATTTTTCCACTTGTTGGGCCGTTTAAATCTAAGGCAAGTTCAT
Source organism: uncultured Candidatus Poseidoniales archaeon (assembly GCA_964637985.1). Taxonomy (GTDB): domain Archaea; phylum Thermoplasmatota; class Poseidoniia; order Poseidoniales; family Poseidoniaceae; genus Poseidonia. Next base: position 2,597 of record CAZWXR010000001.1, read on the forward strand.
CTTTGACGACCAGTTTCGTCGAATTGCTTCGGTAATTTGATGACGATTTCTCAGTTCGTATAGTGAAGGTGTTTTCATCACCTTCGTCAGCGGCCTCAGGAACGCCAAAAAGGAGCTGGACTACTTTTGTTTCGCCCGCTGCAATGTTGAGCGATAATTGTCGGGTATCAACTCGATCATTTTCCGACAACTGGGCAATCCATGATTCAAATGCAGAAATAACCCTGACGGTGAGAGCAATATCGCGGTTGCCCAAATTTTCAACTGTCAAATTCATGTAAATAAATTGACCAGAATCAACGGCGATATCATCTTCTAAGGTCGAAGGGCCGAAGTATCCATCATCATCGCTTAACCTCACTTTGTAATCGTCGAATGGGTCAACAGTGACCTGAACAACTTCAGTGTGATTCATTGAAGCATCAGTCAGTGAAGTAACATAGCATGTCACGCTGTCAATGAATCCAGCGGTTGGCAACCCATTTGCTACCGGGGGGACGACGATACGAATTGCCATTGGTAAGAACTCATGGAGGTCGAGAGGTTCGAAATCAAGCCGGGAAGAATTTGAATTTCCGAGCATAATCTGCCAACGGTTTTCTGATTCGCATAGAACTGAATACTGTGCTGGTGAATTCCCGATATTTTTTACTGAAACTGAAAACATGACAGAATTTCCTGGTACTGCTCGAAGGTCACTTGTTCCCGCTGAGGCGATAAGCACATCGTGGAATGTAGGCACTTCAAGCACTACCCGTTGAGTATGTGCTACTGTTGGTTGGAATTCGTATCGCACAGAAATGTCAATGACATATGTTCCTGCACGGATGTATCTTGGCGACTCAGGGTCTGTAAAATCAGCATCTACATCAAGGAGTTCAAGATCGACAAAATAGGTGTCATTCTCAGTACCTTGTGCAGACATCAAAACATTATCTCCTTTCGAAAATGTTCGTTGCCACGCATCGATTGACGGCTCGAGCAAATCAGGACGTTCAGCATTTGGCATTTGAACCATTGAAGCCGATATGTCAACGGATTGATTTCCAGTCCCCTCGTGTAAGACGACAAGTGGCAAGGTCACCACAGCTCCATCAGTAACATCGACAGTTATTTTGGAATTATTTTCTCGTTCACTTTGGGTCTGAGGAATTGTTCCATCATCATTTGCAATCAGCACACGAACGCCAAGGGCCATCACCTCAACATCGACATCGAAAACATTGTTGTTTGTGCCATTTGATTCATCATTGATTTCGTCCACCTGACCCATAAGATCAACCGATAAGCGAAGAGAATGAACACCAGTTGTCGAAAACGAATGGTAAATCGTCATCGAATCAAGTCCACCAGGAGATAGAGAGGACCTGTTTGCCTGTAACAATGTTTGACCAGTTGTGAGGTCTTCGAATTTAATCATGTGCGTACCTGTTTCTGCCGTACCTTGATTACTATACGCAACTGTGATGGATATGACATCGTTTCGAAGTGGATTTGTCGAAGACAGAACAACACTTCCGTCATATGTCACGAGGTCGGCGATGGCGATGGGCGATGCAATTGCACTCATCACAAGAGAGAATTTTTGTGTCATTCCACCCTTGTGTTCGACACGTAGTACCCAGTTATCTTGACCTGAAAGAACGCCGGGCTTAATTTTGATTCGTTCAACGTTGTTGAGTGAGTCAGCGGAGCCACCTGTTGTTGATACACCATTTTGGAACACGTTGCCAAGATAAACTTGCCCAGAAGGTCCTTCGAGAATTAAATCAAGGTCGTTGACAAGTCGTGATTGCGTTTGTGCAGTGTTCGAACTACCCGCCTCATCAGACCATGCTAAGGTGATGTCAATCCCTTCATTCATATCAATAATGAATGGATACGAAAGGGAAAAACCGGGACGAATCGTCTGTTTATCATCATAATATTGGTCAAGAATTGTTGAGCCGGAAGTAGGCATGATGGATTGTTCGAGATTAATTTGTCCCCAGCCTTCGTTTTCGTTAGGAATATCCTGCGTTCCCAAATCTGTTGCCCCATTGATGAGCACAGCCTTCACCAATGAACCAGAAGGTGTGAAAATGCTTTGTTGTTCTCGGAGATATTCGCGAACCAATGCACCAACACCTGATGCAACAGCAGTTGCTTGAGAGGTTCCCGACAATGTCATGTAAAGTGGAGCCCCATTCGAATGGAATCCAGTTCCACAAGAAGTACCTGAAACGATGCTCGATTCCTCTGGCCGACCGGAGCAAATATTCACTCCTGGGGCAACCAAATCAGGTTTGATGCGCCCGTCCAAGGTTGGGCCTTCACTCGAGAATGAAGCAACATCGCCCTCAGCAGCACTTCCGCCAGCACCGGTTGTAGAGGCACCAATAGAAATTACATTTTTGGCAGTGCCCGGTGATGTCACCTGTGAGGCTCCCTGACCACCTCGATCTCCAACTGAGAAAAAGGGAATCATTTCAGGATAATCGTTCATGAAAAGGTCAACACTACGGGCGTCAGCGGTGTACTGTCCGTAATTTCCATTGATTCCCCATGCGTTGACTGCAACTCTTGCTGTTGCCGTTTCTGCATCTTTGAGCATGTCGTAAATTGAACCTAATCGGCCGAAAACACCTGTGGGGTCATGCTCTAAGGCGTACATCACAAGTTGTGCTCCAGGGGCGACGCCCTTGACCGAGGAATCGTTGGTCCCGTCACCAAGCACCGTGAGAGCGATATGTGTACCATGGCCTGTGTTTTTATCGGCGGGCGAAGAATCAAGACCAAATTGAGTGTATATAGCAACCACACGCCCATCGATGTCAGGATGGTCACGGTCGAGTCCGGTGTCTGTGATTGCAATTGTTTCACCAGTCCCATCTAAGGTAAACGTGGCGTTGTTTATGACGCCTTGAACACCTGCTATGCTTACTGCATTGGCATTATGAACTTCGAGGTTGAAACCCGGCTCCGTCCATATGATTCGTCCATCGTATGCAATTCTCTTCAGCACTTGGTGATAGGAGGTTGTCTCGGTTGAAAGTGTACAAAATGTGGTCCCGCACATGACTGCTGTAGCACCACTCGAAAGAAGGTCAACGACCAGCCCATTCATTCCCGCATCTGAAACATCAGGTGCAGGAATAAAATTGAGGACCTCGAGAGAGGACGATTGAGTATCCAAAACATCTGGATGGAGCCTCCATTCTGGTTGCATTGAGCCAATCCACCGAACATTTTCATCGCTTGAAATGTCATCGACAAAGGTTGTCGACCCTTGTGGTGCTCGAATTAGCCAAACTTCATTTGATATGAATTCTAGAGGTGTAAATTCATGCGTAACCTGCAATCGTTCAAGAATCTCACCATTTCGTTGATTGAGTTGAAGAAGATACATGCCCGTGATTTCTCCGTCATTTATTCTTGAAAATGTTGTCGCCGTTGGTTCGATTTGATGCATTGGGTCAAATTGAACGGAAGCCAACGAAATTAATCCATTCGGCTCAATGAAGGTAGTTTTCCCCTCAATTGGTTCTTGAAACAAGGTCCAAGGCTTCGCATCTTCGATCGAACGAGGAGCATTGTAAACATCGACTTCTTGTGAAATCTCTTCCGGATGTTCAAAAGAAATAGAAGCGTATGGCTGGAGGAGAAACAAAATCGAGAAGAACAACACTACGCCTCTCAAACGATGCATATGCATACCGAATTTGAATCGACTTTTGAAAACAACCCTAAGTTGAATCGAATATGATGAAAATTAATCGTTAAATTCCATTATATCTCGAAATTGCAGCATCTGTTTTTTCGACTGATGTTTTCCAATCTGCCTCAATCCCCATGAGTGCTCTAATGGCGTCGACGTTTTCAGGTATGACATCAGATTCTTGGTGAATGGCCTGGAAATAGTACAATGTATTTCCTGTTAATTTCACACCATCTGTCCATACAAAAATCTCATGCAAATCACCCCATTTCCGACCAATGTCTCGTGCAAATTCCATCACTTCAGCGGTGGACGTAATGCCGGTGTCCGCTCCACTCATGAGAATGATTCTTGGTTGAGATGCCCACAGATCAATGACTGATTCTGTTGTTAATCCATGTCCTTCAGGTAACGTGACCACAATCGAGTGGCAATGCATGATGGTAGTTGGAACGGCAACGGCCATCGAATTAATCTCAATTTCAGGACGAACTGTCATCACATCAGGACCGTGATGACTTGGGACTTTGAGCACAGGAGTAATCGCATTTATTGGTCCCTTTTTGGAATCCCCTGGGTCTGCAGCCCTTCGAATCATTGTGCATTCTACTTTTAGCGATTGGCATTGGTTATACAACGGAACGAGTGTTCTCGATAACCCTGTTGTGTTACATGATACAACTCTAGTGCCTTCGATGTTCAAATTTTCAGCGTGATTTGCCGAGGAAGTGTACGACATTTCAGTCATAGCATGTTTTTCTCCGCCTTGGAAAATCCATTTGACCCCCGCATGTTGATACAGTGCTTTGTTGGCCTCACCGACTTTCCCGGGCGAACAGTCGATAACGATGTCTGCAACAGAAAGCAAGTCGCTAAGGCCTCCATGACAAGTGTACCCTGCTTTTGAAAAGGCTTCAATCTTATCATTATCATCATATGTGCAATACAACGGATACCCTTTCCTGACGGCCAAGTCGCATCCAAATGAGGGTCGAGTCTTGGTTACACCGATGATTTCCATGTCATCTTGAGCATCCACTGCATCTGCAACTCGCTTTCCAATTGTACCGTATCCATTGATTGCCACTTTAACGACCATCGTTGCTTCCCGATGTAAAGGCCTTGCGTGATGTCAATAAACAATTCCCTACGGAAAGATTGTATCTTCTCATAAATTTTACACGATTATTGATAAATTGAAGGAGAGTATTTGACTAAGATGTGCGAGGGATTTGTATGGCGGATGTATCAGATGTGGTGCAACGTTCGATGAGCATTAATGAAAAATTGCATCCTCGACTTGCTACTGCTGCCGAACAGAATGCTATTCTCCGCATAGGCTGGACCAACGCTGGCGACCCAGTTCCAAAAAACGGCGAGTTGGGTCTTTGTCCAGGATTGCCAGAAGGTGCACGAATTAGAGCACTCGGCAAACTTGGTTCATGGATTGCTACCTTTGGTAAAGGTGGAAGTTTTACAATTCAAGGCAGTGCTGAGAACTTTCTCGGAGCAGGGAATCGTGGCTGTGCAATAACCTGTGAACAGTTCGCTGGAAACTATGCCGGATTTATGATGTTCGATGGCGTCATCAAAATTTTGGAAGGCGTTGGTGATGACGCAGGAAGCTCAATGCATGGAGGCACACTATTCATCCGAGGTTCTGCAGGGAAGCGTCTTGGAGGTGGAATGAGTGACGGCCTTATCGTTGTGCATGGCGATGTCGGTGATGAACCGGGTCTCGGAATGACCGGCGGTCAAATCATCATCAATGGACGATGCCCTCAACCACCTGAGGGTGTTGTTCTGCGTCCACTCACTGACAAGGAAATAAAGGCCATCAACAAAAAACTTGATGATGATATGGAAATTCCTGTAGACGCAGTTTGTTTGGAGGTCGAAGAAGATTATCGACAACATTCACATCAAATTTATTCAGCATCGGGAGATTTGAGCACCGTTGGACTGGTTCCAGCAGACCATCCTCCACTTGAACCGTATGCATCTGTTGACACGGTCGCTTTACTCGGCGATCAAGAAGGCGTTGAAGCAATAGTTTTGCCGCTACCAATACTGCCAATGATTCAATCCGGAAATACCATGAAACCGAGCAATGATTTACCAATGCAACTCAAACACTTGCTCAACAGTCAACCTGCAATTGTTTGTGAACAACCTCGTGCAATTGACCTCGCATATGTCTGCAAAGATACGATGGCTAATATGACGGAATTATTGGCCAATGTTTCTGGATTTGTCATTGACTTTGATTCATTCCCAAGTATGACCGCTGAGGAAATTGACGGTCTTCTCGTTGCACTCAAGGGACTTTCAAAAACAAACATCCCTGTCATTTCAATTCAATCGTTATCATTTGTACAATCTCAGCATCAACGTAGTGTGAGCCACGATATCCATCTTGCATTGAGTCGATTGGAAGATGGAAGTGGCTCGCCATATGTCGCAGCACTGCCAATGATTGGCAGGTCATCGAAATCCAACTTATCATCATCCTCACACTTGCCAGGAGCGTGCAGCGAACTTGCCCTTCACGGCCACGACCTTGCAGTTCTGATTGCAAGTGGCATGCCGATATCATCATGCACATGCCCTGTCGAACAATCAGAAGATATTGCAGTTTGGCTTCACGACATACAATCCGACCTCGCAAATAATTTGAGAAGAATAGGTGTTTCAACAATTGATGCCCTGTCTCGAGCGCACCTTCGTGCCCTCGATTATGAAACGGCTGCACTCAGTGGGTTGCGATTAGCAGGATATGAACGCCCACTTCCGCATTGGTTCTCGAGTTGATAGTATGCCAACCATTACCGTCCAACAGACACTTCTAAAACAGTTCCTTGAGGCACAAGGCATTCAACTAGAACATCAACAAATCATTGATGAATTACCTCTATTGGGCACGGATGTCGACCGCTGCGATGATGATGAATTGGTTGTTGAAATTTTTCCTGACCGCCCGGATTTGCTCTCGGGTGAAACCCTATCCTATGCTCTCGGTCCATTTTTATGCAACAAGCAAGCAAATCCGTCTCTCGATATACGAGAGTCTGATGTGTCGATGACCGCTGACCCTTCGCTTGAACATGTGCGGCCACTGGTTTACGGTGCGATCGTTCGAGATGTACATGTCGACGAATCACAAGCCGACGATTTCATCAAACTCTTGATGGACCATCAAGAAAAATTGCATTTTGCCATCGGAAGAGGTCGTCGAAGAGCATCCATTGGCGTTCATGATTACGACACACTCAAGCCCCCCTTCCACGTGACAACCGTGAACAGAGACTACAAATTTACGCCACTCGGACACGATCAAGATATGACTATTGAGCAAATTCTCGACACACATCCAAAGGGTATTGAATATGCTCATTTACTAAAAGACAACGAAATGGTTCCAATTATACTTGATGATGGGAACAGGGTTCTTTCGTTTCCACCTGTCATCAACGGCAGCCATACAACCGTGACAAAAAACACGAAGAATTTCTTCATTGATGTCACTGGTTGGGATGCAAAAGCATGTGAATGCTCGGTGTTGCTCATAGCGTTGCAACTACAGGCGTGGGGTGGCACAATCGAAAGCATTCGATTGACGGATATTAGTGGCAATGAGAGGATGTTTCCAATACACACACCCGAACGTCATACAATCAAACGCACATTGGTTCAATCCTTCCTCGGCCGAGACTTTACAGATGATGAATTATCTTTCGCCCTCAACCGAATGGGTGGCAGATACATTGCTTCGGACAAAGACGATTCAATTGTTGTCGATATGCCGCGATGGAGGTATGACTTACTCCATCCAGTGGATATTGTTGAGGACATTGCCATTGGCCATGGCTATGAAGACTTAGGCGTCCAACAACCCACAATAGCGATGACCGGAGAGCCACGAAAAGATGCACATCTCCGAAGAAGAATCCGTAATTCAATGCAAGGGATGGGCTTCATGCAAGTGCAATCATTGACCCTGTCAAACGAAGATGACCAATTCATGAAAATGCGTTGGCAGCAGACTCACGATGTCACATCGATCGCCAACCCTATCACCACTGAACATACAATGCTCAGGCAATTTATCCTTCCCAGTTTGATGAAACTTCTATCATCAAACAAGCATCACGACTTGCCTCAGCAAGTCTATGAACTTGGAACCGTTGTACGAAACCACAAAAATTCCACGAGGTTATCTTTCCTTTCCGCTGAAAGGAGCGGCGGATTTGCTTCGTTACGTGGAAGAATTCAAGCCTTCTGTAGGGACCTCGGTATTACAGAATGGCATCTTGAACCTCTCGAAGCAGGCGATGGTCCTTTTCTTGCTGGACGAAGTGCAAAGTTGTTGGTCCGAGGGACATGGGTCGGTTGTGTTGGTGAACTTGACCCACAAGTTTCGATGTCTTTTGATTTGAGAGTCCCAATTTCAGGGGCTGATATCGATATCGATGAACTTGAATCACTCATTGAAGACCCCGTTGGATGATTGAGAATGTGCGGGCGTTTTGCACTGGCAAATCAATTAAGCAGTCTTGCAGATATAATCGAGGACCAACCCTCGACAGAATTCATTGATTCCATTGAACCATCATGGAACATCGCTCCCAAGCAAAATGTTCCAACAGTGATGTTTGATTCAACTTCAAATCAAGTCACCATTGGCCTTGCTTCGTGGGGTTTTCGACCTTCATGGTCCAGTCCATCAAAAATTGAACCGATCAATGCTCAAATAGAAACCGCAGCATCAAAACCAATGTTTCGACAAGCCTGGGCAACCAAACGTTGTGCCGTTCCATTCGATGGGTGGTATGAATGGAAATCGACACCTCTAGGGAAACAGCCATTCTTTCTTCATGTTCAATCAAAAGAACCAGTGTACTTTGCAGGTCTTTGGGATACCTGGCATGGCGAAACGCAAAACGATGTGATCACATCAACCGTAATTTTGACAACCGAAGCTGTTCTATCTTTACAGGGTATTCATCACAGAATGCCTGTCTTGATAAGCAAATCTCACCTTGATTCATGGCTCAAGTTTGGACAGGTTGAGCGTGATGATTCCATCGCCTTCAAATTTCATGCAGTATCAAAAAAAGTGAATTCGGTACAAAACAATGGACTTGACCTCGTTGAGCGAATTGCAAGTTTAACAGATTACTGGTAAGGTTTGTAGGAACCATCGGGATTTTTCACATATGGTGTCGATTCATAGCCACCGCCTACTTTTTCTTTGTAGTGATAACCATCGGTGTGGTGCAGATATTTTGCTTCAATTTGGGGTGGAGGAGTCGGTTCGGGTTCGGGGGAGGCTTCGGGTACAACAATGTCAACCTGTTCTGGTTCGGCCGGCTTTCCCATGGCATTGACAACACCCTCGTAATGATCGCTTTGGTTTTCGGAGGCGACAACTTCGGTCGTACCACCACCAAAAAGTGCGAGGGCATCTTTGTATGCTTGGTCATCCACTCGATGCTGTGAATCTCGTGCAAACGGGTCTTCTCCTTTGCTGTACACGACCTTCTGAGGTTGTTCTTCAGGTAGTCGGTCAATAGTTTCCTTGGACTTCTTGAACGGCCAAATTGGTGCCATGCTCCTTTGGAGAGATAAGGATTACATCAAATCTCCCCAAGCATGCGAACATCCATAGGCATGGTTCAAAATCTAAATGTTTGTCGCAAACTCATGCGGTGTAGAATTATTTTTGTTTTCATCGCCATTCTATCCTGCACAATTCCAATCCAAAACAATGTATTTGTCGAAGGTGAAAGCATTGATTTTTCATTACTGGGCCCGAATTCAATGGTCATGCATCAGGACGAGGAAAAATACAGTTATGTCACGATTCACAACACTCGTGATGAATTTCAAAACTTTACAATCGAGTTGTATTCGATAGATGAACCGCTTGAAGTCGTCAATCTGCCCTTATCAGAAGTCCTTGTCAACAACCATCTTAGACAATTTCAAATCGGATTCTATGCACCTGCCAATGCTTCATTTGGCATGTACAGTGCCGTTCTTCAAATTTCAAGCAGCATATCATCTGTTACACCTCAACTCTTCCATCTCAACATCACAGTATCGCCGTATTCAAATCTTGAATTTTGGGCAGGTGATGAATCAGATTTATTGGTCGAAGGTGGCACTCGAACCAGTGTGGCAGTGAATATTACCAACAATGCATCCCTCCAAGATGTAGTATCATTCGACCTTGGTGCAAATGCTAATTGGGAATGGGGATGGGTGATGTCAACTGTCGAAAACAGTTCGGCACGAATAACAATGGAACCCGGAACATTGCATTATGTGTATTTTTGGATTGATGTCCCCATGGTCGTGGATGCAATGCCTCTTTCAGGAACAGGGCCAAAATTCACGCTAACTGCAACTTCAAGTTTAGATATGGAAACGACAACATGGAACTTGAATTTGAAAATGAGTACCTTCCGAAACGTAAGTATCGACCGAAGCGATGAAGATATCATTCTTGCACCTGGACAAGATGGTCGTTTGAAAATCGATATACGAAACAATGGAAATATTGCGAATAAAATGAACATCACTCTGCAAGCAGTCGATGAAGATGGAAACGACATTTCGGAAATTCCAGCTTCAGACAGATTCAATGTCGATGGCTGGACGATTGCATTGTTTGGTGGCCTCGAAGATGTGGAGGTTCAACCGAACCAAACCAGAGTGTTGGAAATTGGCTTCCAGTCCCCGTATGCTTTCGATGGTGACGTTCATGTTCAATTACAAATTTTCCCAAGCGGGGCAAAAGAAAGAAAACAAACCATCGATGTGGCAGCAACGATTGAAAGGATAAAAGGTCTTGAAAGCACATATTCTTCAAGTGGTTGTTTGAATATCCTCCCTTCAGAATCCTGTACGAGCAGTATTTCGATGACCAATCTCGGAAATGCAAGAGACACCTATGTTCTTCGACAATCTGAACCGGATGATATCATCGAGGTTTCTCTACCAAATGAATCTCTTACCATCGAGAATGGATTCAGTGATTCATTTGAAAACATTATATTTACCGCAAAAAATGATTCTATTGCATTTGTCCAGGGTGAAATCGAAATTGAAATTCTTGACGATGCTTTTGAAATTTCGAATGTGGTCCGGATACCGTACAAAATTGGACCAAAGGTGCTCTGGAATTTTTCCAATGTAACAGAATCTATCGATGAGAAAGGGATTATGAGCATCCAAATGAATGTAAGAAATGATGGAAATGCAATCGATGGACTGATGGTCCAACTACGTTCAAGTCATCTTACTGAAATGGCCTTTATTCCTCCATTTATTGCTGAAGTTGAGGAGGGTGTTGAAAATCCGCGATCATTTGAAGTCAATGAAATCCCATTGGGATACAATTTCACAATCAAGGCATGGGTGCAATTACCTATGGACCAATCCTCGAATGGTACCGTTTACATCAACACATCAATTCGCTCTAAATTTGCTCCAGAAATTGAATTTGTCCACATGAGCACAGGAGATTATCTTGGTATACCTTGGCAGCCCGATCCAGAAGAGGAAGACAAATTTTCACTTCCAGAATTTTTCTCAACTTCTCTCATGTATCTCAAAGCATGGTCAAGCTTCATTGTTACCGTACTGGTCTCTGGCCTCATTATCTACAAGGCAGTACTGGACCGAAATAAGCGAGTTGAAGAACAAAAAGCACTTGAAGTTCCAGTTGAAGAAAAGTCCACGGAGACGGATACAGATTGGCTAGCTAAATTCCAACGAAAGGAGGAACAAACAGATGAATCTCAACAAATTGAAGTTCCAAAAGATGCATTTGAGACAATGTTTCGCATGAGGGCCCAACCCAAGGAGGTGGCTCAACCAATTGACAAGGCCGTCAAGGAACAATCAACTTCGGTGTTACAGCAAGGGGAACTTGAACGTAGTAAGCATCAAGCAAACCAGTTACTTGATTCGATTCAACAACAAGGCGTTGCCATGCCACATCCTAGCAATAAAGATTTGAATGTCAAGGAATTGAATCAAGACCGAACGCAACGTCATGATAAGCAAAACTTGCTTCAGCCGAGTGGACATTCAAGCGAATCTCAAGAAGATGGATCGAAATTGCCCGAAATGATTGACCTCGACGAATTATGAGGTGCTCGTATGTGGTTATGTGGAATCGATGAAGCGGGCAGAGGTCCGGTTCTAGGGCCACTTGTCATTGCGATATGCTCGATTCCAAGTGTGGATGCTCACATGTTGGAAGAACAGGATGTTGATGATTCAAAGAAACTGTCCTTTGCACGCAGAAATGAATTAGTTGAATGGTTTAATCGGCAAAAAGAGGAAAGACATTGGCAGAGTTTTGTCATTGTCTGTTCGCCTGAAGAAATTGATTGTGCAGTGTACGATAAAAAATTAAATCTCCTAGAAGCTAAAAAATTCGCTGAAGCAATTGATAAAGGATTACTCGCAAAACCGTCGTTGATTTTTGCCGATGCATGTGATACGAGCACATCTCGATTCACCCAAAGAATCATCCAGCACTCTACAACGTGGAACGAGAAATTGTACTCCTTAACAAGCGAACATAAAGCAGACCAAAATCACAGAATTGTCAGCATGGCAAGTATTCTAGCAAAATTCCACAGAGATACGGCAATGTTGGAGTTACAACACAGCATAGATGTTGAAATTGGCTCCGGCTATCCAAGTGACCCTAAAACTAGATTGGCATTGAAGGAATTAATTCAACCACCTCACCCTCATCAATCTCTTCGTTGGTCATGGAAGACAGTTGAAACCTACTGGAATGAGCACTATTCAACACCTCTACCGATTCGCAATTCGTATCATTCAACACAACAATCTACGCTCTTTTGAATATTGTAAGGAATGGAACATTGATGAAGAAGGGCATCTCCGCATAGAACGCTTATGTCTTGGATACCCGACGAGAAGACCAAAAATGAGTTGCGTCATTATGCAATTCAAAACGCAATTGAGTATAACGGCAAAGCAAGTGCTAAATCTGTTATTGGAAGGGTGTTGTCATCAAGAGCAGATTTGAGGCCCCACGCTAAAGATATTCAAAACATCATCCATGGAGAAGTGGATGCTGCGAACCAACACGCTGCTCAAAACGGTCTTGAGTTTCTCGTTGAAATCTTAGAGAACGAAGCCCCACATTTGTTGGAAACTCGAGAAAAGAAAGAGAAGAAAGTCGGTTTAACAGAATTGCAAAATGCAAAAAAAGGTAAGGTCGTACTCCGTTTCGCACCAAATCCAAATGGCCCATTATCGATTGGCCACTCAAGAGGTCTGGTCATCAACAATGAATATAGAGAAATGTATGATGGGGAACTTATTCTTCGATTTGACGATACAGATACAGCAATCAAGCCTGCATTACTCGAGGCATATGAACAAATTGTTGAGGAAGCAACGTGGTTAACTGGCAAAAAACCAGACCGTATCATCATAGCGAGCGATCGTATTGAGACGTATTATCAATATGCAGAACAAATGATTCGTGAAGATTTTGGTTATGTTTGTCAATGCTCAGGAGAGGCGTTTAAGGAATTCCGAGTGAACAAGATTGAATGCCCTTGTCGCTCTAATTCATCCGAAATGAATCTTGAACTTTGGGGGATGATGTTGAATGGAAGATTTAAGCCCGGAGATGTTGTTGTTCGTGTCAAAACAAATATGCAACTAAAAAATCCAGCACTAAGAGACTGGCCGGCATTACGACTGCAAGATACGACAGCACACCCTCATCCAAGACCAGAAATAGGCTCCAAGTATGTTGTATGGCCACTCTTAGATTTCCAAAGTGCTGTTGAGGACCATCTTCAAGGAGTCACCCATATCATTCGAGGAAAAGACCTGATGGATTCAACTCGAAAACAAATCTTGCTTTACGAGCATTTTGGGTGGGTATATCCTGAAACCATGTACTGGGGAAGGGTGAAAATACACGAATGGGGAGGATTTTCAACATCATCAATCCGAAAATCAATCGAGAGTGGCACTTATTCATCATGGGATGATGTTCGTTTGCCGACATTATCAGGAATAAAAAACAGAGGAATTACAGCAGAAGCAATTCGTTCGTTTTGGCTTGAATTGGGTATCTCTCAAAAGGACATATCAGTTCCCCTATCCACACTGTTCGCACACAACACCAAAGCCGTTGACTCGAATGCACCAAGATTAGCATTCATTCGGAATCCAAAGAAATTTGAATTTGATTCAATATTTGAGCCTCTTGTTCTGCAAAATCATCCGAACAATATCGAACTTGGTAGCAAGACTTGGGCGTGCGATAGTAAAATCATCTATCTCGAAGCAGAGGATGTTGAACATTCAGAGAGGTTGAGATTGAAAGAATGTGCTGACATCGAGGTGGAAGATGACAAACTGAGATTTCTTTCAATTGAACGTGGTGAAGAAAAATTACCGATTGTTCATTGGCTACCTTCAGATATGAGTCAAATTGGAGAACTTAAATTCACAAAAGATGATGAAATTTTCACGATTCAAGGTCGGGTGGAGCAACATCACCTACCCCCTGGAACGATTGTTCAATTAGAACGAATTGGGTACGCAAAGGTCGTGAATGACACAACCTTGTTTTTATCGTATGAAAATTCTTGAAATGAAACCTCATTAACAACAAAGGGTTTCGCACATCATGGCAAAGACAGTGGGTGACCTGAAACTCGATGATGAACATTCAACAATTGGATTGGATGATACGCTCCAAGAAGGGGCAAAGAGGCTTATCACAGTTCAAAATGGCATCCTTGTGGTGCTCGATGATGACCAACAGGTGAAAGGAGTCTTAGGAACAAAACAATTTCTGAAAGCATTCGCTGATGGAAAAGATTCCAAAAATGAGCATTGCAAAGACCACATGGAAATGGACTTTCTTTTGGTTCATATTTCTGAAAAACTTGACGCAGTCCTTGAAAAAATAAAAAATCGACAGCCACAAGCCGTCGTAGCAGTTGATGATGCCGATACATTTGTGGGTTACTTCTCTCCGAATGATTATCAAGAGGCCCAAAATTTAGTATCAAATTTGAAAAATTTGAAATTGTAATTAAGCTACCAATTTGATGGTCTTTTGACAACCATTACAGGCAAATCGATGAGGTCGTTCATCTGTTGTGACTGCGTTGAGTGTCTGGCATGCTGGACATGGTATCTTAGGATAGGTGGCTGCCGCTTGGATGAGCGATGCATCTCTCGGGCTGAATATTGCTGTTATCCACCATATCAAGACGATAAATGCGACACTCACGCCGATGAAGAGCGGTGGATATGCGAAAATGTACACCAAAAGTGCAACTGGCATCAGTGCCAACTCCAACATGAGAACATTTTTCTTACGATAGGCCGAAATTTTCAGTGCAATGTAAAATGCACCTATGAACGAAACAAGGAGGGCAAGACCAAGAATTAATGGTGAATATCCAATCGAAGTCGTTGGGATTGACGATAATGTGAAACTCTCGTCTTGTTCGATATCTTGGCCTTTCAAGATAATCGTGTCATAGAAAGGTGTTCGTATTGTTTGCAACTCAAAGGCATCTGACTCGGATAACTTTGTGCTGGTTAAACCGGTCATCATCGAAGTTGTAATTTCGAGTTGTAGGTCGAATGTACTCCATATTTTTGCAGGCTGAACAACAACAAAATCACGAATGAAATCGAATCGCTCTTGGTCTTCAATATGCTCAACCGTTGTGAAAATAAGTGTGATAGGATGTGGTTTTACAGCTGTTTCACCATGTAAGTCAACTGTAACATCGATTGCATCAAAGTCATTGAAATCGCCTACGATTTCCTTCGCATCTAAGCCTAGGCCTTGTGTAATGTACAATGTTCCTAATTTGACGAGTTGGCGTTCAAATTCTCCAATTTCAACTGGTTCGATAAATCTGCTTACACGATCATCGTCTGTGACACTACCTGCATTAAACGCCCTTAGAGCCGAGGAATGAGCAGGATTGTCGTCACCAATATGGTCAAGACCCCACCTCATCCAAAATGCCATTTCATCTTGGATTGTGAGAACTGTGGATTTTTCCATCACAATGCCATTGGAGTCCGAAGAAATATCTGCTTGGATATCAATATTCAATCGACTTCCGACACCGTTTGTTCGCAGGGGTTCATCCGGTGGGTAATACGTACCCGTACCACCGCCAGTGTCTGAAGTAGTCACTTCAACTGATGTAGAGCCTTGCATTGCAGGGCGACCTTGTTGAAAGACCAACCGAACTTCGACATTGATCATTTCTGAACCACCCTTTGCATCAGTCCATGTCCATGTGACTCGAATGAGGTCGCCACTTCCTGTTTCAATTGGGTCACCTGTTACTAAGACACCGTTGACATACAAATCAAGCGATTCAGTGAGGGCAAGAGTCGACATACCCCACGGTGATTCCAATGAAAGTGGGATGTAGACATCCTTACCTTCGATTTCTGGTTCAATGAGACGAATGTCAACAAGGGGGATTGTCACTTCGAGCGACGAGTCGTATTCATCAGTTCCCCATCGAAATTCTAGAGCCGAATCACTTGTTGGCACTTGAAAGACGATTGCCTGAGCAGCAAGTTCAATCTCAATTGTATTCGACGCTGAAATAATAAAAGAATCAACTGGAATGTCGAAGTTCAGCACGCCTTCTCCTTGAGATAAGAATGAGTTGCCAGGTGACGTTACACCGCTGAAACTTTTAGAACCAATTCGGACTGTAGCCGTGGCATTAATTTGAGCACCTGCGGCTTCTGATAGATCGTAATGGATGCCAAATGACCATGTTGAATCGGGTACTGTTCCTGCCCAAACTGAGTTTAATTCCCAAATACCAATGGACTCTTGAGAGGCGATTGTCGATGAGATAGGGATTGATTGCACATCATCTCCCAACTCTTGCAGAAACGGAGTCAATTTTTTGTTGCTTTGGCTACCGATGAGGTACAAATCGACTTCAGATGCATCACAACAGATGAGGACATCCTCCTCGCTTTGTGCGGCAACATTGTTGGGTAGCGGCATCATGACCAAGAGGAATAAAGCAAAGATGAAGAGTGCTCTTTTCTTCATAATTCCCAAACCACCGATGAAACACTATCACTTAAGGGAAACTGTGCATTGATTGAACAATATGCGATTACAGTGCTTTTTCAAGTAATGCACCGAGTTCTTTTTCGAACAATGTCACAAGAGCATCGCCAACTTCCCCTTGGAGTTCATCAGGCAACAATCTGAGACCGAGGCGAGTTGCAGCACGAGTGGCTTTTAATTCAGCGTAAATGCTACGAGCCTTCGAATGGAAGTAATACGCCACTGCTTCTTTAATTTCTTCTCTTAATTCTGGGTCAGCATCAATTTTCGACCGTACATGGGCTTTGAGTTCATCTTTTACTAAATCTCGAAATGCTTCGATGACGAGGTCTTCAGTTGACAAAAGATCCTTGAGTTGAGTTTGAATGCTTCCCGTGAGTAAACGTTCAATGGCCATGTTCGCCCGAGGCGATGTCATGTATCAAACTCACGCATCAAACAATCGGGAGTTTTTGGGTGGTGAGCATCACATCAGTTGTTTTAGATGCAAAAAGCGCTGCAGATTTCTCTTCGTTTGGCCATGCCGCTTTTAGCAAGTGGATACAACTTGCAAAGTCCAATTCCTCATCCCCAGAAAGTACTCGATTCCAAATGAGTTCTTCATAGCGTGCTGTCGAAATATTTTGGTTGGACACACCCACGAGTGCTAATTCAGATAACGACTGGCAACGTTGGTCAAAATCCATCGCAGACCAACGGCCTGTTAAACGAAGCAGCATGCGAGGCGAAATTTCCGGAATCATATCAATCACGGGCTTTGGAACTTCTGGAAGAGGGACGACTCGAATAGTACCTTCTTCCTGTAAGTGATTGCGAATCATCGTGTACATTGGGTCAATGGTTTGGTCCATAACACCTCGACACCACAATCCCAACCCGGAATATTGCCTCATCGCTCTCGAAATTTTTCCATTCGGGGCCAGTAACGAGGCTAGAATACTCGAAATAAAGACGACATCCAATGAACCTGTATGTTGTCGATCAGATTGTTTAAACTCAAGATTCACTTCAATGGGTTGTATTCGAATACTCTGCTCATTCATTTCGATGTCTGATACAGGAATGTGTTCAGATTCAACGTCAAGAAGGAGGGTCAAACCTTGGAATTGATTCACATTCATGGTTTGCTGGTCTTTTGGAAGGTGATTTTTTGATGGTGTAAATCGTCGACTAAAAATTTGCTTTGAATCTAAGAATGAAGACTCCAGTTGAATTGTTGCGAGCATGCCTTCAATGGTCGATGGAACCAAGATGCGTATGTTTTCAGCCTGTTGAATCAACTGCGAGAGGTTGGTAAACCAAGGCTCCAAATCTCGAAGTGCTAGGAGTTGAAAGAAGGATTTCATGACACTCGTCATGACCTCAAGACAACTCTACATGAAGTTGACTGTAAGGCGATGATGGGTCTTCACTCAACCATCAATCGTAGTTCATCTCTCTTGTATCGCCATTCTTCAGGAAGTCGGCCTGATTTCTTGTAGTAATTTGCAAGTCGGCGGATTTTCCCTTCGGTTAGTTCGAGAGCACGCTTATTGTGGAGGTCTTTGTGATTGCGTCCTGTACCAAGGTGGTTGATGATGCGGACGGCTTGTCTCATAAGATTCATCATATCCTCAGGGTATGAACCACGGACACCGTTGTCGTTTAGAATTTGACCAATTCTTTTTCCAGTGACAAGACGTACACTTGGCACAGCATGTTGGTCACGAAGGATGGTTCCAATCTCTGCTGTGGAATGACCCGCCTTCGCAAGGTCAAGAATTTTTGATTCAATGGAGGATTTGTCGGTGTTGGACCATTTTGGTGCCTCTGACACATTTGGTCGAGTTGAACCACTTTTTCCTTTTTTAGAGGTATACATTCGTGCCATAGTAAGTCCCCGAGTAGTTCTCCGAAAAAACACCCCTTCTTAATCACTTTGCTGTTGAATGGAATCATTTCTTCTGATGCAATTTGGCCAATGCACCAATCCCAGATTGCCATTCCCAACCAGGTGCAAGAATTCTTGCTAAGCCAATTGGCTTACCACTTTGGCATACTAGCACATCATCGTCCTTCCGAAGATCACCATCATGTGCTTTGATCATGTGAGGGAAAATGTCACCCTTCAATTTGACACCTTCGTGTAACTCAATCGACTGCAATGCTCGATGTGCAAATAGCCGATCTATTGCGGCTTTAGAAAACGAAAATGCATTTCTATCGATGGACCAAACTGCAATTTGCTCGCCACCGAATTCAATTCTCCATCGGGGTGGCTTTCCCCGAATATCACAACCCTCTAGCCAAGATGAAGATTTGAGATTCTTCTCCGATATGGATTCAAACCTCTGCATGTTTGAATGACTTGATTTTATTCTTTGAATCCCAAATGTTTCAATTGCTTGTTTGATTGACTCATCTAAGTTCCTAAGTGATTCGGAGGTTAGTGCTCCTTGGCCTTTCCTCGTATCGATGACATTTTCATGCAGAGCTGAAACATCAATTGTTGAATGATTGATAATTTGTTTAAATTGGTGCCGTTCGAGGAAACATCTCAATGTTTCAATAATACGCGAAACTTCATCATCTGACCAGACCCCAGTCACAGGAATATCGTAATGTGATGCTGGCCAGACATCTTCTAAATTTCTTGGGACGAGACCCAAAGGAGATGTGACCATCAATTGTTCAAATCTATGGTTGCCAATAATATCAAGAAACTTTGAATGCGACTTCGAAAGGCGGTATGGCTTCCTATCAGAGCATGGCAACAATAGAAGAACATCTTGATGGCTTTCACGACTTCGATATTGATGTTGAATAAATGAAGCCCAATCATGAATTAATGGGTCAGAAAAAGATTGAAACGAATAACACTGAAACGAATGCTTTGCATCAACATTTCTTGCAAGAACACCTTTCTCCTTAGAAACAAGGGTTCTGTGGTGGCGTAGATGCTCGACAAGTCGAGGGCTATTCAACGCCTGTTGCTCTGCAAGTTCACGAAGTGTTCCATTCACAAACGAAGAATGAATCAATTTTTTCGATTCTTCCCAATAACGAAGTTGTTCCTCAAATTGATATGTTTCACCTTGAAGACAAGGACGCAAACCATGAGAAGTCAGGTAAGTTCCTTCAATTTCAGCCTCTCTGCATCTCGCAAGGTCAAAGAGGTCAACACCAAGCCATGTCAAGACAGCGATATTATCAGGGCCGCCGATTGCAGGTGTCCACAACAAAGCGCCGGGAAATGCCTTCTTAATCGAAAGAATAGCCTCAACAAGTTTACTACCTTGCTGAGCGAGTTGTAACGCATCAGTAAGTACGACAATTTCTGGTTGAACTTCTAAATCCAACAACTTCGGGTCATGATGTAACCGCTGCCACGATAGCGGAAGCAGAGATGTGGAAGATGCTTTTTCTCCCGCATCAGCATTATCCAAAGAAGGAGGCAACACATGGCCTATATTTGCCTCAAACGTCGGTCCCTCTTCATCAAAATGTGGCGGTTCAAGTGGGAGTAGACTACGAATGTGTAATTCTCTAGGAAGGGTGTTTGTGGTTGATGAAGCAAAAGGAGCAACAGTTGGTCGTAGGTCTTCATGTTCTAATTGAACCAGACAGGGCGTCGTCACAACTGGCTCTTTGCGGTCACCTAGACCAATGCAGCGGGCATAGCGGTCACGGTAAAGAACGACCTTTCCAATCACCCCAGCCATGGTATGTCGTCACAACTCGACTTCTTGAACAATTTGAAGAAAATGAGGGCAGATTTTGAAAACCTTGAACACAAGGCAGGAACATGCAAGGAGAAAATCGATGGCTTCTCCTTTCAACAATGATGCTCCTCAGCCTCGTTACCGGCGTACAAAACACTGCTGCACATTCAGTTGAAATTGACCATCTAACAGGCAATTCGATGCATGAAATCCAAGGAATAGAACAGGAAACGTACCAATTCTCACTTGAGATCAACGAAGGCTTGAGCAACATTGTCGATGTATCATGCACTTCGTGCACCGTGAGCATACTTCTCAACGACGAGGAAACACATGGACAGCAGCAAGTCTTCGAAAGTGATGTGAATACAAGTGCAATGCTTACCATAGATTCCCATGAACGACAATTGATTATACTCAAAACTTTTCTTAGCGTAAGTCATCACGGGCTAACCACACGACCATCGCCATCCGAAACCGTTGAGATGCAAAATATATCGCTCTGTGACATTCGTTCTTTCTGTTTTCAACATCATGAACAGTCGCTGCGAAATATTCAATTTTTCAATCAACAAGAGGTGGAAATTCATGCTGGAAAAATAGCGGATGGGTTGGATGATTACATCGTATTTCAAGCTACAAAGGGAGCCACAGTTGAGTTGAATTGGCACCATTTGACTGGTGACATCACGACAACAGCCTATTTTCAACATGGCGGAAGTGAACTTCAATTAATTTCACCAAGGCTTATTCAACCCATTCAATTGTTAAAGCAGTTCGGTATTGTATACAACACAATGTATCTTCAAATCCCGGATGATGGTCGAATTATTTTGAAATTCCAAGCCGAAAATCCAACTGACTATTACGCTCTTTCATTGGTGTCATACGAGAAGATGTCAAACGTCACAACCTCATTTGATGTTGAGGATTCAACGGCCTTTGTCGGTCATGGAACACATCAAATTGCATTTGAATGGCCTGTGGCTCATTCAATACTTCTTACCAATGGGCCTCATCAAATTCAAATGAATATTACCTTTTTTGCAGGCGTTGAATTAAAAGATGAAGGTCAAGTCATTATGCCATACCAGCAAGTAAAAATTTACCCTTACCCGAACACAACGGCTGGGAAATTCAATATTTTTTCAAATCAGACATTCACGTTTGATGTCGAATTAGCAAACTTTGCTGATGCATCAAGCATGAGGGATGCACAAGGATACGTACCCTCCGGAAATCTTAGCCAATTATCTTCGAATTGGATTCTTCTCAATGTCACAGAAAATTACAATGCACAACTGACCTTATCAGTTTTTGATACAAGTGATACATATTTGTTTTACATCGATGGCTGGGAAGAATCAGTTCATTTCGTTGAATTCAAAATCGAGGGAACAATCGAAGGACTTGAAGTCCAACTTTGGGACATTAACCCAAGCACTCATGAGGAAATATTTTCAAGCACTGGGATAAAATCATCAACTGAAATTCGAATAGGCCAACAGGTTGGTCACGGCCACCATATTTTGCAAATACGACATCAAGACCCACTCAATGTCACACCAGCAGAATTTGGCACGGATACGCCTCCTCTTCTGTACACAATCACTTCGACGTACCAACTCATCGATGAAGGGGAAGAACCATGGTTCCCACCAGATGATGAGGCGATGGCTTGGGGTGAATTCGTTCGATGGCTGTTAGGATTTCTGTTGATTGTTCCTGCAATCTTCTTATTCATAGCAAAGAAAAGAAATGATCGCTTCACCACAGAAATTTTGTCAAAAAGGAATCGGCTCGATTGGCTAAAATCTCAACTTGATTCGGGTGAAGTTTCTTCGAGTGGGTCACGTAAAAATTTGCTTCGAAGTTTAGCAGCCTTGCAATCTGTTACATGGAAAGAAGGTACGAGTTCATGGGGTCCGCCGTCATTACAACACACAACAGAAGGTCTAGAATTCATGGTTTGGGAACTTGACAAGAGATTATCTACAGATGAAAATGCTTTGCCATATCTCATAGGCGTCTACGCTAAAGAAGGTTCTTGGGACCTTGCAGTTGTGAGAATCGAAGCACCTGAAGGTTCGCCTTTCAAAATTGTTCAATGTGCTCCAAAATTCCTCTTCCGAGGTGAGGAGGTGTTTATCGATACACTTCTGCACGGCCAATTGACATATTTCCAAATTGATGTGCTTGGTTCATCGAAACGGGTTGAATTTGAATTGAATGGTAGACTAGACGGACAGCCATTTGCCGCAAAAATCCCTCATTCACTCTCGCTAGAGGAAGAATGACAATCAACGACGTCGTTCTTCAGAATCTTCTAAAATTCTCTTCAAGATGTCGTTTGGTGCAAGTTCTTCCCGAAGTGATGTGAGTGCTTTCTTCGCATCTTTTCCAATTTTTTTGGGCATGTGTAATTTCAATAAAACAACGACATCGCCATTGCGTCCTGAGCGAGGATGTGGTAAACCACGTTTACGTATGGTCAAGGTTTCCCCTGAATTTGATAGAGGTGGCACCTTAATTTCCAACATTGCACCATCAATGTGCTCAAGTTCAACCGTCGTTCCCAACGCAAGGTCGCTGTAACCTAAAGGAAGAGACATAATCAAATCAGAACCACTTCGCTCAAACCATGGATGTGGCTCTATTTCTATTTCGATGAATAAATCGCCAGGTTCACCATTTGCAAAGGAGGATGGCTCTCCTTTTCCTCTCATTCGTAAGCGAGTTCCATTTTCAGCACCCTTTGGAACTTGAAAACGCAAGGTTGTCGACTGCAATGTATTGCCTTGACCAGTACAATCATCACAAGATTGAATCGGCGTTGAGCCGAGGCCACTACAATCACCGCATGGGCGAACAGTCGATTGTACAAATGGTCCAATTTGTTCACGAACCTGAATTTGTCCTTGTCCGCGACAAGGTTGACACACCTCTAATTTTGCATCTTTGGCACCAGTACCATCACAGGATTCACATGCTTGAGGGAGGTCAAGGGTAACTTCTTCTTGTGTTCCGTTATACACATCGGTGTAATCCACAGTGTGGCGCACAAGAATATCTGAACCCCTTCGTTGCCTTGTGCGACGACGACCTCCTCCAAATAAATTTGAAAACAAATCACCACCAAATAAATCTTCGAGATTGATATTGAATCCTCCTTCAAATCCTGAAAATGGATGGCCTGATGGTCCGGAATGCCCAAACCGATCGTATTGGGCACGTTTTTGACTATCTGAAAGTACGGCATAGGCTTCTTGAATCTCTTTGAATTTCGACTCTGCATCTGGTTCAGTGCTTCTGTCGGGATGATACTTTCGTGCTAACCTGCGGAAGGCGTTTTTGAGGTCTTTCTCACTCGCATCTTTTCCGACTTCGAGAATTTCATAGTAATCTCGCTTGTCCGACATGAACACCCTCCCTATAATTAGGCGACAAAAACCACTCTTTGAACATCACGCTTCGATTACTCTACAAATCAAGACCGCAAGATTGACAAAATCGTTCACTCGATTGGTTCGAAGTACCACATCCGCGACAGTTGAGTCCCCCAATTGCCACGGGTTGTTGTTGCGATTGAGGTACTGAATTCATCATTGCCATGGATTCAATACTTTGGCTTTGAGTGACTTGTTGCTGATCCAAATTTGCTAGTGGACTCTCGAGCAATTCCCCACTCGAAGATAAACTATCATCGATGCCACCTGTGTCACTGAAACTTGTTATTCGAATCGCTTCATCGTCTGGTTCTTGGAGTGACTTCAGAGGAGCCACAGGTCGTTGAGCTATGACTGGTTTTGATGATGCCTGAGCATGTAAGGCTGCACTTTTCTTTTGCTGTCGTTCTTGTTTTGAATCACGCCCAAACCATGAACCAACGAGGTCAAGAAATCGATCCATAGGCGAAGGTTGCCGCACTGCACCAATCGTCCCTATTTGCTGAGAAGAAGGATTTTGAGATGCTGAGGAGCCAAATCCAGTTGCTTGTCGGACAGTTCTTGATTCTGTTAGCATCGAAACTTCAACTATTTCCTCGCTATCCAATTCAATTTCTTGTGGCTCACTTGTTAACGACCCCACTTGACCCGCATATGATGTTGGTGTCGATAGTGTTTCATTTAGCGAAACCTCTCTATCCCACACGCCTTCTTCTTCCGCTTTATACACTTCTTTGATTTTCTTCATGGCTTTCGACCGATGATATTCATGATCTTTCACAACATTCAATTTTCGTCGAAGGACAAGAAAAATCACCAGACAAATTGAGTAATATAGAGCCAAACCTATCCAAGAATACTCAATCGTCGCTTTGAGAGGTGGCACACTCAAGTGAAACGAAATGAAGATGATGAATGGTGACACACTGAGCAGAAGATTCGTCACGCCCTTTGCCATAACCCCACCCTTGTCATACCAACCATCAATCATTTTAATTGAAAGTATGCTTTTCTTGTTTATCAGCGGTCACGTGCAAACGACCCTTTTCGAATCAAACCATCAATGAGTCCGATAGTAAAACTCGTATGCAGAAGCACAAGGCAAAGTGGGCAGCCAAGAAACACTGAGAGTGAACGGAAGCGTATTGATTGAGATAGACCTTCGATAATTAAAACGCTAAAATAGGACACTATTGGTAGCATTGAATAGTTATTATTTGTTAGAAAAAGTGCAATCGTGAGGAAGAGCCCTATGAGTGGTAAAAACTCAGCAAACCTGGCACGAGAGGGGTATTTTTGAATCAATTTTGTTCTCCAAAAACCGTACCTGTGACCCATTCTCCACCATTGCGATAGCGTCGACCTCTTCTTCATTTGAATCATAGTCATGGGTGACCTCGCCAAAATATAACCTGCATTGAGAATTCGCATTGAGAATTCACTATCTTGGCTCGTGATGAATCGGGTATCCCAACCACCCAATTCTTCGATACACGCCCTTCTGTGTAAAACGAAAGCGGGGGTCTTTGTTGTCTCAAGTTTGTCAAATTTCGCAAATTGACCATCGCTATGACCAAGCCAAGAATTGATAGCAGATTCAATCCATACTTCTCTTCGATTTGAAGGAGACGAATCAGGCAAAACTTTGGCCCCTAGACCAGCAAGTTTCTCCCCAAATATTTCTTCAGCATCTTTCCATGCTTTCAGTCGTAATTCAAGGTAATCTTCTTTCACAAATGCATGACCAATATGCTCCAGAACAAATCGAACAGAGTCTGGCAATGCACCCATTGCTATGTTCCTTGCATGAGGGACTGAACGTTTTGGATTATGGAGTAAAATTATTTCGGGCATGTTATCGGTGTGTTGCGTCATGAATTTTCGAAGAATTTCAAGTGTTCTGTCCGTCGACCCGCCATCGACAACGATGATCGAGTATTGTTTTGAGTCAACGGTTTGATTGGATAATGCTGCCAAACATCGTTCAATATGTTCTTCCTCATTGTAAACGGGGACGACCACAGCGAGTTCGGGTTGTGTTCCATTCACATGGCGGGTTCTGTTGAAATGCTTTTGATTCTTATGTTTCATTCATTCCAACGCAACAGTTTCTTGAGGCGTTTCGGTATGGCTACGATGATGTCAAGTCCTCGAATCGCTCTTACAGGCATCAACGAAGGCATAGAAGTTCATGTGAAAACCACAACGAAAGGTGCTGAATCACCGTTAAAAATTCAAGAAGCAATAAAATACATTTTTCCTGATGCGAAAAATCTTGAAATCGGAGAACCAACCTTCGGAGAAAAAAACAATAACACACTTGAATGGGAGGGCGTGTCAATGGAAACATTCCTCAAAAAGATTCACGAACAGCGAATACTCGATACCGCTTTGGACATGATGGTTCGAGAAATTGACGGTAACTCGACAACATTTGAGATCTCACGTCAATCTGCATCCGTTGGTAAAATTTCGTTTCCAATACCAAACGAATATCCTTTTGGAGGTGTTATTGAAATCTCCTTATCTGGCGACCACCTCATCGACTGGATTCAATCAGCAACATGGCATTCTGGCAGAGAACGATTTCCAAGATTCGCTGGTGACGACTTCGAAATGTACAATGATGGGGAATCAAAAGTTTGGCATGATTCTCGCGAGGTATCTCGCTAAATCTATGTCATGTGGCATCCAATTTATTTGGTGCAGCTCATCGATTGGAATCCATTGATATTCTGCATGCTCAAATAATTCGATTCTCTCTATTGCTTCATGCGTCGCTGTCGCAGATGTCAAAAAAAGAGCATACCAACGTTCTTTAATTTTATAGTCCCACCGACCAAGTGTCTTCAATGGGACGACATCAAGATTCAATTCTTCTAAACATTCCCTTTGCAAGGCATGTTGAACAGATTCACCAGTCTCTAACTTTCCTCCAGGAAATTCCCACCCAGATACAGTATCCTCCGTTCGAAAAGCTGCAAAAATTTCATTCCCTTCAGACTTCAAAGCGAGCGCAGCGACATAGATGGGCTCAACTTTTAGTGATTTTACAATTGAACTCAAAATTTGAATGGTCGTATCGGTTAACTCATCGATTGGGATGGTATCTTCTGAGGGTAAGTGCACGAAGACACAATTTTTCCGATGGGTATTTTGTTCGAGAGCCAACAATGTATACCTGTAGGTTTCGTTACAGACAAACGAACCTGCATCAATAGATTCTTCTACATTCTTTACTTGTTCAAATACACGATTGAACGGAATTTCTGAATACACTGGACCATAATCATCGATGGAACAAGAACGAATTTGTCGCCCTTCGTTATCTGGTATCCGCATGTCAATCCAATTTATTGCACGTGTTTCAATGCGCACTTGGGTACATGATTCGCACAATCCCAAATGAATGATGAGGTCAAATTTCACACCTGATTCAATCTTTTGTTTTGCATATTTTGCTCCGCTCTCTGAAACTGGTAATATTTTAAATTCAAAATTTACATCTAAATTGAATGTATGTTTCATTAACTTCTGTACAACGAGCATGCTTGAATTAGTTATTGAATTTCCGAAGGGCTCAAAACCAGTCACAAGTATTCGCATGGGTTCCACGAGTGAAGTGATGAAAACAAGAATTTGATTTCTTCGGTAGAAATTCATCGGCACATTCACAAAGAAGATATGTTGAACAAAAAAACATGAGCGACCAAGACGATGAGCAAGAATTGGTTGTTCAATTTCCTACAAAGGAAAAAAAACCTCTCATCCATAGAATGGTTTCGACGATCAAAACCATTTTCCATGAAATCACATTTGGCGTAGGGACTTGGGGTGCCATGAGACCAATGTTTACTGCCCTGTTGGCCGGCGTGCCATTCCTTTTCCTCGGACAACACTTCAACAAAGAGCACGGCAAGGCAAGGGATTGGACTCTTTTGCAAATTCCGCTTGCACTCACCGTAGTCCTTTGGGTTGGACTTTGGCTTTTCTCCATATTTGATGCATGGAAAACGGCGACAGGTGTTGTTGCGAATTCAAATTAAGGCTGCCATAGTTGGTCGGTTGGTTTGATTTTCTCATTCTTCATATCGCTCAGGTCTGCAAGGTCATCCGAATCAAATTCGTTGGGCAAATCACCAGTAATGAAATTCATGAGTGAGGTCGATTCGATAGCCCAATACATGACTGAATCTTCGTTGTTTGAATGACCTGGATGGCTTGAATCTTCATGAGGTCTTGGGGATTGGTAAACGAGATTGACCAAACCTAGAAGATGACCAACCTCGTGCACAACAACGCTGTTCTCAACATCCTCAGCGGAAGGTCTTCCAAAGAAACCCTCTGCTTCCTCGATGCTGTCTTTGAAAATGGCGATTGTTGAACCATCCACAGCTACACCTAAAACAGAATCATCGACATATGACCCTGATGGGAAAATCAGTTGCCAGTACAATGTTGAAGTGCTATGTGGGTGTTCTTCTTTCAATTTCCAGCCCTGTTCCCTTACATCGTCTGCACTCCAAGAATCGATTGAGAATGTTGACTCGATATAATTGAATGTGATGCCTGATGGCTTATCACAAACCTCCATAATTCTGTCTTCAAGCATGGTTATACTCGATGTCTCCGGCCGATAACCTGATTCGAATACAATCTCAAATTCGAGACTTTTATGCTGATCGGCACGTAAGCAGGCCATCGTTAAAGAACCTGGAACTCCATGATTTTCTATGTTAAGAACCTCTTTGATTGAATCCGACAGACAACCTGATGTATTCATTGAGACGATGAAGAGAGACATCAAAACAGCGGTTGATAGCCTCTTCATAGACAACGGTGCATACTGGTCTTAGAAAAATCTTCGTTACCAATCATCGGGAATCTCCAAGGGTGAAAACAATTGGCCTGGACTTTGTACATTCGATAACTGCGTACGAATAACTTGTTCCCATTGCCGAAGCATCAATAGAGCACGGTCCAGTTCAATATTGATTTCAACAAGTGTTACACGAATCAGCGTGTCGAGAATATCCATTCGTTGGGCGTCGGACATCTCCAATAACTTGTCGAGAGAAAATTGCTGAGGATTGTTGGTGGAGACTTCGCCAATTTCCCAAGGCTCTGTCAATTCATTTGGAAGTTGTTGATTGGATGATGAAGCGTATTCTTGAAGTGAAGAAAGCAATTGTTTAATGTGCTTTTGAAAAACGAGAGAGACCTCAAATAACGGCATCTTGAGTTGTTGGAGGAGGTTAACAACCCGTTCTTGAAAAACCACCATTCCATCAATAGTGGACGTGTCATTGGTCAAAGGATGACCTCACTACTTTTTCGAATTGAGGTATTGCCAACCATATGCATTCCATTGCTCCATTGTCCACCCTTCAGGAAGACCTGTTGGTGGAACAGGTGGTGCAGCAGGCATCGGTGCAGGTACTACAGGAGCGGTTTGTGGAGGAGGAATGGTAGGAGGTTGTGGTGCATTCTCGATTTCTGGGACGATCTTGTCGTTGTCTTCCATCGCATCAACAACATCAGCTGTTTGGTCAGATTCATCTTCGAAGGATTCGGCAATGAGTCTTCGACGCATCACCATTGACCACACGCCAAATGAAATCGACCCCAATGCAATAATGAAGAGAACGATGCTAAATGTCCCTTCTGATGCTTGTTGTGAGAGTGCATCCCCATCACGAATTGTTTGTTCTTTGACAATGAGTGGGTCAACGGTTACTCGATCCATCTCGACACCATCGACAAGAACGAGAACACGATACTGGATGCTTTCACCAGCAGCAACATCAGCAATATCGGATAACGTTGCGATGAAATCTTGATTGGTTGTCACATCGAGAGAAATCACATCGGTTTCAGACCAAAAGCCACCTTCAATCAGGCGTTGTAATGAAAATTCTATTTGCCCTGAACCTCCAAGATTCGTTCCCTTGACAATCATACTCGATAATTGGCCTTGAGTCGGGCTTGGATTCGACCATTTTAGTGATGTACTTTCGGCTTGAAGGTCGACCTTTGGTCCTATTAGAGCCAACGGCCATGACGCAAATGGTTCAATCATCGAATTACCACTTGTATCGAATGGATTTCCTGCTTCGTCCGACCCCGATATCCAAACATCAACCATGTATGATTGAAGTAATGTGGTCGCACCAGCGTCCGTCAAATCAAGATATCCTGTCCAAAAGAATTGGTCACCGAACGGTGTGATTTCAGGTAATAGAACGCTACCTCTCGAAATCTCTGCTTCCCCTGCTTTTACTCTATAATGAAGTACTGCAGGTTTATCAAAGTCAAATCCATTATCATCCCTCGTCTCAAGTTGAACAAGCAAATTGTCTGCATTTCCGATGGAGAGTGGCATATTCGGGTCAACACCGCCAAGTGAGATACTGCCAATCGTCGGTCTGTCACTGTCGACTGCTAGGCGAACTCTTGGAACAAATGGTGATTGGTCTTCTGCTAAACCAGGTAAGTCGTCCAACTTCAATCGTAGGTCGAGGTGCCCTGAACGCACAGACGGTACGAGCAAATCAAGAGAAAACTCCCCATCTAATCTTGTCGAGGTTTCCCAAAGGAATTCAAAGTCTCCAAATGTAACATCAAAGGCACCTGCTGGAGCAGGAGTTTCATCTTCCGAGAACAGAACTCGACCTGAAACTCGTAGTGCTTGCCCTGCACCAATGATGGTCTCAAAGTTCTCGTCATTGTAGTGATTCAAACCATTTCGAAGTTCAACTGCACGGATGTGGCCGCTTTCTGTATCGAATCTGAAGTCATTATCAAGGCTCCACCAATCTTCACCCAATCCGTATTCAAGTTCGTAACATGGTGTATCTTCACCTACATTGCATGGTCTGTCTGTAATGAGTATTTTTGGAATGAAGTGTGATTCACCGTTTGTGTCAAATATTTCGGGGAAGGTCCATGTCAATTGGAATCTTGCTTGAATCAAAATTTTACTCTCGTTTACGGGGTCAATTTCGACTGTTGAGTAAATGTTTGATACTGCAATATGGGTTGAACCGGACGCCATAACCGCTCGTGGTTGACCGTTTTCATCTTCTTCCATGCTGATGAAAATTGAAGATTCGTCATCTTCCAAATCCCCACTTAGAGAGAGTTGAATGTATTGAATATCTCTCCAAGTATTGCGATCACTCACAACGAGTTGTGCTGTGTAAAGGATGCCGGGATGGAGAGGCTGGTAATCATCATGTCCTACGATTGTTGAATTGCCAATATCAACACTAGGTTGGAACTCTTGACGAATCACATATGTTACGAGATCTGCATCCCAGTCTGGAACCGTCTCACCAGGCCTATATCCACATGATACACTACTCTGCGGACATACAGGGCCACCACCCATTGCCACCTGATTGTTTTGACCATCTTTTCCAGAGACATAGAAGGAAACCTTCTGTCCATGCAACAACATTGAATCATCAAGCATGCCCTCAAAAATATTCAAACCGCCCACTTGCGTATCTGGTGAACCTATACTCATAAGTTCATATTCGTCTGCATTTGGCAAGCCATCAAAGTTGTAGTCAGTGCATCCGATTGCATCGCTTGCCCTACAACCAATCCAATAGTGGAGGGATATCGTATTTGGTGGGTCAACGGAGTCTTGAATCGTAATTGATATGGGTTTGCCACCACCTGTTGCTGCTGCGTGTTGCTCTGAACGATCTATAGGAGTAGCTTGGATGACAAGAGGCGAATTTCCATCGAGAACGAGACGTATTGAATTATAGGAGGGATTAGAAAAAGTCGAACCATTGACGAGGTCAACCGCTTGAACATAGAATACCATTCCACCGGGGTGAGATTCTGTTGGTGATGTAAAAGTGAAATTATATTCACCAAAGGCAGGATTAACCTCTTCGAGGAGGACCACAGGTTCCCCAACGGGGTCGCCATCATACGTCACGTTTTGACCAATAATGCGAATAGAAAAGGACCCTGCTTCCGGCATAAGTTGAGAACTTTCAAAGTAAATACCTCCGACAAAAGTCAAGTTGTATCCTCCACGCACCCAATCAAAAGAGTACAATTCTCGGCCTGTTTCCTCAAAGACTCGTAATCCATCAAGTTGGATGTCGTTCTCAATCACAAGGTCCATATCGGAGGTTTGCCATCCATTCACCGCAATACCTAGACTATCTTCGACTGTAACAACTGCTTCGGCATCAGACTCATCGTTCCAACTCCAGTTGACTTTCGTTGGTATGCGAATCACTAATTCACCTTTCGAATTGATAGAAGAAGTACAATTTGTTGTATCAAATTGGATAATACCTCCGGCATTCGATATTGTGCTGCACGAATTACCCAATTGCCACATGAATGAAGGTGTTGGTCCATGTGAGTTAAGAATGCCAATTGTTGCTTTCGTGACCCTATCAACATCATCCCCGTGAGCTACTGTTGCGATTAAATTTCGATAGATGCCATCGGGTGCTGTAAGACCCCCTTCGAATTCAACGCTCACAGCACGAGTTTGCATTTTGTAAGCGACATCAATATTCGAAATTTTCACTCGACCTGAAGTAGCGGCTTTTATCGCAATTGGAACATTTACTGTACCCTCTCCGTTTTCAGGTATGAAATCGTTGAATGCATCGATGAGCGTTGGTGCATCTCGCACCACGGTACCGACAGCGGATTCATCATTTGCAACGATTGAAGATTCATTGAGGAATAACAACGAACGCCAGTCCCATGTCCCGTCGTTTCCGACATCGATTTCTGGTCTATCCGGATATCCCTCTTCAAAATTCAATGTAAATTTGTCAATCTTTGGAGTTATTGTTGCATCATTGGTGGTGAAGAATATAGCATACTTGAGTGTGTTTCCCGCACCCTCAGTTGAGAAACTTGATTCTTGGTTATTCGGAGCTTGTACCCAATTTGTGCCATTATCATTTGAAACCATCACTGAAATTGAGGTGCCTGCAGGTTCATCTGCAACCCATACTGGACGAACTTTGCCAACTTTTGTACCTGTATTGAAATGTGGACTTGTCCAGTCTCCAGATGGCTGGTATTCAGTTGCATACTCAAGTTCAACCCACCATGAAACTGCGGTTGAACCAATAAGTTGTGCCTTCCAAACAAGTTCTTTACCGGGGTAAGCAAAATGTATTGTTTCATTGCTCACAACAGGCTCCCAATGGGTTCCATTGTCCGCAGAGATCCAATAGTCAACCCGGTCGCCTATTGATGACGCTGACCAGTATGCCTTCATGTTGGCTGAAAGAATGTCATCCCCGCTATTCACGACAGGCCCGTACCACGTGGTCGTTCCTGGAGCAGGTGTCGTCTTGTACGTCCAACCCGTTCCAAATTCTCTGTAATACAATGTCGAGCCCGACCATGTTGAATAGCCTGAGTCAACGGTAACGAATCGCTTTCCATCAAATTGCAGACCGTAACCAAGTGGAGATATCTGGCGAACACCTTGTTGTGGTACGAGAGAAGATGATTGACCTGAAATTGACCACGCTTCTAATTGGTCTCTATCGTTGTAATACTGGTCTTTTTGGCATCGCATAAAGAATGTTGATTGGTTCACTTCGAGACCGCGAACAAGTTGTCCCGTTCTTCCACAGTCCCAACTTGAACCTGATGATGAAGAGAAGGTATACATTGTATCACCACGCTGATATTGACCAGTTCCGTCGCCGCTGAATGTGTATGGAACAATGGATCGAGCAGAGTTGTGAACAATCCACACGACATCTCTTGAATGGTCGTAAGCAATGGCAACATAGTCTTGCAATTGGGGTGAAACATCGTAGGAATCTATGCATGTCCAAACATCATCTCTAGAGACATCCATTTCGACGACCCTATGGTACATGACTGGAGCTGTTGAACCATAGGGGTATTTGTAGCCCGATAAAATACCAAATAATCGTTCATCATCGGTAAGAGTCCAATCTCTAAACCCATACATTCCATAGTAACTGCTGGAATGTTTTTGTGGCAAGGTACACTGTGCTTTATCGAGTGTGATGGTCGATTCGATGGTTGCATTATTTGGATACAACCTCTTGACAACATTGTGGAATGACGACGAGGACCATGTTGACAAAAACAACCAATCATGATGCTTGAGAATTGCTCCTTGTCCTTGAGCCATGAATGTCGTGGCAGTCTTACTCACTTGTTGAGAGAACCTCGATTCGGTTGCGTTGGATGTATGGGGCTGTCTCAACGAAAAAGAGCCGTTGTCCAACCAAGCATCCGAGTTTGGGTCCTCTACTGCATCGTTCCCGTGAGGGTCAAACAAAATCGTTGTATTGCTCATTGCAAGTGTGAGGTCATCGCTTCTGTCATCAATAAGTGATTCGAGTCCCTTTACCCAATCTTTGCGTTCGTCCGTCACGATTTGCGACCAACCTGTGGCGGATGCTCCTGATAATGTCAAACTAACGTCAGTAACCAAAGCACCTTTGGGTATTTGGATTTCAGCACCAACATCAGGATTCCCTCCCTGGTAGAGTGCAATGTACTCTGATGAGCCATCTTTGAAATCATAGATGTGTCGAGCCACGCCTGCTGCTTGAACATCATCAACAACGTTGGAAAAAACAGGCGACCATGGCGTGAATATCATAATAAAAATGATGAAAATTGCCGCTCGGCTCGACCGAATTGAGTCCATGGCATAGCCCCTCTTGCCAATGCATTAAACTCATAGCCTTTGAAGAATACGGTTTGAAGTCACAAGCAACACATTTGTTCAAGTTTCTCGTGAATCGTAACGAATTGGTGAGGATTGCCCTCGAACACCATCTTCTTCATCGTCCCGTACCTCAAACCAATCAACGAGCCAATCACCATCGGTGTCCCAGTTCATTGGACTACTGCCCTCAGCGAGATGGTCATCGTCAAAATCAAGTATGTACCATCCAAATTCGTGCTCGCCAACATTTCGTTCGGGAGCGGTATTTGGTGAGAACTGATAATATATCTCCCATGTATCTGTCCTATTACCTGCAAGAAGTATTTCGTCATCAGAAGCATTGAGTTCAAAGAAATTTACATCATGATCGTTAACGATGTACCCATATTGGAAATCTGGCCCCGCAAATTTATCCATCTTGAGATAGTTCAACACAAGTTCATTCGACTGGCCAATACCAAGCACTGCTTTTCTCAATTGCCACCATTCGGTGACTACGTTTCCGTCGACAGTCAAACCAGATAATCTCACAGCATTAGGTGAGGAGTATTCCTGAAGCGTAAACGCAAAGAATTCTTGGAAATTTGTATACGGTTCGTATGTACAACCAGCCCCAGTACAGTCCCAGTTTCCATCCTGGTCTGGATCTTGATTCGCATCGTTCGAGTCTGCAGGGTCGAGTGTAAACCATGTGTACTCCAAATCTGGCCTTTGAAGTTCTCCAGTCTGTGAATTAAGCGACAATGGCAGGCAAGAAGAAGTCGATGTGGTGCAAGCACCTCCTGTGCCAGGGTCAATCCATTGAACTTGAATTTCTAAGAAGGAACTGAAATTGTCATTTGATTCATTCCAACCTAATTTGTATTCGTACCAATCCGGCAACATATCTCCATCAGTATCATTATCGCTTGGATTGCTTCCATACTTGAAGACTTCACGACCGTCTGAATAATTGTAATCTCGGACGTGTGAAATAACAACGCCGTTTTCTACAGTTGTGATGAATGTGACGCTGTCTCCATCGGAATCATTGAGGTCTGGTCTCGTGTCATTCATCCATTCCATCAGATTTGTGAAAGGAAGGTCCCCGATTCCCTGTTGAATTTGTTGTGAAGAAGGCGTGAACACCCGATTGTTCCAAACACCTTGAGTCGCTGGTTGGTCAAAGGTGGTTCGCCCATACCAACCATCATGGTCACCATCATAATTGATGTCGAATGGATTAAGTGGGTTGGAAGACCAGTGGTTTATTGTCGTCGTATCATTCATTCCAAACATGGCGTAGCAATATTCCCATCCATCCGGAATGCCATCACTGTCTGAGTCAGGGTGTGTTGGGTCAGCAACACCTCTCAATGAGCGATTGAAATTGCCGGGGTCGAGTGAATTGATTTTTTCCATTCGCTCGAGTGAATCTGGCCCTTTCGCAATAAAGTCTTGATAGAGAGCAAGTTGAGCTTGCAAAATCGAATATCCGAGTTCTTCCTGATAGGCGAGCATAGCATCCTCACCAAAATCGATGATGCCGAGTTCGATGGGCACTGTTGCCCTCATGTCGAATTTACCCCAAGTCCTCGATTCCCACTCGCGTAAGTTGGAAAACCGTTCGTCAAGAGAAATATCTCCGTCACCGTTGCAATCATAACTATCATCGTCAGAATCAAGGTCCACATCCCCATCAATGAGAGGATTCATACTCCATCTGTTTTCATCCAAATCCCAAGATGTGAACCAGTATTCGAATCCATCGTACATTCCGTCACCATCGGTATCGCTAGATGTTGGGTCGGTCATCCCCTGTAGAACTGAGATGAATGCGTTCGGAGGCTCACCAGATTGCCATGCATTGAAATCATCGAGCAGGCGTTTTCCACGAGTATTCTTTGAGATCAGCATGTTGAAAATTCGTTGAGCTTTTTCAGTCGGCTGTTGAAGGTCTCCATCGATGTGAAGGAGAGGGGCATCGCTCGGATGTTCGATTCCATTGTCTGGCTGCATTGTCGCAAGTGCAAACTCTTGTTTATCGATTAGACCGTCCTCATCCCCATCGAAGTTCCCATCGTCAGGCACGAGGGGGTTAAGTGTCCAAACTTCAGCTGATGAATTCCATGCCGTGAAGAGCAACTCTAAACCATCGAGCATACCGTCACCATCAGTGTCGATGTTGTTTGGGTCCGTTGTTCGACCCGATAAGTTACGAATGTCATCATCGATAAAACTACCAAATGAGGCAGATGTTGGAATACCCGGCCATTGTTGTAAGGCGTACGCTGTTCCAACGGTTGTTACAAACCATTGTGGTGAACTCCTGTTGTTTTGAATCTCGGAGAAGTTTGGATCAATCGAATTATACTCCTCCCAATTTGTCATTCCATCATCATCAGCATCTTCCCAGCGATCTTTCGAATCGAGTGGATTTAACGTCCAACCATCTTCAAGTAGATTCCATCGAGCAAACCAAATTTCCCACCCGTCAGGCATGCCATCTGTATCGGAATCTGCATCCCATGGATTTGCAGCTCCAACGCTGTAGGTTGTTTGACTGTTGTACAATTCACTAAATGCTCTGTCTGCAAATGTGTCTTCAGGTTCGCCGAAGTCGTAGATATTGTCAAACAAGTTCGTTTCAAATTCGATAGGAAACTCTTCCCCGTCAAATGTACCATTATTCACAAACAAATCACTTCGGAGATGGTACTCAAGATAATTGACAAATTGTTCATTCAATGTCAGCACGCCATCATGGTTAATGTCGTATCCATCACCATCGGGGTTGCTAAGCACATCGGTTGAGTTGAGTGGATTGACGCCGTTGTATTCTGGCGACCATGTACAACGACCATCAGATTCCCAACCATCTGGAAGTGAATCTCCGTCTGAATCGATAGAATTCGGATCTGCTACACTCCAATTTGCTACTGCTTCGGGAACTTCGCCGAAATTCTCTATCAATTCACCCTCTAGGCCTGCAAGCCTTACAAGTGACCATTGATATTCACAAAGATTA
Source organism: uncultured Candidatus Poseidoniales archaeon (assembly GCA_964637985.1). Lineage (GTDB taxonomy): Archaea > Thermoplasmatota > Poseidoniia > Poseidoniales > Poseidoniaceae > Poseidonia. The sequence continues at coordinate 40,312 of CAZWXR010000001.1, forward strand.
GCTAACCCGTCGCTATCTGCATCCCAATTTGCATCTTCTGGCCGATGAGGGTCAAGCGTCCAATTATTTCCGCCGGTGAATGTGGTTCCAATCCAACGACGATGTTCAATTTCCCAACCGTCGGGCATACCATCCCCATCCGAATCTATGTTCGTTGGGTCAGTTCCAAAATCGATGTTCATTTGATTGAGATATGTCGCATTTGCTTGCTGACCCACTTGACTGTCGCATTGATACACCATTTGAATGGTGTAATAGCACCAGAGCGTGCTCTCCTTGTAGTAGAAGCCATAATATTCAGCACCGTCTGATAAACCGTCGCCATCGGTGTCGCCTTCTTGTGGATTTGTTGAATTAAATCCTCCTAAGGTTCGTTGAACGTATCTGTATTCATCAAGATTGACCCACAATCGTTCAAGGACACCATCACCGGACGCATCGAGGTCGATACCGTCGCCGTCAAAATCGAATTGAGCATCCCATGGGTCAGTGGGGTCAAGGCCATGCTCGTACTCCCAGCCATCAGGCATTCCATCAGCATCAGAATCGTTTGAGAGAGGGTTGATGAGTTTGAGGTTTGAAAATTGGCCTGGTGATGCAGCTGCAAAGACAATTGTTTGACCTTCTTGATTGACCGATATCACTGAAGAAATCTCTCCCGGAATCCGAGTTTGGTCTTGCAAACCGTAGACCGCAGCATAATCACCTGCAATGGCCCAAACACCCCATTCAGAACCAATCAAAATCTCATCGCCGGTTGGATAAATTGAGTGAATGCTATTGGTTTCACGTATTGTCTTCCCTTCAACCCCTGGATGTGCAAAAAGTCCGCTGTGCGTTATCTGACCTGAACCTGTGTCCATTCGATGAACACCAGCTGGTGTCCCGAACCACAAAACTTGGCTATTTGTTGAAGATGGTCCATCAAAAACCAGTGTTCGAATTTCCGCAGGATTTCCTTGAGAACCGATAGCCATTGGTCGTATATTGTCGACTTGTGGGCCAAAATTCGATTGTTCAGGGTCGTAATACGCCACCCAGTCACCTGTAGATTCATCTCGACCTGTCGCTGTTTCAAAGATGACCAGACCAACATTCGTACCAACTGCAAGCAATGATTCACCGTTGGAATTTATGCCATGTGCAATTGCATTGACGCTAGCATTGCGCTCAAACAGTGAAGTTACAATTCCTGAACCAAGTTCATGCGTCGCTTCGATGTCGAAACCTGAAGATAACTCTACGATGAGACCCGTCCCTATTGAACCTAGACCGATTAATGTGGGCAAACCATCTTGAGATGCTAACAACGTGATGGCGTTCAATTCACCTGATGTAACATGGGTCCATAAATCGAGGGAAGCAAACGAACCATCTGCCAAAAGAGGTACGATGGACATCCCCTTTGACGTCGCTAATGCAATTGCAAAGATTTCACCATCGTCCATGACATACACTGCATCATGAGCTTTCATACCTTGTGGGAACCATTGATGGGTTGATTGGTTTGAGTCAAGATTAATCGAAGTCAAACCGTAAGTTGCCACCACATGTAGTGTTTGTTCAAAGGAAAGAAGAGATTGAATATCGTGATGTATCGATTCAATACCCCCTTGTTGCTCAAGCATCAACGGATATCTTACAACGGTTGACTCATTGAGGAGTAACGCTGACTTGAGGCCTGGATAAATCGTATTTCCATCATCAAAATGTATGTTGTATTCTTGAATATTTGATAGGGCTTCCCCAACCTCTAAAGCCGTCAAAGTTCTCGATAAATCTTCAGTGACAATACCATCTCGATTCCTATCCCAACCATCCTTATCTTCATCGATGAGAGAATTGGATTTGTTCAAGGGGTCAAGGCCAAAATGGACTTCCCAACCATCGGTCATACCGTCCCCAAATGATGGGAATAGAGGTCGAATTCTGCCAACCCACTCATATCGGTCAGAGTCGTCGAGGAGAGGGTCTGTGCCTAACCACATATCATCACCGATCATACCAGTTGCATTCGTGGTACAGGCTTCGAGAATATTCACAAATGAAGCATTTGAATTTGTTCCAATATACGGCCAAGAGTTCCTGATTGCACCGTCAGGCAGGCTTGCTTGACACCACAATCCATCGAGTTCGGTGACAAATGATGAATTGGCTCCGTAAATGTATTCTTCAGAAGAGGTAAACCGTTCAGGTATAGACAAATCGCCATCGCGGTTGATGTCAAAGCCGTCTTGGTCAGGGTCGTCTGTTAAATCGCTTGCATTGAGGGGGTCGAAGCGCAAACAATTATACCGCATCTGGATGACATTGTACCCTCCAATTCGATCGCACATGTATGCCTCAAATCCATCAGGAAGACCATCACCATCTGTATCTGCTTTTCTCGGGTCAAGATACATCCGATTACCCTCCTCGTCTGTTTTCCCTGTTAAACCACGAGGGAACCCGGGCGCAGTGCAATTCGCTGGATAGGGCCAGCAATATTCTTCTGTGCTGTTTAAGCCGTCACGGTCAAAGTCCAGTGCTGCATCAGTCGCATCATTTTTGTCAAGCCCTTTGATTGAAATTTCCCTTCCGTCGACATTCGTCCAATTCAACCATTCTTCAAAAAGTGATTCGTGAACATCAGGAATAAGATCTCCATCTGAGTCTGTATTTTTTGGAGGCTCTTGAGTTGTGTCGTCTGGGTGAACGTTTGCCACAGGCGAAACAGCAGGAAATTGTGACATGAACAAAAGGCTAGAGATGACGGCAAGTGTCGTCAAAATCGTTGTCTGACTTCGCCTCATAAACTCACCTTCGGCATGGTGCTACCTGCCGCTATCCAAAACTCCACGCGCTTACCTTATGAGGGTGATGGAACATTGTTCCGACACGACATCAACAAAAATACATTGAATACGACAAAAATACATCGAAAATAGTATTTTTCCGATCTGCAACAGCGGTGTATTCAAGTTCCGTACGCGAATCGATACGAATGTTAGCATGACGATGAGTATCACCCATCTCGGAACAGGAAGCAGTGGCAACTCCACATTGCTTGCTACCGAAGATACAAAATTGCTCATTGACCAGGGATTTAGCGGCAGAAAACTTACCCAACGATTATCCCAAATAGGATTGGAACCAACGGATATTGACGCCATCCTCATCACACACCATCATGGTGACCACGGGGGTGGTGCGAAATTGTGTCAAACTCGATGGGGCATTCAAATCTATGCAAATGAACGGACTGCACTTGAACTTGACCTTTTACCCGACCACACCACATATTTTGAAAATCTAGAATTGCTCGAATTTGGCTCCGATATTCGAATTCTTCCGGTACCAGTACCACATGATGGAGCGGACAATGTAGCATTCATCGTTAGTTTCCAACAAGAACGTGCTGCAATCATAACAGATTTAGGCTCATGGACTGATGAATTGGTACAACATGTTCATGGATGTGAACACATTGCAGTCGAAGCGAACTATGATTCAAAACGACTTCTTCGCGGCCCATACCATAGGAAATTGAAAGACCGAATAACAGGTCGAGGCGGGCACTTATCAAATGAACAAACAGGATCATTTCTCGCACAAGTTTGTACAGCATCAACCCGCAGCATCACACTGCTTCACTTGAGCGGCGAGAATAATCGGCCGCATCTCGCTGAATCAACAGTACTCTACCATATTGACGAAATTTTTTCGGGAGATTTGAGAATATCCACTCAAGATGGGCCAGAATTTTCGACATACATCGGTCAGCAATCTGAAGAAGGGCAACAAAGCAAAATCCATCGATTCAAGGTGAATGCATAAATCCAACGAAGGATTGGCGAGATTATGGAAGCCAAGAGAGGCAAAATATTCTCGGCTTCTTCATCCAGAGATGAGCATGGTGTAAGTGAAGTTCTCGGTGTTGTGATGCTTCTGGCGATGGTCATCACCATTATGGGAGGCGTCTGGGTTTTTCTCAACCCGTACATGAGTGACTTTGAAGACAACACAAACTGGAAATCAGCCACTGGTATAACTGAACGAATCGACGATCGCATCAGTGTGGCAGGCAATTCGCCAAATGGAACCGGTTTCAAAAATTCAATGTCGCTGATTTCAACCTCCATACAAACCATGAAGGGCATAGAATATTGGACTTTGGCTGCTGATTTAACCACTCGAGATGTCGTCAAGGTCAAACACATGAATGATTCAGCAATTGAAGTGACATCAATCAATGAGCGAATTGTATCCATCGATATTCAAAACCACATCGAAACGTTATCGCTCGATGTCAATGACGGCGAAAACCGATATGTCATCAGCCACAATCTTTCTCGTCAAAAATGGTTCATGGTCACTGCTTATGATGCACAGGGACAGACACTCCACAGACATGTCGATGTCATTCTTTCAGGATTAAAAGTCACCACGAGCCTCGGGATGGGTGACCATCAAATCGCCCTCATCAACAACGCTGTTATCGAGAAATTTCCAAATGACCCTTGGACCATTGCCTCAATGCCCACCTTGTCGTTCACGCACCTCGCAAATGGCGATGTGAGACTAGCCATCCTCCTTACAGATGCCCATTCAATTCGTTCATTTGGTGGTGCAGGGAAAACAAGCGTCGAATTTTTGTCTCTTGGCCCAATGAATTTATTTTCTGGACCGGCTTACAACATTCACTTCTCTGCTCACAGTGAACTCCACCCAGTCGTTAGTCCACAGTACCACGATAATTGGTTGCAGGACTATTATCTCCATCGCTCATCTGCCACATTGACAACATATGACGGCTTAGCACCATTTGAGCGAGCGAGTGGTGCCGATGGTTTTACTGTGATGACGACGAGTCCAGTTGTACATTTTGAAGTTGACCTTCAACGAGTTGAGGTGAACACATGAAGACAACCAGCAGACTTTGCAGAGACGAGGATTCAGTTTCAGCTGCTGTTGCAACCGTCCTTCTCTTTGGTGGTGTTCTCTCAATTATCGGCATGATGATGGTGTCCATGGTCCCTGTCATCGAGGAACTTGAAGGGGCAGTTGAACGACATGATATGTCAGCACAAATGGCACTTCTCGCACACAAAACATCACAACTCAGCGAGACTGGAATGCCAGGAGATTCCACATCAGCAGAATTGATTCCAGTCGATGGGAATCTCGTTTGGGATCGGCTTCGCGGTGGCATGTGGTACTCTGCTACTTGGGGAGAAGACATGAGTTTGCGTGCAAAAAACGTTGTAGACTTTGATGACGAGTTCGAAATTCGCCACCCAGAAACCGAAACTGCAGTGGTATGCACGACCGATTTACGGCTTGGCATCAACCGACCATATTATTACGATATACCAGAGCATACTGAAACACTTCTCATCACAGCAAAGCCAGGCATTGCATTACCCCTAGGTCCCATTGGAATCACAATGTTGGGCGATAACGGTTACGAATTTTCTAGTGAACTCCTCGTGGATGATGTTTTCTCAACCAATTTCATTGTTCCAGTTGAACATCTCACAATAAAATCAACGCATGAACTCAACATATTAGCCCTCGCTGGTGAAGAGGGTGCCACCTATATTCCTCCAAATCAACCCGACGCCGCAAATAAACTGGGGCGTTCTTGGTCAATCCCATTACCAACTGGGCTTTCGAAAGTGTATGTAACAAGCAAAGATGCAAATGAAGTGTCGGTGATTTTGGGTGAACAATCCTCAACGTACTTTGGAATTCCTGATGAGATTGCACGAACGGGAACAAGTGTCGAAGTGAGTTTCAATCAATCGACTGAATCGGTTGCACATATCTTTACCAGTTCTCTTTCTCAGGTTGTTTTCCGATATGGAGAGACATCTGGTGAAGGACTTACATACATCCCCTCAACAACCGGTTCATACCATGGACAAGAGTTCATCCCTCCCAAAACAAATAGCACACTTCGATTATCGAATCCGGGAGACGCCGCATTGACTGTGACATGGCGAGGTGGGGGAATTACCGTTGCTGCGAATGACGTTGAAGATATTTCATGGCCCCCATCCACAACATACACTGCTCCTCTTATCCTAGAATCGGACGCACCATTCTCCGTCCTTTGGTCCTCATTCGATCAAAATCAACCCGTCGACCTTCGAAATGGATTAGTTCACCTCATTGCAAAGGACACTGGATTTTGGACCGGACATCACTTCAATTATACCTCAAGCCAGGATATTGGGCAAGAAATCGAAGCATCACTTCGTGGCTATAGAACTGAAATTTATTGGGAACAAGGTGGAGTGAATGGAACGAGTATACTGATTCAAGATGGTACAACATCTAAACTATTTTCTCTGGCTTCAGAGTCATTGAATATTGAAGTCAACAATACACATCCTATCTCACTCCTAAGAGCAGCAGGCGATAGCGGTGCACTTCACATACCTCATTCTGGCACCGAGCGATGTGAATCCGTGGGAACGTTAGCGAGTGGATGGATTCCATTACAACTTGCTTGGCAATCCATGGGTGGACGTAGTGATACAGATGTGGAAAATGCATGGATTGATGGTCGACACCCTTCAAGCGTTCAAATCGATGTTTTTGGAACAATTGACAGAGATTTCAATGCAAACATCGGGACCATCTGGGCTTTCCACCTCTCACGCTTGTCGTACCAATTCAAAACCTCAGTTGAAGGTATGGAAGTAGCATACTCAGGAGGGGCTGTGATGACCAACCATCCTGAATTCAATCCGTACATTGTAGTCCCGCCATCCGACAGGGGTGGGCCAGGGCCACGATTTGCTGCAACTATTCCCGCCTTACATCCATCGTCGAACAGCGTCATTGGCGGAGGTAAACTCTCAATTGACATTGAGTTAAATTTGCGAACATCTCTCGCATCTACAGATGCATATGAAATTCGAAGAGGTTGGAACGAGCCATATGGGGCTGCCATCGCAGAAAATGCTGGTGAGGGGCTTGGGGGAAGTGAAGACTGGACTGTATATCCTGGAAGGCTAGACCTCCTCACAGACTATGTCGGTTGGGTTCCCGACCCGAGTTTCGGGACGAGTGAAACCGTATGGCATACAAATGGAGAAGTCATCAAATTTAGCCTGCAACTGAGTGCTTTAGAAGTCACACTAAGGGAGGCAAACCGATGAACGCACATTCAAATTTTACTCAAGATGAGTCAGGTGCAGCAACAGAACTCGGCTATATCTTCACCTTTCTTCTCGGTGTACTCCTCATGACAATGTTCAGCATTTGGGCATGGGGCATCGAAACATCTACTCGAGAGCGTTGGAACGATGAAGCGATTATAGCCAATATGGACGATATCGTTGAAGCAGTTGAGCGTGCGAATGAAGCTAGCCGAATTGATAATTCAACATATGCCGAATGGGTTTCGTGGAGACCAACGGAAGCAGATGAATCATTGATGACACTTATTTTGGAAACAGATACAATTGAATTGGTCGATGAATCTGAAAGAGAAGGTTACACTGTGCATCACTCTGGAACAGGGAATGCAGAAAATAATGGCACGCTTGCGTTAGCAGGAATCACTACAATTTGGATTGTCCTCGAAGATGGCCAAATCTATCTATCAGCAGATAGACCATACTTTTCCTAGCGGCCCATGACCGCTCTGTGAACAAGGGCTTGAACCTCTTTCATCTTGTTGCTCGCACCGAGTTCACGGTACACTGCCAATGCCCGTTGTAAATACTCCATCCTACGTTGGCGGTCAGGTGTAACGCCCCCCAAGCGAGTCAATAATTCTCCAATTTGCATTCGAAGATCGTTGGCTTCTGCCACAACGAGTGCTTCACGATACTGTTCCATTGCTTCTTCTTTTCGACCAGCATCCTGCAACACTTCGCCAAGAAGGATGGTAATATCAACCAATGTAACAACATCCCCAGTTGTGTGCATTGTTTCAAGTGAGGAGGTATAATGGTGCAGTGCCAATTTGGAATCACCAATCTTTGCATAATATCGACCAAGAACTGATTGAGCCCGTGCGTGTAACTTTTCATCCTCAATCTCTTGTGTACGTTCATAACAATTCAGTGCATGGTCTCTTGCTCGTTCAATCTCATCGAGGTCAATCAAAGCCCGAGTCAACGTAAGGCGGTGTGATAGAAGGGATTCATCATCTGAGTCAGAGACAATCTTTTCGACTTCAGCATATGCTTCGAGTGCTGTGCTTCTGTCATTTTTTCTTCGATACAAATATCCAAGATTGTTGTACGTCCTCGCTGCTAATTTATCGTTTTTTAACTTGATATAATGTTCTAATGCTTCAGTGTGACGTTCCATTGCAAGGTCCAAATCACCTTGTTTTCTGGCCACATCTGCTAGTGAAGACAAGATATTTGCTTGTGACTCAATACTCTTTGAATCACACAACGAGATGGCATAATCGAATGCAGCTTCCGCTTCATCAAGACGCCCAAGGAGGGAAAATAAGTCTCCCTGAAGTTGGAGAATTTGTACCCTTGATGCGACATCAATGCTGTCAAAATCAATTTTGTTGATATGGGCATGGAGTTCCATATAGCCTTGAGAAATAAGCTCCTTTCCATGGTCGATGATATATTGAGATGCATCTTCGTACTGGTCTGAATTAATGGCGTGATAAATCGTTTCAATGACATTATGTAATTCATCGGATTGTGTCCTGTACCATTCAAGGCACTTTAGATGATATTCCGTTTTGAGTGTTGTAGGCATGCTTTGGAGCAAAAATTCACGGATGAGGTCGTGAACATCGTACAATTCTTTGTCGACTCGGCGTGCTAACCCAGAATCAACCAAAGCATCGAGTTCATCCGTATCCAGTCCTTGTTGGGCAAGTTGACCTAACGTTGCAGGATTTCGATAAATTGCAATCGCAGAAAGAACTCGTTTTTGTTCTGCACTAAGTTTGGAAAAAATTTCAACTGTGACATAATTTTCCAACGTTTCGTGGAAGGTACCTGCTGATGCACCACGATTGATCAGTTCGAGAACCAGTGGATGGCCTCTCGATAGACCGTGAATATACAACCATTGTTCATCCTCCATACTGTCATAACTGCTCAACAATTTACGGCCTGAATCAGAATCTAGACCTTCAAGAGGTAAAAACAAACTCGCAATACGCCCTTCAGCATCCTTTGCAGGTACAACTGGTTTAAACGAGCGTGAGAACAATACAAGTCCTATTTTTTCTTCTGATTCGAGGAGGGCAAGTGTGATTGCTTGCAATGTTTGATGAAGCAACATATCGGAAACCTTGTGCAAATCGTCGATGACGATAAGCGATTGTACACCTTCAATGCCATCAATAATCATCCTTGCAGCATCTGCAGGGGATGGATGCGGATTTGCCATGAGGAAATCTGCAAAGGACGAATCGCCTATTGACGAAAGCCAATCAGCAACTGATTCAAAAAATGGTCTTGACCCCTCCCATTCTTGGCATCGGTGATACAACAAATTTCGTCGATGCATGAAACGCTCAATCAATTTAGCAGCAACTGAGGTTTTTCCAATACCTGCGATGCCAGGCACAAGCAAGGTCGTTGCACGTGCATCGAGTAAACTTTCCATGTTGTCCAATTCTCGATTTCGACCAAAGAAATGCCTCACACGTGGCAAATCTGTTAAGGAAGTAACAAGCTGCTTTTCAACATGTTTTGAAAGGTCACGTTCAACCAAATCTGCTGAAAGTGTACGTGTGTCCAGTATCCCGTTGTCATCCAAATAACGTATCACATCGACTGGCCGCATTTCAAACGGAAGGGAGGATTTTATTGTTCCTAATGTTGTCGACACTGAACCTCCGTCGTTTAGGATACAGCGAAGAGGGTACACTTGCAATCTCGTCCAGGTTTCCCCTGCTAATTTAATTCCTATATCGGTCAGAAAATATGCTTTACGTTTTCTTGATACGCCCTTGACATGTGCTTGCCGTTCAATGAGAAGGCCGTCGTCCTTCAAACCTGCAATTGCTCTGGGGACATTCGACCTAGCGATAGCAACTGCGTTTGCAATGCCCATTTGTGACAGTGCAAATGGTACTTCGATACTCGATTTGAAATCTGCGTAATCAAACAGATGTAGCAAAATCCTCTCTTGCACGCTAGGCTTTGCAATGCTCATTCAGGTCACCGTGGTTGAGAATTACTGCTGTGGTTGTTGATAGTTGGGGTCAGGAACCCATTGATTGTTAGCAGCATCCCAAAGCCATCCGGGATGTTGAGAGACTTGTTGAGGCTGTTGTTCTTGCTGAACCTGTGGTTCTTGTGCAGTCCCTGCGGGAGGAATTTCTACAGCATCGTATTGTTTCTTCTTTGCCCAAGCATACGGATCTTCTTCGACTTCTTGCCCACCATTCTGTAAGACCTCCTCGTCAAATTCTTCTTCAAATTCGATAAAGAAATATGCACCAATGCCAAGAAGCACGATGACACCAAGGATAATCAAGATAATCATCATCACAGAAGAACCTGCCTCAGCCCCCGTCGATACGCTTAGGCCGAAATCAGCAACCTGAGATTCACCTTCAAATTTGAATTCTTGGTCATCCATCTCAAAGTAAATTTCTTTCTTCCCGTCGACACCAAGTTGTTGACTTGAAACTTCCATTCGCCATGTGCCATCAGGCCCAACAACAGTTGCATTTACTCGAAGATCACCATTGGTGAATCGTGCTACAACCGTACTTCCCGGGAGACCTTCACCGATAAATACTGCGTTATCATCTTCAGTCACTAATCCAGAATCTTCACGTTCAACTTTGAATGAGATTGCACGTACGAGGAAATCGACTCTGTTGGAATAGACTTTCGCCTCATGCTTATCCTCAGCAACAAAGATGACAGAATCAAGAGACCAATCTGCAATGACCGAAGTTGTTGACGCGATAGAAGATGCAGGGTTGTATGTTGCGTACCCATTGGCATCGATGATAACATATGCATAGTACAAGTCATCCTCCGATGTAGATGCATCGTCGTAAACATCGAATTCTAGGGCTTCAACAGAGGTCCCTATACCATCTGGGTCACTAAAGAACTGAGCGAGATTAATTCTTGCTCCTCCACCACATCGATCAAAGCTCTTTGATTTTTCATCACAGAAGATGGTAATCGTATTCTTCCAACCTGTTTCGTTAAACACTGGGTCAATGTTACTCGCATCTGCTGGATTATTGATGATAATTCGCAATCGCTCTTCTTTGGAATATTTGTCGCTGTCGTATGCTTTCACTACAACTTCATACTGTTGGTCGTGAATCAAGCGGGAAGTGTCCCAAACTGCTGACCATGCTCCATTCGGTGCAAATGAGGTGACCGGCAATGGGCCGTTATTCATAGGGAAAGCACTTCCACTTGCGAGGTCATACACTTCGATGTCTACTCGCGAGACTGCTCCATCATTGTCGACGGCAACCCCTTGAATGACTGTATCTTGACTTGCCCGAATGACACCCATATTGAGACCACCAGTTGACATATCTTGTGCACCAATCCATGTCACTTGAACGAACGGTGCTTGGTTTTCGTTGATGATATTTAGCGTACGTGTTTCGGGCATACATGGACCGGGATCATCTATACAGAAATCTGAATCAGCAGCCCATATTTTGAAGTCATATGAACCACTTGGTAACTCGTTGAAATCCCAATCATACTCCCAACTTGGTCCACCCTCTGAGAAGAAGTGACTTTGGTAATCGTTAGGTCCTGTGATGTCAAACCAAATCTGTTGAATATCGTTTCCTTGAACACCAGAATATGGATCGAAAGATGTACCGGTAAACGTCACAACACCGCTGTCATGGGTTGATCCATCGTTTGGTGTTTCAACAAGAATTGTTGGAGGTACGAGATTTAATTTGAAATCACGTACTTGCACAGGTGAATATTCTAGGCCATCGAAAGAACGAATCCTAAATGTGACATCTTCTTCACCACCAGGATGAGCAGATAAGTCCCAATCAAATGACCATGTTTTGAATGGATGGTTTTCTTGAGTGATTTCGGAAACACCTGAAGTATCGATTGCCGAGTACCAATCTTGCGAATCAGGTGGTTGGATTTCGATGTCATGGATGAGTCCAAACTGCTTTTCATATGCTGTATTGTCATTAGCATATGGCCATTTTACTCCATCCCATGACTCTCCTGTAATTGTAGCAATTGTTGCAAATGAAGTTCCATCGGCTTGGTCAACCGACACACCTGGGCGGAGATTATCGAGGTTGATGACATCATCAACGGGTCCCGAAAGAATGTAACTAAAGCTCTTGCGTCCTTTTTCAAATTTGAATGCCTCAACCGAGTAAAATGGTTTTTCTCTACCGTTGAGACAATCAGGGTCGGCTTCATCGATAACTGTATCACCATCATTATCGATACCATCTGCACAAGAGTTCTCAGCGTCACCGGTTTGAGGGGGACTTGTCCCAGGAATGACGTAATTCACGTCACCGACGACGTGATTCCAATTTCTGTCAAGGAGGAAGTCCGAAGGAAGTGAGACTTGAGGTGTGAATCCGAACACGTCTGTTTGCATGTTAAAGATAGGAAGTCCAGTGGCGTCTTTAATGACCACGGTTGCATCGTAAACATTGCTGTTTTTCGCCTTCACTTGATATCGAACCAATTCACCTTTCTGAATTTGTGTGCCCCATTCAGTATTTTGGTTTTGTACATGAATCATTGTTTCATCGAAATTTTGGACATCAGCGAATGCAAACACAGATGCATTGTTGAGAAGTTCAAGTGCGAGTGGCATATATTTCGGAGGCATATTAGCAGTCAGTGGTACATTCAAGCATTCATTCTGAACATAAGGACACTCAGCACCAAGCCATTGAACCATGACAGGATATTGTGCACCGAAGCCAGGTGATGGCATTTGTTCGGATTGAACAGTGACACGGGATTGTGTGACGTTGTAAACTTGAGATACATTGGACCATGAATTGCCAGAGAAGTATGCAATTGAACCGTACTTCATGCCGTTGTTGTCATCGTAATGGGATATGTTTCCAGCATATCCTCCGCTCGATACACCGGTGTTATCCTGTACATTGACAATACCGCCTCTTGAGCGAATAATATCACCATTGCTGTTCGAAATTGTGTTGCCCATTATGGTTGCGGATGACATGAATACGTGAACGGCAGGGCATGCGAAATCTCCGTCGTATTCGACTGAGTTACAAGTTCCGGTGTTGTTTGATATGACGTTATTTGCAAGGTACAACCGTGCTTCTGTAGGTCGTGGCACACTCCAACCTTGGTCGTTAAAGTGGTATTCCCCAATCAAAACTGGTTCTTTTGCAGTATCTTGAATGGTATTGTTCTCTGCTACAACATCAGATTCGCCGTAGACCCAAATACCATTCCAACCACCGATGGGACCAATTGTGTTGCGTTCAAGTGTGACCTCAGATGAACGGATACCAACACCAGAACCTTGTTCAGCACCGGAAATTGTATTGCCGACGGCGAGAACATTTGCACCATCATATGCTGTGAGACCAGCTCCTTCCGTTGTTGTAATTGTGTTGTCATACAAGCGAAGTCGGTGTCTCACTTCTCCCGTTGTCTTCACATCATTGGTGTCGATTGCATTGCATTTCGTGACAATTGATGAATTACCTAACACGCCAGACGTTCTCTTGAGGAATATACCATATGTGTTCGAGCCAATGTCAAGATTATCCATAGAGACATAAGAGTCTTCGATGAAGACGAGCGAACGGCCACCACCTTGTGTTCCACAGTCTTTTGATGGGTCCCCTGTGAATTGTGAATTGAAAACGTTGATCGTATTTTGAATGCTAATTCCTGCTGAGTATGCACGCACGGCAGCAGCATCATATCCTCGTCCGTCGATTCCGATGGTGAATTGTGAATTATCAAGAGTTGGTGCAGCACCGTTGACTGCCAGTACATTCGAAGTGTTGACATCTGTGAATGAGAGTCCCGAAGCGGTTACACGAGACCCATCAAAAACCAGTACACCGTATTGGATAGATTGCAATGATTGAATGTAAATTGGGTAGCCATAGGCCTTCTCAAAGTGTGCATTGTTGATCGATGTAATTGCTTCATCGATCGTGCTACGGATGATCATTCCTGAGCCACATGCCGTATCTCCATTGTTAAGAGGGCTTCCTGTTTGATTGGAATAGCATCGGCCAAGTTTAGTGTAATCGGTTGGTTGCTGCCAGATAAAGCGTGCCTTGCTCGTTCCAGCTGATGCACCACAATTGCTGTCACCAATGCAAATGGCACCACGAACATCAATGAATTTGCCATAGGGTATGTTGATTGTTGTACCTGAGTTGATAATGAGTTTAGACCCCTCGGCAACTTCAATATCTCCAACAAGATTCATTGTGCCTGTCCATGTTTCGGTACCAGAAATGGTCCCGGATGTTGTCTCATTAACCGCCATTGCTGATGGTATGTTGACAATACCGATCATTGTCGACATGACCATGAGGAACACGAGCATTAGACTTTTTGTTGTTGTTTTTGTGCGCATACTTACACCTAACTCTGCCATACCAATAGAGAATATAATACTGTGCCTCATTTGTCAAATTAAGAATATCAAAATGAGTTTAAAATATCATTATAATTGCAGGAAAGCAGTAATAACTTTCCAAGAAAACGCCACATGTAGTCAAAAAATTGTCAAAAATCGTTTCAACAATCCCCTATTTTGCTCACTTCTTGGTACCACATTTCAGCATTGAGAACTCCATATCCTTTCTTCGAATCATGATTTGAGGCTGCATTTTGAGTTGATGTTGAATCCATAAGTGCCTTTTTTACTGCGTCAATACAAGAACCGTTCGAATTACTTGATGGTTTGAATTGAGGATATTCCTGTAAAATTAACGCAAGTGCACCTGCTACAAATACAGTAGAGTCTGATGTACCACTGCTGGAATACCATGCATTTTGTTCACCAGAACTTATGATTTGCACACCGGGTGCTAAAATTTCAGGTTTCATGTTCGGATGCTGCCTTGATTGGTCCATATTAAGTGAAATATTTCCAATTGATGAATTGCTCCAAACTTCTCCGAATCGATCGTGAGAACCAACTGTGATGACTCTCGGAACATTCCCTGGCGAAGAAACGTCACCATCATCATCAGGCCCACCGTCGTTTCCTGCAGCAGCAACCACAAAGATGCCCTTATCGGTAACTTGCCTTGTGGCGGAAACTGATTTACTTTCAGTTTCTTCTTCACCAGGTGCCATTCCTCCTAGAGATAATGAAATTATGTCAGCATTGAACACTTGGTCACACCAACGAATTGCATCCGCAACAAGGGATTCATCGCCTGTGTTCATTCCATTTTCATCCTCTTGAAGCGTTGCAACCATTGCAAATGTTACATTCGGCGCCACACCAATTTGGTGTTCTTGAGATAACAGGAGCCCGGCCATGAGTGTACCATGGGCTATTGCACCATATTCTACTGGGGAAGAACTTCCTCCAATATAGTCCTTGAAAACAATAGTTCGCCCATTAAATGCAGAATGTGACAAATCAATACCAGTATCAACCATACATACATGCACTCCTGAACCATCAAGCCCCATAGCCTGCAAGTCTCGAATCCCTGAATCTTCAAAGGCCCATTCTGAATCGGGAAGTGGCAATTCGATAATCAGCCACTCGAATCTCCAAACAAGGACGATGATGGCTGCTAAGAGGGCTAGAGCAATACTCCGTGAAACGAGGAAATATGGCCGAGACACTCGCTTAATTGGTTGAGCAATTGCTGGAAACCACCCAGTTACTTCAGAGCGCCATTCATCCTCAAATCCAGACACTGAGGGGTCAACTGCGGAAACAACTCGTGGTTCATTCGGCTCAGGCAAATACTCGATACCCCGAAGTTCATCCATGAACTTCGACCTCGTTGTACATCAGAATCGAGAGCTGGTGCGTCCACTTCGTACTGCTTTGAATCCTGCATAGATGACAAGACACATGAGTAAGAAGATGACAAGAGTGACCCAGATTGAGTTACCCTCTCCTGTACTGCCTGCATAGAAATCGACTGAGAAGTCGAAGTCTTCGACCTGAACATCGACATAGTCTGCATCTTCGCCGATGACATCAACGCGTACGTCGTAACGGTGATTGCCTGCTGTTGTTGCATTGAGCGTGAAGTCAGCAAATACAATCTCTTCAGCAGGTACTGAAATTGTTGTTTGGAGTTCCTCTCCTTCATCAGTTGTGAGATACACAATCACACTGCTCGCATCAAGCATTCCATAATTTTCAACAGGAATGCTCAGAACAGTTTCAACATCTGCATCTGCAGATTTGGAGATCAAACTTTGGTCAACTTTCAGCTTAATACGGGCTGCTTGAACTGTGACATCAACCGTTTGAGTCGTTACTGCTTCACCTTCGCTTGAAACAATGACAGAAAGTTCTTTTGTTCCATCTGTGAAATTATCTCCGGCAAGAATTGTAAATGACATTTGTCGTGAGTCATCTTTTGAGATGGTCACGGTTGTGAACATCGGAGTGACTGACCAACCTTCTGGAATATTATCTACAACTTCAAGCGTAAATGTATCATCACCATTACCCAAATTTTCGATGGTGAATGACATTTGTCTTGATATTGATGGTGATAATCCAACGACCTCAGTTTCATCAACGATATCAAAACCATAGACTTGTGGAACAAATACATTCAGAGAGATTTCACTTGTCTCAGCGAGTTGAGTTCTCATATTGAGAAGAATTCGGTGTCCTTCGTCGAGATGCCATGTTGTGTTTTGAGGTGGAAGGGTGATTCTTACAGAAACTGTTGATGATTGTGTCACACTTGTATCACTAGCGTTTTCACCGATACCAAGTTGGACTTGGAGTTCATCAACATATTCAGTTCCATTGAAAAATTCAACAATCCAATCGGTCGAATCCGGTGCAGCAATAACTGAACCTGTGAGGGTGAAGAGATCATTCACTTCAGTACCGTCATAATCAAGGTCGATGTCAAATGTAATTTGTTCGTATTCAGTTTCAGATGGAATTGCATCCATTCGTTGTGAATCATCGACATCATAGTTTGCACCGACGACAGAGGTGTTCACAATTGTCATTGTTGTGTCTGAATTAATTCGACGGTTGTACTCAAGAGTGAGTGGTTGGGAGCCGCTTGTAGGCACCGTTCCAGCAGCACCACCGTTGTACTCCATTTCAAGTTCAAAGTCGTGTTGTATGGTGATGAATTCGGAATCCATTGAGACCGATCCTGCTGGTGCAAGGAAGAAGATGGTTCCATTTGCTGGGGCGGTTTGAATAAATTCAACGCCATCTCCGAAGTCAAATTCAATTTCAACTTCCTCGGTAATGAGGTCGTAGCCAACATCTTCACTACCAACATGGTGGGCATCACCTTGGATGTCAGTCCATGAAGTGCTAAGGAGAATATATCCTCCATTTCTCATTTCAAGGTCGAGTGATCCACCATTCGAAACTGTTGCATCGAGCAAACCTATGGCCACACCTCCACCATTTTCATCGAGGTTTTGTGAAGTAACATATACAACCCACTCACCAGGTTGTACTTCAGCATCCCATTCAAGGACTTCTCCGCTCATCGAACCAACGATTTCGATTGGATCACGGTCATACGTTGAAGTTGGATACAGCATGATTGTAGCACCGACATTATCTTCACCAACTAAATCAACGATAGTTCCACTAACTTGAACTGTGATTGCCTCAACTTCAATATCATGAGTTTCTGAAGCATTTTCAACCACGTAGCCTATGCTATCATTCGTAGTTTCGTAATATACGGTGCTGTATCCATCTTTTGAAACTGTAACATTGTACACATCTTGTATAGGAACAAAGAGACGCCATACTCCGAATTCATCTGTTTCAATGGTTTCATTGACCGAAAGTTCATCTGAACTCAAAATTGTAACATTCATTCCTTGAATTCCTTTTTGATTGTCAGAACGAATTTGCCAGTACACCTTACCACCGATTTGAACTTCTAAGTCGGCTTCTAATGTTCCAAGATCGAGATTAAACTCACCATCGTGGTCATCGGTATTGAATGGTGCATCTGAGGTGTTTAGCGTCCAATGCTTTGTCGATGTTGAATAGTTCAACTCAAGACTCCATTGCCCTGGCATGAGGAGTTCAGTCGTATACCCTGATTCATTGGTCTTTTCAAATGTTATTTGTCCAAGACCGTCTTGGCTGATTGCTTTGACTCGCTGTTCGGAGAGGTTGTTGAGTGTTAGACCCTCTTGAAGTTGGAAACTGACATTTACTCCCTGAACGGTTTGTAAACTCAACGATGAACGCAAACCAGCATCATCATTAATCGTTACAGGGCTTCTGAGAACCTCTGTAATCTCGCCTGAGGAATATGGTGCAACAATGAATAGCCAATCACCAGATGGAACGTATGCAGCAAATGTACCGTTCTCATCTGAAGCGATATTGAAATAATCATCTTTTTCTTCGTTGTACATCAAGAAACTATTCTCAATTCCATCACCAGTTGAGTTGGAAAGAGTTCCATTGACTCGATATGTTTCTTTGAACACAAGGTCGATGACATCATCTGGACCATTCAACCCTATATCGATGAGGTCGAAGAAGGAAAACGCTACCAAGTCGTAATCAGTTGCATTTTCATCACCTGCAGAAGTTCTGTTGAGAACAACTTGATAACTTCCTGGAGTTAACGAAACAACAAGTTCGCCAACATCATCGTAATCATCTTCTGTGATGTTTACTTGAGTTCCAACACCCATTGGTTGAAGGATGAAACTTGGTGAAATCATTGTTCCATTGGTGGAGTCAACATCAGCATTTGATGCCATGAATACATTCAATGTCACTTCAATTTCCTCTGGATAAACATAGAATTCGAGGAACGAATTCTGCAAAGTTGTCGAAGTATTCACGATGACGCCCTCGATAGATGTGGCGTTGAGCAATTCATTTTCAAATTCGAAGTCATAAACGCCATCTGGCAACTGAGTGAAGAATCGACCTTCACTTGAAACAGTTGTATTCCAAGTTAGACCTGTTTCATCAGTTGCGAACAGATTCTCTGATTCCCATCCAGGAATGGTGGAATCCCAAAATGTTGCATTATCATAGAGGTAGACGAAACCTTCGATGGTTGAGGTTGGTTCAAGGTAAATTGTTCCAAGGTCAATATCTTCATCACCACTAACTTCGAGCAACTCACCGTATGCCATCGCTCTGGTCAAAGAGAAAATTGTAAAATGATAATCGTGACCACTAGGTACTCGGATTGAGAAATTACCTGAGTCGGACGAAGTCGTTGTACTAAACTCGAGGTCTCCTGAAACCATAGTGATTGGCGTATCTTTCACTGTTTCCGTGTTAATGATGAGGAGATCAGGATTGTCTTGTGTTTCCAAATACCATTGATGATATTCATTGAGAGCTCCATTATACGAACGAAGAGAACCATTGAGGACCACAGAAATTGAATAAGCGAATTCTTCAGATAGTTCATCGTTCGGTTCGATGGTTATTTTCTCGTACAAAACCATTGACTCGTCGAGATTATCGATAATTGTATATTCACCTGCAAGTAATTCGACATAGATCATTCCATCTTCATCCGACGTTGCTTCAATAGGCTTAGCAAATCCAAGTCCATCATCAAAGATGAGTGTTCTGTTGTTTACATCGATGAGAGGTTCATTTGTTTCGGCATCGAGCGGAGAAACAAGTGGAAGTGTGAGGTGACCTGTTGGTGGAACATTGAAACCAAGTGTAAGATTCTCTGATTCATCTGAAACAAATAATGTTTGGTTGAGGTCATACCAACCATCTCCATCGACGTCAACTCTGTAATAATACTCACCAAAGGTGATAGGGCCATGTGCAAAAGAACCATTTTCGTCTGTGATGATCTCAATCAACGAATCCTCGCCGAGCACAACATCAACAAATTCAATCGTTGCATTAGCGAGAGGATTGTTTTCAATATCGATGAGCGTATCACTGAAATGGGATGCTGGAATTGTCATATCAAGGTCATAACTAGGTGTTATTCCTACAACGACTGGTTCAGGGAGGAGAACTTCTTTCCCATTTTCCATCTGTGCAATCATATTGTATGTTCCTGGGAGGAGTCCAGTTTTGTAGAATGAACCCGGCTCAACCATCGGTCCAGAGAATGTACCGTTACCGATGAACAAACCAGTTCCGTTGAAAATGCCAGTTCCAAAGAAACTACCAATACCCTCAAACGTGACACCGTCTTCATATTCTTGGACAAATGTGGTGATTCCATCTGAGGTGAGCATACCCTTTCCAACAAATTCTCCATCGAAGAGATACTCTTGACTGCCTTCACCAAGTTGACAAATGGTTTGGTTTGCAGGCAATGCAAATTCAGTTGAATTTTCAATAGGCTCACATTGGCTCATATTTGTTGTATTTTCAAGCCATGATGCTTTAAACGTCCCTTTTCCATTCCAAGTTCCGTTGCCAAAGTACATCACTTTGTCCGTAATTTCTCGTGTATATGTTCCTACGAACTCCTTGACAAATGCAACGCCATCACTTTCAAAGGTTCCATTGTACATGAATTCAACTTCACCAGTTCCTTGAAGGATACGCGATTCTTCTGAAGTAAATGTACCACTTGTTGTCGTCACAGTGTAATTATCAGTCATCGACCAAATATTTCGAAGAATGAAAGTGGTTTCTTCGACTGCTTCGCCCTCGAAACTTTCGTGGCCTGTCCACTTGATTGTCCCTGAAACACCACTTGAACCCACGCTAATATCAAGAGATTCTGTGATATCTGTCACTCTATTCGCTTGGTCACCAGTGATGTTCATTTCAGCTTCTCCTAGCCATGTCATGTTTGAGACTTGACCCAAAATAGCTGTAATTTCATTCACAGTACGGTTTTCATTGGATTCTTGAAGGAGATCTTGGATTTTACTCACATATGATCCATCTCGTATGTTGTCTTGGTCGAAGACAGGGTTGTATGTTCCTGCAAATGCAGATACACGAATGCGTCCTGCTGGAGCAATGAATGAATAGCGACCCTCTTCATCAGCATCTACCGAACCAATTGGTATCCAATAAGTGTCTGCATCATCATCTTCGATACCTTCGCCTGAGAATGCATCTCTTTCAACGAGCACACGTGCATTCGGGATACCAACACCATCGTCCTCGGTCACGACTTGTCCAGATAGTTCGCCACCTGGATAATATTTGAGAATCTTCACGAGCGTATTCGCATCTGCAAGACTCTTGGTTGAATCATTGCTATACCAATTTGCGAGAACGAAATGATTCATCATTGCACCCGGTAGAGGAACAGCCTGTTGCAGTATGCTTCCAGGGGAACCAGATTGACCGAAGTGTTGAGATGGCTGAGGATTTGATGAATCTGTATCCAATCCGAGTGAAGACGCACCATATCCGACATATGTACGAGCAACCATTGTGTCGAAGAACGCTGGTTGATGGTCAATTCGAACGTCTTCAAGAGCAATCAAGTCGATATCTGCACCTGCTTGGTTGTTCAGGAAATCCTTCTTGACCGCTTCCTCATACTCTGCGGCAGTCATTTCGTCCTTGAACTCACCACGTACGGTTTCATAGGTTTCAGACATGAATGCTTGAATGTCTTGTCCTGAGAGAATTGTTGGTGCTCCAAAAATACCCATTGGTTGACCCGAATTGTATTGAGCATCAGCTGTATATCGGCCCGCACGTGGGTAAAGTCTGTTGTCGACGGCGAAGTAACGAATTTCGTGATTACGGTCTATTGTTTCACCTGGTCCTCCGTCGTAGTCTTGAACTGTGTAATATCCTTCCATATTGATGATATCATTGTACAAATCGTGAATAGTCGCTGTAGGATGAGCCTCAAATACCGCATCGAGCAATTGAACTGTCAATGCTAATCGTGAATTCAATCGGTGGATATTCGTAGAAACTGAGAGGTATTCCTCAACCAAGTCTGCAGTGTACCAATATTCACCAATGACGTAATGTGTCGTTTCTTTCACTGTATCTTGACCACTACGAATATTATTTGTAAAGGTGATATTTGCTTGACTCTGGTCAAGCCAGTCGCCGTTTGAACACTCTGTTCCAGAGGTATCTTCACAAAGG
>CAZWXR010000002.1:0-52129 GCA_964637985.1 uncultured Candidatus Poseidoniales archaeon
CATCATTTGATGAGCGAAACAAAAAGGTCGCACGAGACACCATTCAAATCATGAAGCAAGCAGGTCTCGACGTCGGTATCCTCGGTATGCAAGAAGGTTGCAGTGGCGACCCTGCACGAAGAGCCGGGAATGAGTACCTTTTCCAAATGCTCGCAGAAACAAATCTCGCAACATTTGAAGAAATTGGTGTAAAGAAAATAGTTGCCTCTTGTCCTCACTGCTTCCACACATTAGGAAAAGAGTACAAAGAATACGGTGGAGAAGATATTGAGGTCATGCACCATTCACAACTCATTGCTCATCTTCAATCCTCAGGTGAGTTACCTGCTCCGAAACACGACGAGAGCGTAACATATCACGACCCTTGTTATCTTGGCCGAATTGGAGGAGTCCTTGAAGAACCGAGAAATGCAATTGGGGGTGTCGACGTTGAAGTCGAACGCCATGGTGAGCAGTCATTCTGTTGTGGAGCAGGAGGTGCTCAGATGTGGATGGAAGAACATGTGCCTGAAGGCAATGACCGGGTCAACATTATCCGTTCAAAAGAAATTGCAAAGACTGGAGCACAAACAGTTGCAGTCGGCTGTCCTTTTTGTTCAACCATGGTGACCGATGGCCTCAACGCCATAGGATCTGATATGGAAGTCAAGGATATTGCCGAACTCGTATGGGAGCAACTAAAGGCAAACGATGCAAAGATGACCGAAGCAAGTGCAAAAAAAGAAACTGCAGAAGCGTGATGGCGAATGCACCCTCTGTCTGATGAGGACAAAGGCAACCTCATCAATTGGTACAAAGCAAATCATCGAGATTTGCCTTGGAGGATTTCAAAAGACCCTTGGCATGTTCTCCTTTCTGAAATTCTGTTGCAACAAACGCAGATGTCGAGAGGTGTCGTCTATTGGAAGAAAATTGTCGAACGATTTCCAACGATTGTGGACTTGGCGAATTCAGATGTTGAGGAACTCCTGTTGTTGTGGCAAGGAGCTGGATATTATGCACGAGCAAGACGATTGCATGCATGTGCACAGGTCGTGCTTGCTGAACACTCAGGCGTCATCCCATCGAGTTACGATACATTACTCAGTTTGCCAGGCATTGGGCCATATACCGCTGCGGCTGTAGCGAGTATTGCTTTTGACCAACCTCATGCTTGCGTCGATGGAAATATTCGCAGAGTCATGGCACGGTGGTGCGAAGATGAGGAGCCAAGTGAACGAGATGTGCGTGATTGGGCAGAAACCCAACTCTTTTTTGCTGATGCTGGTCTGTGGAATCAAGCATTAATGGAACTGGGTGCACTCGTATGCAGTCCAAAGAAACCCACCTGCGATGCTTGTCCGATTTCTTCGAATTGTCGCGGAAAACAAGCGCCTACCAAATATCCGCGTCCGAAGAAGAGGTTGACGAAACATGTCAAATTGGCTGCAATCATCGAAATCGACGTGCAAGGGCTCCCGCGATTGTACAATCGTCCATCGGATGGCTTATTCGGTGGCTTGTATGGCCCAAAAATTGTGGAGGGAGATTTTGATCCGGTGCATGCTGATTTTGTAGGCGTCATCCACCATTCACTCTCTCATCGCGAATTCGAAATATCGGTCTTTACAACGAAGGTTGAGGATGGCGGTAAAATCATTTCTTCCTATCCGTTGTCGAGTATGGATTTGAAAATTCTAGCAAAAGGAGGCGTGGTTTGATGCGATTACTTCTTGTTGATTTGCTTGCAGAAAGACACGGATTTGGAAAAGAAGGCGTTCGTAATATTGTCAATGCATTAACTCCTGAAGTGGTGTTTTTATGGTCCCCACACACTAATGAGCCACTCGACTACGGTTTCGGAACGCGTGTCGATAAGCCGGTGGACTGTGATATGATTGTCATATCTGGTTCAAGAAAAAATGTCTCGATGTGGGAAGATTGGATGAATGAAGTTGCCGAACTTATTCGAACATGTGAAGTTCCATTGTACGGCATCTGTTTTGGACATCAGATAATTGCAGCATCATTGGGGGGGCAAGTCATTCGAGCAGAACAAGCAACTGAATCGGTTTGCCCTGTTGATTTTGCAGACGGAACCCGAACCTTTGGCTTATTTTCCCATCAAGATCATGTGGTCAACGCAGGTGAAATGATGAATATTGCATCGAGTGAAGAATGCGGTAGCGTCATTCACGTGCATCCAACCCGTCCAATTTATTCTGTCCAATTCCACCCCGAAACAGACAGCAGCGTTCTTGATGAGGCTGTGAAGCATGGTGAGATGACGATGGCAGAACGAGAAGGGTATGTGTTTGAACATCAAGTGCTCTCGTTGGATGAATTTTTTTCACCCTCTTCATATCCAAGGGCGTAAATTGAGGCGAGCAAACCTCCAACGAGTGCGAATTCAGCTGGTGCAGCAAGAACAATGTAGTGTTGAATACTGTCCAAATACGCATTCGTTTCAAAATTCGATGTGTACCCCGGCGCAAGAATGAGTGCACCTATCATGGCCATACACCCTAAGGTAGAAAGGAGCAGGCCCGTATTGAAGAGATTTGAATCAAGACCGATGGCTGAACCATATACTTTCGTCCAAATGAGGCTAGAGATGAAACATATACCCGCAGCAGCGGTGTGAATTTGTATGTTTGAATGAATGTCATAGATGATGACAAACCACAAACTGATGATGGTTACGATACCTATGGCAGTTGTAACGAATCGCTGAGGCGTATCCTTTTTTTCCTTGCCTAATCGACGGGTGGAATCAAAAATCATCCATGCCATGGCAATACTAGAGACGACAAATCCTCCTTTGAAGAACAAGGATGGAATTTGCCCTACATCTGCCTCAGAGATGAAATGAGGGAAGGCTCGATACTGATTTGAAAAGAGGAAGGTGAGACTGGAGAGTATGGTGGTTAAAGCAATGCAAAGTGATGTCATATGATAAGGATTAAAACGAATCATTTTCATTGAAAACCCTCAACTGTGTCACGAACAGCTGTATCGAAATCAATCCATTCCATGCCTAAAACATCCTCCGCTTTTTTGCTCGAATAGTACGCATCTCCTGACCGAAGACTCTTCACGACTTGTCGTGTCAGATACCTATTTTGGCCGCGCAGACCATTCAACAAATCAAACAAGACAGCGGCAGGCAACATGAAATTTGGCAACGCCCGTTTCGGAGACTTTGACTTCGGATAAAGTACACGAATTCGTTTGCATAAATGAGCCATATCGAGACTATGATGGGGTGCGAGAATGAATCGACCTTGTGCTTGGTCAACTTCAAATGCTCTTCGATGAGCGATGGCTACATCTTTCACATGTACAAACGCCATTGGGAATTTTGGAGCGAGTGGAAATCGGCCATGAAAAGCATCGTCGAAATAGGCGACGCTAGGTGTCGGGCGTGAGAATCCACCTCCGATAACTGCACTCGGGTTGATGATTCGCAAATCGAGACCAAATTCATTTGCTAACTCCGTCGCAAGTTTCTCGGATTCAGTCTTTGCTTTGGTGTAAGGAAGTGCATGGTTCTCCTGCCAAAAAGATTCATTTTTTTCTACTCCTTTTGGCATGCTACCGACGGCTGCAACACTCGATGTGTACACAATCCGTTGGATTCCGCAGGCTTTCGCTGCATTGAACAGGTGGGCTGTACCTTTCATCGCAGTATCGATGATGGTTTCAGCACTGGCATCAATTGAATAGACCGTTGCAGTATGCAATAAAACATCACAACCAGCCAAAAGATCTTGCCAGGGGTCTGCATCCAGAACATCGCCCTCGACCAACTCCAAACGTTCTTCGCAACCTACATCGACAGCATGCTGGAGTACATGTTTTGTTCGAGACGGGTCGGATAGGGAGCGAACAGAACCTTTGACTTCGTAGCCGTGTTCGAGTAAATCTCGAACGATATGGTTCCCAATATGCCCATTTACACCTGTGACAAAAATGCGATTGAAGGTCGGCACAGTTATGTCCAAGGTGCGATATTGTATCAACCTTCAAGTAGTCAATTTCTCTCGTTCGGGTGAGCGACATGGCCCTTCACCTGTATGACACGAGACATAGGGAAAAGGTCCCATTCAAGACAATCCATCCCGGAAAAGTGTCAATGTATGTCTGCGGTGTCACGGTTTACGACCGTTGCCATTTAGGGCACGCTCGTTGTTACATTGCATTTGATGTGATTTACAGGTGGTTAAAACAATCTGGTTACGATGTGACCTATGTTCAAAATTTTACAGACATCGATGATAAAATCATCAACCGTGCGCAAACCGAGAATCGTGACTGGCGAGAAATCGTTGACGAAAACATTTCAGCATACTATCAAGATATGGACAGGCTCAATATTCAACGAGCAAATCACTATCCACGTTGCACAGATTATGTTGAACATATGATTGGCATTATCGATGTTCTCATCGACAAAGGTCATGCATATGCGGCCAATGACGGTGTCTATTTCGATGTAGAATCAGCTCCTGACAAATATGGACAACTCACAGGTCAATCGATTGAAGCAGTCCGCTCAGGTGCAAGCGGAAGAGTCGAAGACCAAAGCGGAAAGCGTGACCACAAAGATTTCGCCTTATGGAAAGCTGCAAAACCAGGTGAACCGACATGGGATTCCCCTTGGGGGCTGGGTCGTCCTGGGTGGCACATTGAATGTACAGCCATGTCACTCGACCATTTTCTCAATGAATTTGACATTCACGGAGGTGGACACGACCTGCGTTTCCCTCATCATGAGGCTGAAATTTTCCAAGGTGAATGTTACACCGACCATGCTCCTGTTGTTCATCACTGGCTCCACAATGGATTTGTCAACATCGATGGGGAAAAAATGTCAAAATCACTGGGTAATTTTTGGACCATTGATGAAATTTTAACGAAAATCGACCCTCTCGTCCTTCGATTTGCACTGATCAATGCACATTATCGCTCACCAATTGACATGAATGAATCTCTCCTCAAAGATGCAGAGCGTAATTACTCAAAATTGATCGAAATCTTTTCCGCAATGGTCAAGCAATTGGGTGATGCTGAACCGGTCAATCTTCCCCATCCAGATTCTTCTTCCAGTCAACCACTCTCCAAAGGTTTGGGCATGCTCGAATTGATGGGCGAACAATTCGCGAAGGCGATGGACGATGATTTCAACACACGCGAGGCAATCGCAAAAGTGCTTACTGCACTCAGAGAAATGGCGAGAGTGAGCGATAGTGGTCTCGAAGAAAGTGACCACCACGCCTTCGCCCACTACTGTGTCGAATGGCTCGAGGAAACCGCAGGTGATGTGTTGGGTCTCTTGCCCACGAGGGAAGAAATTCTTGAATCGAAAGAAGACCCTCGCCGAGTGGAAATTGCTGGCAAAGTAGAATCCCTCTTGGCTCAGCGAGCCATAGCACGAAGTGCAAAAGATTGGGAAACCGCAGACCTTATCCGGGACCAACTCAACGAACTCGGTGTCATTGTGACCGATACCGCAGAAGGTCCAGTTTGGGATTTAGTCTGAAGGTGGGGGCCCCAGTGGCGGTGGGGGGGGCACAAAGCCTTCCACTTGCTCCTCAAAGAATTCCTCGGCTTCGGTGAGGTCGACATCCTCTTCTTTCTTCCCTGACGCACTGAAGACATAGAGTGCGACGAGCAAGCCAATCGAAATTGACCAAAATGCAATTTTTACCGATGTGGTTGATGATGATTCATCGAGGAGAATTTCATCGTCGTCAAAGACGACTTCAGACTTGTTTGTTGATGAATTGTTTTCGATTTGAGGCTCGGTGCCATCGTTTCCTTCGACCACTTGACAAGGCGGTAGTGTGCCATCTTCACATCGTTCCTCCTCAATAATTTCAAATGATTCTTCAAGCAGTAACGTTTCATTTCTGTCATAATATCTGTCATACAGCAATGAAAGGTTGATTTGTGCATTTGCAGGAATCGAGGAATTTAGAACGTCAAAATATCGTTCGTCACCGTATGTATACCATGGGTCGAGTCCGACTTCGGTTGTTCCTGATGTAGCCTTTTCAAAATCGGTTGCATCACCAAATGCAGATTGCATTTCAGCAGGGTCGAAACGCATCGCTTTTTCCAAATCTTCCACGATTGTCGACCATGTTTGTGCCCCGTCTGGAACGGAGATAAATGTCACATCAATCACTTTGTCAAATGCACCAGCGGGTTCATGGTCGTCACCTTTGAGTTGTGTCATGATATCAAGGTCGCCAAAAAGCGGTAATCCTCCGACAACCGAAAGGCGCACATCAGGGTCAATTGCGTTGATGATATTTCGATATGGATTTGAATGGATATTGTCGATGACCACCAAATCAGCCGCAGTTCCAGGTGTTAGCGTTCCTACATCGCTTGACCAGCCCGTTGCTGCTGCAGCGTTTACAGTGACCATTTGTACAAGTTCATAATCCGAGAATACATCTCCCAGAATTTCATCATCCCACAAATCAGCAATTTTCAGTTCATGCAATGTTGATTTTGAACCGGAGGGGGCCCAGTCGGGTGCAAGTGCGATACGAACACCTGCTTGTTTTGCTGCAGCGACATCTGCGGTTTGCCCGTACAATAGAAGGTTTGATAGTGGTGACCACACAAGTGTCGCTCCAACATTTGCCATTTGTTGGAACTCCACAGATGTGAGTGCAACGCCATGAATCAGGACGAGTTCACCAACGAGAAGGTTATTGTTCACTAAAATGTCAAACTCAGCTTTACTGCTTGAATCAACACCCTCAGCGATATGAATAAACCAAGCATCGAGGGTGCCTGAAGCATTACCATTTTTGATGTGGGAACCCACGTAATCAGAGGTCAGTTCTGTTACTTTTGTGTGGATTTGATCTCTTCCAAAATTCCAGTCTTCGATATTACGTGCAAGGATTGTTGCATAGGTGTCATCTGGGTTTGACGGACTTCCTTGCGAGGCTGTTGTACCACCCATAATCGCTTTTGCTTCAACATACTTCATTGCTTGAGATTCCATGTTCCAATATGGAGCAGAATGCACGAGCGTCTTTGGCTTTGTGACTTGCGAACTATAATCTGGATGATTTTTCCATTCGTATCGGTTGTTGTATCCACCCCAAGCATTTCTGTTTTGAATTTGAAGATGCGGTGTCATTTCCCACAGTGGTGCTTGGTTGTAATGGAGATGGTTATGTGTATCAATCAATCCGGGATAAATTGAGCCATTCGTTTCGACAATAGGTACATTTGTGAGTTCTATTGAATTAGGAATGCTTTCATTCCATACAGCCTCAATCATGCCATTTCGAACATAGATATACCCATGATTGAGGACGGCGGATGAAGATGTCATTGGCACAATTCGACCACCAAGGATGTAAGAACCTTGATGGATATGGTCAGTCAATCCGTAGCAACCAACCGTCCGGATTGATGTTGGTTGCATTTCATCTGAACCCCAGCCAGGTGTTGGTGGTTTGACCTTCTCGATTGAACCATTTTCCGAAGGAACATATGAATAGTCCCACCAAGAATCTCTTGCTGGGTACGACAACATGTCCACAAGGGATCCGTTTGCATCTCGAATCGTTGCAGCGTCATTGTTGTAATAATCGAATTCTATTCTTGACTCAGAACGAAAGATGACGAGTCTTTCATTTGGGTCTATGCTTGTGTTCCATGCAATTTTGCACGGTGCAGAACCTTCGTTGATAGTGTCGTCGAGTAACCAATTCGATATGTCAACCGGTTCAGAACCAAAATTCCATAGCTCGATGAATTGGTCTGAGGATGAACCTATGTCTCCATCTCCATTCCAGTCAGTACCATTGAACTCCTCGGATGATGCTGAAACCAATATTTCTGAAATTTGAATCGTGTAGTTTGGTTCGGAAAAGTGCTGTTTTGCATCCTCTAAACCGATGAATTCACTTTTCATCGTTGTCGAAAAAATCATGAGAACTGCAAAAGCAAGAGCCATACAACGACTGTTCGACATATCCCTGCGTATCATCTTCGGGTCATCAAATCAACGGAGAAATTCTCTGCATCACGAACACGCCTTCAAAAACCCCGGGTGACAGGGAAAGAAATGGCAGTCGTAGAAATATCCATGGAAAATTTTGAAACCACGATTCATGACAATGACGTGGTCATCCTCGATTTTTGGGCAGAGTGGTGTGGGCCGTGCAAGGCATATGCACCTGTTTTTGAACGAGTATCCGATGAAGTTCCAGACGTAACATTCGGAAAAATTAACACAGAACTTGAAGTTGAATTATCCGGTATGTTTGGAATTCGAAGCATTCCAACAACGGTGGTCTTCAAAGATGGCATAGGCGTCTTCATGCAACCTGGTGCCTTACCTGAAAATGCACTAAAAGACCTTATTGAGAAAGTAAAAGGCCTCGACATGGATGATGTACGAGCCGAAATGGAAGCAAATTCCAACAACGAATCTTGAAACTTCATGACGATGTCTTGAAGAATATTTGCGTTACCGGATGAATATGCGTCCCCAAGTGCTTTTCATTTTGAGCATACTGTTGACGAGTTCTATCTCTGGATGCTTCGGTGAAACTGATGGTGAAACTGAACAAGAGATTTCTAACAATACCTATCCGCAGCCGTGGGAACGTAGTGAACTTTCATACCAAGACACCGATGTATTCGCTCGAGTCTCAATCAACGGCTCTTTCCCAATCGGCGAAGTGGATTCCGTCTTCGTGTCAGTGCCAACGATTACAGCCGCCGACGGAGGTGCTGGGCTGACAGGTGATGCTCAAGTTCATCTTGGACTTTGGTTGCCGGTGATCGAAGGTTGTGATTTTTCTTCAGCCAACCTTTCACCCGAATGTCAAGTACCGGTGATCGCAGAGATTGGACCATATTACAGCGATGGGGATGTTGACGCCCTTACGCCCGCTGACCGACTTGGTCGAATGCTTATCGAGAATTATGTGCCTCATGGCTTCGGCGTGGCCCAAGTTTCTGTGTTTGGGACAGGGGAATCGAATCACTGCATGGACTTGATGGGGACCGACGAGCAAAGAGGTATCGATGCAGCAGTTACCTGGTTAGGTTCACAGCCATGGTCGAATGGTAAGGTAGGTATTATCGGTAAATCATACGATGGGAGTACGCCTTGGCAAGCAGCAACCTTCGGAAATCCGTATCTTGCCACAATCGTTCCTATGTCAGGGCTCATCGGCGTGCACGAATTAATGTGGAGAAACGGAAGTATGGAAGCCCGTGGTATGATTATGCACAACGGCGTTTACGGTTCCTTTGGAATCGATGGTGATTCAAACGACCTCCAGACCCTCTGCGAAGGTTATCTTGAGGGATATTTCAACGGACCAGCAGCGTATTTGTCAGGTGGTATGGTCACATATGCAGGCAACGATTATTGGACAGAGCGGTCATTTCTGGACAGAGTTGTCGAGAATTACAACGGTTCTATTTACATCATTCAAGGTATGCAGGATTGGAATGTCGACCCCCATATGGCATTTCCCACTCATCAAATCATCGAAGATGCAGGCATCGAAATCAAGACACTTGCAGGTCAATGGGCTCACGATTACCCCGACAGAGCAACCGGACATTCTTCGTTACCATCAGGTGAAGGTCAAGAAGCGTATCCATATACACTGCGTTGGGATTGGGCCGATGAAATGCTGTATTGGTTCAATTGGTACCTGAAAGGTGAGGGCACAGCCCCAACGCTCGGAGTAGAAATGCAAGATAACCGCGGAGGCTGGCGATTTGAAACAACCTACCCCCCAATGGACACAACGTTCCTTGAAATTCCCGCAACTGAACTGAACCCTACTGGAGCATCGATGAGTTCAACAGATAGTATAACAATGACCTATGGTCCATTTGAAAGCGATGTGTACATCATTGGTATGCCTTCATTTCACATCCCTGTGACGCCTCATACTTCAAACGGTGCTCACGGATATCTAGAGATGACAGATAGCACGGGCATGCATTTAGGTCACGCCGTGATGGACTTCCGATTCCACGAAGGTGGCAGAGATGGGCAAGAAGCACTTGTCCCATTTGTGACTGTCACAGGTAAAATGGAATTTCTACCGATGGACATCTTCCTTGAAGCGGGTGAATCAATTATCATCGAAATGCAACAAACTGGGTACGATTATGTGCCATCACCAGTGAGCGCTGGACAATTTTCAATCGATTGGTCAACTGCAACGCTTACTTTACCCATCATCTACAGAACATGCGATGATTTGTTCCAAGCACCAATGCATGAGTACAGTGAAGAAAGTCAACGACAATGTTAATTTTAACTGAAGTCAATACCGTTTTTGATATATCGAGTCGCATCACGTACCCACATTTTCTTTTCCTGAGTTGTGAGGACCGAATCAACGATTAATTTTCCTTCTCGATTCAGTTTTGTTTTTCTTGTTTCAAGTAGGGGCATTGCAAGAATCAATTTTGCGAGTTGGATTTTTTCTTTTGGAGTTAACGTGTCATATCCTGGTTCCGGTGTCGTAAACTCACAATTTTTGAAATTGAGAAAGAGAATAAGGAATTCAATGTTTGGATGAATGGCTTTTGCTCCATGAACATGGCGTTGAATGGAATTTTTGATGAGCACAGTCATTTGAGGTGACAAGTTGTGATTGAGTTGAATCTCATCAAGCACCCCTTTCGTCGCTTCTTGACCGTTTGCCCTACAAATGAGTTCATTCATGACAACGGTGGTCCCAACCATATTCCAGATGACATAAACAGGGAGGAGAAGCCATTCAACGAATACTCTTGGTGCAGTACGCCCAAACATTCTTGCTAAAATTCTACGTAAGATCCGTTTTACACCCGCATTGAAGAGAAGCACTTGTGCTCTATATGCGGCGCCTTTAGCAGCGATGGCTGCTTTCGAAGATTTTTCAAGTGGGTCGATACCAAACTTTGGGCTTGTATCTCTATTCATCCCAAGAGCTGCCTTGGTTAACCCGAGCGGAAGGGTTTGTTGAATTGCTTCGTCGACTTCACTTTCTGCATCAACATCTCGTTGAGTGATTTGATTCATCTTGCCTGCTGCACGCACAGCATCATTATACAACAAAAGCAATTCAAGTATTGTCGCAAGAAGAGAAACTGCAATAATCAATCCGATGAAAAATGCGTAATCCCAACCAGTGACACTGTGCGTTTCTGTGTTTAGATGGGGATATTGAACGAGGATGACCTGGTACAAGATGAGAATAGGTATGGCACTGGCGATTGCTCCAATCGCTCCACTTCGTAAGACAGCGATATACCCGACTTTCTTTGTTCGCTGAACCCTTTCCTTGCGACTTTGCGGCGTTCCATATTTTGTATCAAAGATGGAGCCGAAGGAAAGAATTCTTTTTGTTGCAAAATCTAAGATTTTTGAACCGGTTTGCAGGAAGTTCTTCGGTTGGGAAGATTTTTCCTGCATGATGCTGATGACGAGAGGTTCTTTTTATGCTTCTCGATTTTTATTTCACCGTCTTCAACAACATCCGTTTGAGCGTGTAGGTGCAGTGACGAATTGAACTCTATCGATTTGCGTTGTGTTTTTGAGTTGGTCGAGCACCGAACGAATTGATGCAACTGAAGCTCTTGTTTGTAATGTATCAACACATGTGTGGGATTCAGTTAGACAATTGTGATGGTATGAGGAAACTTCAATAGAATGTGAATGTCGAATATTGAGTAACTTTTGTTCAATGCCGTGCTGATAATAAATGATGAGCGTCCCATCAACAATTTCTTTGTCGTCCATCGATTGAAGGTCGCCCCTTTGAAGTGAATCGGAGAAGAAAAGACTGGCATCACGCAGGAACATGCTTCGATTCTTGTAGCCACTTTCTTGAATCATCTTTTCTAACTCGACAGCAAATTGGTCATCCGTGCTAAATGAAAGGATTCTAGACATGAATAGACCACGGGTCAAAAGTTAATAACATTTTTTAAATATATATTAACCTACCAGAGTGTCATGTTCGAACTCGTAACCTATGCAACAATTGCTCTTATCATCGGTCTTGTGTGCGGGCTGCTACCTGTTTTTTCTAAATTTGATGAAAATCAAGACCGACTAAAAATGCTCACTGGCATTGCCTCTGGAATTATTATCGCTTCTGCATTTCTTGTTGTTATACCCGAGGGTTTTGAGTTGGCGTCAACGGATGAACACGGTGCTGAACAAATACTAGGTGGTCATGTTGCTTTGGTGCTCCTCGAAGTGAATGATGGCGATATAACTGCTCAACAAGGCATCGAAGAAATTGAAGAGTTGCTCGGTGGTCACGACGAGCATGAAGATGAGCACGCCGGCGAAGACCATGATGAAGGGTTGAAATCTCAAATTACACATGTGATTGAGGAAGTAGAATCAGGAGAAATAAACGCTACTGCTGGGATATCCGAGATACATGATTTGGTCGCTTTGCATGCCCATGTTGATGATGAAGATGAACACAGCGACATATTGCTTGTTGGCGGTGCGATCCTTGCCGGGTTCCTTTTGATGCTAATCTTGGAAGGTGCAGGTATTGGGCACGCGGTTCACGAAGAACATCATCACCATCATGATGACCACGGACATGACCATGTCCACCACAACTCAGTAGGTTGGATGCTTGTCTTTGGGTTAACACTCCACGCTGCAGTCGATGGTTTAGCCGTTGGAGCAGCAGCAGCAACTGGTTCTATCTCAGTTTCCATGACAATTCTTCTCGCAGTGTTGATTCACAAAGGACCAGCTGCCTTGAGTCTCGGAATATTTTCACTCCATGAACGAGAATCTCGAAAAGAATCAATTCAAGATGTGGTCATCTTTTCATTAGCAACACCTTTGATGATTTTTATCGCATATTTCCTCTTATCTTCCCTTGATACTCAAATGATTGGCATTGCTATGCTCTTTTCAGCGGGTACATTTCTTTACGTTGCTACTGTGGATACACTACCGGACATACATAATGCAGAAACAGGAAAGAAAGCCATGCTCTACGTGGTCACCGGGGCACTTCTCATGACATTACTCCTTGTCATATTAAGCATGACTGGAGCATTATCTCACGGCCATTAGTCATCAGCGAACGCAGTATTGAGGGCTTCAAAATCCGCTATGCTCTTAAGCCATTGACAACCATTGTTTTGCATGCTGTCAAAACAACATGGAAGCATCAGCGACAAATTGATGCACAAATTAACCGTTCACTTTGGTAGTGAAGAGCAGGTATTTGACACACTAAAAAATGGTGAAATCGATAAAATCGCTCAAGTTCAAGGCATTTCAACCCAAAGGGCGTTGTCAATAGCAAGACAATTTATGGGTGGAGCAACATCATTTCTTTCAACAAAAGAATCTGTTCGTCTGTATGAATTGCTCATCAAAGACCTGCAAAATTATACTTCAACCTCGGCAACAAAAAAACAGATTCAATTGATGACCCCTCTTCAAGATCAATCGAAGAGAGTTGAATTATCCCGCCATGCACTTCAACTCGAGGAAGAGGTGCTTCAAGACATGGGTGACTTGATGTCGCACATTCGTCCTTTCAAAGAACCTCAAAAAAAGTACGAACGTGTTATTGTCACAAGAAATGAACTTTCACACGTAAAAGGAAAATGCAGGATGTACACCCCGTCAGACGAAGAATCGTGGAAGGATTACACAGTTTTTCCAAAAGTGACATGGGTTGGTGAAGGTGCTCCATTGGATGCACCAGATGGATGGCTGGTGTTTCCCAAACAAATGGATGACTTCCGAATATTGCCCGAATATGTCATCGATTGGTTCCAACTCAACGCTGATACGATCAAAACGATGGTCATCATCATTGAGAGATGTGCAGAAATGACAAAAGAGAATCTGCATTTCGAATCAATTTCTCAGCGAATTGGTGAAATACAGGGACTCGTTCGACACCTAACGACACTAGAATCTCTTGGCAAAGAGGATATCATTGAAGGGATTCGTGACCAATTATGGCGAACTGCTAAACGTATTGAGCAAGAAATGCAGGATGAGGTGACGACTGCAATTCAAGATCAAAGCGTTGCTCTGCAGGGCGAGGAATTGCTCGAAGCACTGAGCAACAACTCATCGCTCAAGCGAAAGTTACAATCTGCAACGGCTAACATCATTGAAGAGGCAGTGGAGAAGGCTTATCACAAATTCACGCAATTTTTGGAGCCATCAGGTGTACAATGCTCGATGCAGTTGTTCACAGATGGTTGGCCTTCGGTTGTAAATAAAGCAGAACTTGATGATATCCATGAAGCACTTTCTGAGATGATTGAATCGAATGAACTACAAAAAGTTGTTTCGCTCGCAACTGCTTTGGAACCTTTCATCGAATCTTCAAAAGATTGGTACCGAGAATGTATCACACTAGACATTTGGATGTCAGTTGGTCGTTGGGCCCATCATCATGGATGCAGAATACCTTCGTTTTCGCCACACGGCATTTCGGTCATCGACGCCTTTCACCCATTCATCGATGGAATACCAGAGCCAGTTACATACGCATTAGGCCAATGTGCTGGAAAAGATGACCGGCAAAATCTTGCTCTCCTCACTGGAGCAAATTCGGGTGGGAAAACTACACTTCTTGAGACACTATCATTTGTTGTCATTTTAGCACACATGGGCCTTCCTGTACCCGCATCATCTGCAACGGTTGGAAAGGTTGAGTCACTTCATGTCCTTGCCAAAGCGGGAGGGACTCAGAGTGCAGGTGCCCTTGAACAAACACTTGAACAACTTGCCAGAGTTGTCTCAGACCCCTCTCCCAAATTCATTTTTGCTGACGAACTAGAAGCCATTACAGAGCCGGGAGCCGGTGCAAAAATTATTGCAGGTATGTTGCTTGCCGCAGAACGTCAATCCCATACAACAACAGTTCTCGTTACCCATCTTGCTCCAGCAATAATTGAAGCAACATGCAGGGATGATTTGCGAGTTGATGGCATTGAAGCGAGGGGGCTGGATGAGCAACTCGAGTTGGTGGTTGATCGAAATCCTCGACGGAATTATTTGGCCAAATCAACACCCGAACTCATTCTACGAAGACTCCATCAGCGTAATTCAGGTTTAATCGAGCAGTTGTTTGGCGACATTCTTGATTCATTTTGAACCGGTGTATTGAGGTAGTTCAATCTCTACTGCAAACAAGGGGTCAGCATGACTTGAGTCATGGTATGCAACAACAACACCACCGTCCCTCAAGATACCAAGTGAGGCGAAATCAAATCGAATGTCATTTCCAGCACCGGAGGTTGAGTCGAGGTCACCAAGACCAATGTAGGTCAATGTATCAGGGCTCAAATCCTTTGAATATTCTCTAACATGATACACGATATCGACATCAGGTCCCTCATTCGATTGATACCGGACATTGAGAACGAAGAGGTCAAGTTCACCATTACCTTGGAATTCCCACTCTTCAATTGAGGAAGCAGTAGAGGATAAATCGTATGTTTGATTCTTCCAAGACAGAGCACCATCGTTTGAGGTATAGTGAGTAAATACAGCAGATTGCATGGCAACACAGTGAATTGTTCCTGTTCTATCGATATGGCAATATTCACTCGGAAATTGAATCTCGACTTCATTCCACGAGAGTGTAGTGTCGAGAAATGCAGCGTTTCCATTGTTGAAATACGACGGGAATAACAGCCCACCGCTAGGTACCGAAAACGCTCTCATTTCTTTGTGTGGTTTGTTGACATCCCAATATGCAGGCAGGTCTGTGAATGTGAGATTCAATTCTTCAATGGGTTCTCCACCGCCGCGACCCGGGAACTGAATAGGATAGTAATTGAGTCCATCAACACTGATTTGTCCACCAGCGTTTTGTGTTTGGTGCCAGAAGTTCGAGACAACGAGACTTGCCCATTCTCCGTTCCCTAAGGTCGAGTCGATTGGTCCTACGACTTCCACTTGCCATGAACGGTCGTAAAACGGTTCAGTTAATCGATTGTAGCACCATTTCCAAGCCATTTCTGATTCGTCGTATAGAATTGCGTAAAATTTGTCGAGTTTTCCATCGGCACCGATGTAGGGGAACCACGACATCGAAATGATATCGCCGTTGGTAGCTTGTACGATGCTTCCTTCACCTAACCCCTCTTGACCTGGGTTTGTTGGGATTGGGGTTCTGCATTGGGCATCTGGTAGAACGCCGGGAATGTAGGTGTCCCACTCGTGCCCACGGTCAACCGAATACACGGGGTATTCGCCTCCGATATTAAGGATGGAACCTTCGACCGAAGTTGCCAAATAATGTTCACAACAATTTCCTCCATAGGTTCGGTCGAATACAGCCCAACTCGTGTTGGTTGAGATGTTGGTGTTGAGATCAATAGTCTGAAACTTACGCTCATCGACGTGTGTTTGAGTATCGATGCGATTGTAATCTTCCCAGATACTTTTGATTTCTTGATTTTCTGTTTCGCCTTCTTCAGCCCCAAAGCATCCTGCGAGGGTCATGATGCTTACCATGAAAACTGCGAGGGCGACTCGTCGCATGCCAATGGCTTGTATCGGTCTCATTTGAACTCATTGATTCCCTTCAAATCGATGGCTGAGGGCACTATACAGGTTACCAATCGCAGTTGAGGTACGACTTCCCATCCATGTCAAATCCTCGCCATCAATACATTGACACCATGGACGAGACCCCGAGATTGCTTCGACTTCATCGCAAATTGCTTCGCCTTCAGAACGTGCAAATTCATGTGGCTCACTCGATAACAACAAACCTTCGATTTGATGTTCAACAATATGTTTTGGCGTTACAACTGGGTATCCTGTCCCCCCTTGTTCAATCAATGGAACGGTAAAACCGATTGATTCGATGAGTCCGCCCGCATACTTTTCAGGGCTTACTGCCATGAGTGGTTCGTGCCAGATGAGGGGTAAAACGATGGGTCGACGAGAGGGAATAACACATTTGTGAAGTGCTGAGTTGATGATTGAAGCAATACTTTCTGCTTCAGCAGTCCTACCGATGGTCTTGCCAAGTTCGATGAGCATGTTGGGGACATCACTTGGATGATGGACATTGCACACGAAGACCTCGATATGTTTTGACAAGGCCCACTCATAGACCTCTCTTGGATTCTCATCCCGATCGAGAACGAGTAATGTTGGTTCAAGAGCCTCAATCTTGCCTAAGTTTGGTGTCTTTGTTCCCCCGACAACTTTGATGTCGTTGACTTCTGGTTTTGGATGAATGCACCACGGTGTCCGGCCAACAATTTCGTTCGTCGTGAGGCCTAAATCAAAAAGAGTGGCTGTTAAACTTGGAACGAGCGAGACTACCCTCACCTGCTCACCTATTCAACGTGAAACCAAACTGTTGCTCCATCGACCTCGAATGAGTCTGTTGTTGATTCTGGTTGAGAATTCGGTTGGTAGGTGGCATTCGCTGCTCTAGTTTCCTGATTAATGTAGTTTGAATCGACTTCGAAAAGTTCGGGTGCATTCATCATCCATATGTGCAGTTCAATCGTCGCCTCCATTGGCAAATCCATTTCTTTTCGCTTTGCCTGAATTCTCCGAGTGATATCCCGTGCGAGACCTTTGGATAGAAGTTCAGGAGTGTCGTTCATATCGAGGACGAGGCTCATCGAATCGTTCTCACCTTGGTTGACTTGCAACGTCTCAGCAGCAAAGCCCCTTCGCTCAGTCCGTCGTATTTCGACATCTTCTGGATCGATTTGTACACCTAAAACGGTTGCTTGACCTTGCTGAATTTGTCCGAGGAAAGCATCGACGTCTTCAATTGCACGAATTTCTGCAGCCACCGCATTCACTTCCGCTCTCGCCTTCGGGGCTAAGTTTCTGAAATTGGGTTGGAGTTCAACTTTTTGGAATCGGTCAAGGTTTGTCTCGACTTGAATCGTTTCAACATTCAATTCTTCTTCCAAAATTTCATGGAAATCAGAGAGGTCAGGTCCAGCGACAATCCAGCCTTGGGCACAAGGCAACCGTTGCCTACGATTGTGATTGACCCGAATACGACGTCCCGATTCAGCAAGTTCGCGCACTAGGCTCATCTTTTCTTCAAGTTCAACATTCTGTGGCGGCAGTTGTGCAGTTTCTCGAACCAGTGCTTCGTCCCAGTGGTCTGCTGTGGCTCCTTCCGTTAGTCCTGGTGTTCCGGATGGCCAAGGTGCGGTGTGAACAGATGTTCCTTCGAGATTCTCATGAATTTCATCGACCATGAAAGGAGCGACAGGGGCAACGAGTCGACATACGGTCACAAGAACCTCATGCAATGTATGCTGGCACGCAAGTTTGTCATCGCTCTGACCTTCGTCCCAAAGCCTTCTTCGACTACGGCGGACATACCAATTGGAGAGGTCGTTGACAACAAAATCTTCCAATTCCCTACA
Organism: uncultured Candidatus Poseidoniales archaeon; assembly: GCA_964637985.1. Taxonomy (GTDB): domain Archaea; phylum Thermoplasmatota; class Poseidoniia; order Poseidoniales; family Poseidoniaceae; genus Poseidonia. The sequence continues at coordinate 18,406 of CAZWXR010000002.1, forward strand.
TGCTTTGTGGAATTCCCAATCCACGAATGATTGATGATAATAGGTGGAGACTGTGTGAAGTCGTGAAAGAATCCACTGGTCAAGGAGTGGTCGTTTTTCAACTGGATTTGTTTGTGCTTGTGGGTCAAAACCATCCATTGCTGCATAATCCGCATGGAATTTGTAAACGTTCCAAAGGGTTGAGAACATCTTTCCGTACGTTTCACGGACACCGTTTGGGTCAAACTTGAGTGGGTTCCATGGAGCCCCAGCAGTAACCATGTACCAGCGGGTTGAATCGGCACCTTCGCGATTGAAATGGTCCCAAGGGTCAACGATGTTCCCCCTTGATTTTGACATCTTTTTCCCCTCTGCATCGAGAATGAGGCCCAACGACAGACATCGTTTGTAACAAATCGAATCGAAAACTGTTGTGGAAACTGCAAGCAGTGTGTAGAACCAACCTCGTGTTTGGTCAACACCTTCGCAAATGTAATCGACAGGGAATGTATTAGCGAATTGTTCACCTCCATCAAATGGATGATGCCACTGTGCAAATGAGGCACAACCTGAGTCAAACCAACAGTCCATGACGAAAGGCTCCCTTTTCATTGGAAGACCAGTTGATGAGATGAGTGTGAAGCCATCGACAACAGGTCGATGCAGATCGATGTCATCAGGGCATTCAGGATTTTCAAATCCAGCCTCTACAGCACGCTTGACTTCGTTTTGCAATTCCTCAATTGACCCTACACATTTCATCTCGCCATCCTCAGAACGCCATACTGGTAGCGGCGTCCCCCAATATCGTTCACGGGAAATTGCCCAATCTTTGATGTTGCGTAACCATTCTCCAAACCTTCCTTCACCGACCCAATCTGGAGCCCATTCGACTTGGCTGTTGAATTCAAGTAACCTCTCTTTCACAGCAGTCATTTTCACGAACCATGAATCCATGGCGTAATACAACAATGGGTGGTCGGTTCGCCAGCAGTGTGGATAATCGTGAGCATAGGATTTTTCGCGATACAAGAGGCCGCTTATTGGTCCCTTACCGTTGCTACCGTGTTGACTTGACAAAAGTTCGATGATGGTTTCATCGCAGTCTTTCACATAACGACCGTCGAGTTGTGGATGAACGCCCTCTACGAATGCTCCATCCATGCCAACCGTGTGGAAAGCAGGTAGCCCTACTTCCATTCCCAAATTGTAATCATCTTCACCGTACATGACCGCTGTGTGCACCACGCCTGTTCCATCTGTGGTCGTGACCCAATCAGCAGACAAGACGGTCCATGCCGTGGTAGAATCACCTCGAGGAACTGCATTCGGAAAGAGTGGTTCATAGGCCTTGCCAACAAGGGATGAGCCGTTGAATTCTTCAACAATTTCCACATGGTGGCGAAGCACTTCTTTCATGAGGTCCTTCGCTAGAATGAATTCTTCACCAACATGTGCTCCGCCTGCCCCTTCCCAGTGTTCGGAATCTGCAGTTACCCGAACCCGTACATAGGTGACATCTGGGCCAACCGCCAAGCCGACGTTGCCAGGCAGCGTCCAAGGCGTTGTTGTCCAAGCCAAGATGTGGGCATCATCATCAACGAGTTTGAATTTAACATAGACCGATGGTTCCTCAACTTCTTTGTAACCAAGGGCTACTTCGTGGCTTGAATATGATGTTCCGGTTTGTGGACAATAAGGAAGGACTTTGTATCCACGGTAAAGTAATCCTTTGTCGAACATCTGTTTCATTGCCCACCAACAAGATTCGACATATTCGTTGTGAAGGGTCACATATGGATTGTCTAAATCCACCCAGTATGCCATTCTTTCTGTCATCTCTCGCCAAGCTGATTCATAGGTCCATACGGACTCTCTGCATGCATCGTTAAATTCCTGCATACCAAATTCCTCAATGGCTTGGTTGCTCATGAGATTGAGGCGCTTTTGCACTTCGATTTCAACAGGTAGACCGTGAGTATCCCAACCTCCTTTCCGTTCAACAAGAAACCCTTCCATTGCTTTCCAACGGCAAACCAAATCTTTGTAGGTGCGTGCAACGACGTGATGGATGCCAGGTTTCCCGTTGGCTGTAGGTGGCCCTTCCAAGAAAATGAACGGGGCACCTTCCCTTCGAACATCAATGGATTGCTGGAAGGTTTGCTCTTCATGCCATCGCTTCAAAAGACTGTTTTCAAGGTCCACCGGATGAAGTTCTCCGACGGGTTTCGGTTGAGGCATAACCGAAGCCAACCAAGCCGATTTCTTCAAAATTCCTCTGCTGTCGAGAAAAAATTTACCAATTGAAAATAGCGTTTCATTCAAGACCTTCAAAGTTTAGGCTTCATTCATGGCGGGTAGGTCTCGTGCTTGGAGCGCACTTTTCATCACCTTTGTGTTCCTCTTTTCATCGCAGGCAATCATGCTCACCGATACCGAAATGTCCTACCTCAAGAATGAACCAAGACCTCGATTATCTGCTGCCGATCAATCGGCTAATCTTACCCTTAATCCAGCCTCGCCAAACTCAAATTTCAAAATCAATCTTCCAGAAGGAGAGCCGCTCACCTCTGCCTCAATAGAAATTGAACCTTACGCAACAGCAATGCATTCAGGGTTCATTTGGGATGATAACAGCATATGGTCCCACAGCGACGCCACCAACGGGGGCGTAAGCATTCAAGGAAATCTAATGACGGGCACTTCTGCTGGAAACCTATGGGACTTCAACAACGGCAATCAAGGATGGACCTTTTCTGGCTACGGTGCCCGAGTGACTTCCCCTTCTTGTGGTTTGAATGGAAGCACTGGTGGTTCAATTCGGACGTATGCGGGTTCTTCATACGCTACTTCGCCTGTCCTCAATCTCGCTGGAGGAAGCAATATTCCATTCCATGCTTGGGTGCGACAAGGCTCGAGTGGATGCGGTGAAGAGCCGGATAGCAACGAAAACCTCTACCTTCAATACAAAACGAGTTCAAATTCATGGACCACGTTTCAAACCTTCCAAGGTTCAACGTCTGGAGGCACTGTCACCAATGTGGTGTACAACCTGCCCGCTGCAGCACTCCACTCAACATCGCAATTCCGAATCTATCAAAACTCTGGAAGCGGGACATGTTGTGATTACTGGTTTGTTGATGACGTCCATATCGTCTCACCGCCCCAATCAAATTGGACGAGTCCGTCGTTGGGTTGGCAATCCGGGTCGACGCAGATGCTTTCCCGAAATTCGTATGCTCCAATCTTCATCGAGGCTGAGATTCCTCAAGATGCGTACCTAAACTGGACTGTTCTCGATGCGAGCGGATTGCCGATTCCAGGTCTCCGAGGTTCGAATACACTTGTGATTCCTATGGAAGGCATCGACCATGACGTGTATCCAACATTCCGAATCCATCTTGAATTAACTGGTTCATCCAACGGCATGCCTACGCTTTACACGATTACTGGTGATGGTAGTTTGGAAGAACATTTCTACACCGACCCTGTCCTACGGCATTGGGAATTGAACGGTAGTTTGTACAATGCCGTGACAAATGTTGTCACCGGTGGGGCTTCAGATGAACTTATTTCCCCATGGTACCTATCGCACATGCCACTGTACGGCGCCCAAGTATCAGGTATCTCTTCCAATGCCTTGATTCAATATCGAACAGGTCCAAATGATGTATGGAACAACATCACACTCCCTCACAGTTTCAACATTTCAGGTCAAATGAGCGGTGTTCAATACCGCATCTCATCCTTGGTCCCAGCAAACGGTAATTGGCAATTGAACGAACTTTCTCACACGTTTTACGGTGGTCTTCAACCAACGCTGCCCGCTCTCGACCTCGCTTTAGACGGCAGATATGAATGGGGCGGAGGCGACGAACGTGTTGGCATGTGGGGTTGGCAGAATACCTTTGTCAACAAAAACACAGCATACACAGTGTCCGTTTCGAACGGCAACCCAAGTAACCTTGCGTTCTGGGTCCCAAGAGATTCAATGAAATCACTCTCTCTGTCCTTTGTTGCATCGACAGGGCATGTTGAGGCTCTCATCTTTTCTGTACAAGGTCAAACCCTTGTGACAAAATCCTTTGGAAGCGGTGTTGAGAACGGTCTCATCCAATTGAACGGTTCGGAGTTCCAATCAATATCTGATGCACTTTATGGCCTCGCATCCTCGGTCGAAGTGCTCGGCACGATGTATGCAGAAGTCCAAGTTGAAGTTGTTGGAAACGGCATGGTCACCTTTTCAGGTTTGAGTGCACCACACCATGCTCAAACAATGGTGAGTGCAGGGCCAACCTCTTCATTTGTCATGGGCATCAATGAAGCAAGATATGGTGTTGTTTCAACTGGTGGTACCGACGAGGTTGCGTTACCATTCGTAGCACAATCACGGGGTGGCCTACGAGTGAGCGTTGCCGATATCGTGACCTCCAGTACTGTTGAACTGGTCAGTGGTCAAATGCAAGACCAAGTCAACGTCCTCACGCCAAGTGAACGCTGGCACACTATCGAAACGGAGTACACTGTCCTCGGCGGCAACATCCAATATGTCCGTCTCGACGTGTATGGAACTCTTCATCATGCGACTGTCCTCTATCAACTCGATGGCAATCCTATCATCGAAGTTGGGAACAGCGATGCGATCATCCTTCCGGAGTTGAATTTGTTTACACACGATGTGAACGGCACCAAAGTTGTGAGTTCTGCAACATTCCGAATTGCACCTATCTGGGACGATGAGATGATGTTGAGTGCAAGTCTTCGGCTTGTGATGACCAATGGCGTCGCATCGATACCATTTGTTCAAACATGGGGTTCTCCATCTTCACAAGGGTATGAAAATGACCTTCTGATTCGCTCAGTTTCGTTCACAACAACAGATGGACCTGCTCTGCCATCACAACAATATCTCAAAGGGGGGGAGCCTCTTGACCTCAGCATCCAAATCGGATTTGAGGGTGTGGAAACAGAAGATGCCTTCCCGAGTGGCTTTGGTGAAGTTCAACTTTGGAGAGGTGAAACCCTCGTGGCCAACACCACTTCACTCGATGGAACATATTGGAATTACACCGATACGATTCCATTCACATATGCTGACGTCGTGTGGACTGTAAAGCTCGTTTCTATGAATGGTTCACACATTGGTCTACCATCAGAGCTTACACGAACATTTACCGTTGATTCAGTGCGACCAAAAGTAATGGAAACCAATCTCCCTCACTACGGGTATCGATCGCCAAGCCCGACACAAACCCTCCAAGTCACCATTCGTGACCAGCCGGTTTTGCCTACCAATGTCACACCTATGGTGTGGAGAGAATGGCTCAATGATTACAATATGAATAGTTGGCCAGATGAAGACGAATATGTACCAATGACATTCAACATGCCATACAACCTTTCAACACTGACAGGATTGTACACATTGCAACTTGACGATACTGCCGGACAACTTGGGCACAAAATTGCGATGTATATCGTCGGAACAGACCCTTCAGGCTACAACATACAAGACGGCGGTGGTCCAGAATATGACCAGCATCTTGTGATGTACCAACTTGGTGTTTCAGCCACACCCAAAGTAGAACCAGACGCATTTAATTGGGAGGGCGGACGAAAAGCATGGCTACATCCTCAGGAAAAATACACTCTCAATGTGGATGTCAATGAACCGAATGGTGCTTCAGACCTTGCAGTTGTTGACGTTGCCCTTGCCTCAAATCAAGGTAGCGATTCAATGACTGTTTCATGGAGTTTTGAGACAGGCAACTGTACAACCACCTCGACGCATTTGATCATTGATGATTGTGAGATGAAGAGCAAAGATGGTGGAGCTGCGGGACCTTATGAAACCGATATGGTGCTTAGTATTGAGTTCCATCTCAGTTGGAACACACCTGACCTCGGTGAGACAAGGCGAGAACCTTCGATTCGAATTGAAGACCGAAGCGGGCTTGATGTTCTTCGCACCTTCCCCGAAAAACGCTGGCGATTTTCGTCGAACATGATGATTCCAGAAGAATCTGTTCAGTTGCATCTCTCTGCAGGTTCATTCCTCGGTGACGGTGCGCGAGTCGTTCCAAACACACCGATGGAAATTTCAGGAGGTTTGGTGTTCTCAGAAACAAATTCAGTTCCAGCATTTGACTGCGATGTCAACATTCTATTCGCAGGCCGGACCATTATTGCGACGGCAAAGGAAGGCATTTGGTCCTCCGAATTGACAGCACCTCCTGCTTCAGGCGAAGTTCCGCTCACATGGGCAGTTGACTGTATCAAAGGACAAGGGCAGGATGTCACCGAGAAAGAATCGTCTGTGAAATGGATACTTGTGGACGGTATTGGGCCGGAACCAGTCGAAGTGCTCTCCCCAAGACCAAAAGCAATACTCACGGCCGGTGGGCATGATGTTCTCATCACGGTCAATGAAATCGGAGGGCTTGATGTACAATCACTTCAAATTCGCTGGGAAGTTGCAGATTATGAATCCGGGGAAGTTTTGAGAGACGGCGTCGAACCTGTTCTCCTTGAAAGCGAGCAACAAGATGGACTCATGCTCGAACTATCATCAAATTTCAATTTATCAGAAATTAGTCGTGAGATGCTCATTGACCGTTTGGTTGTTCATTTGTATCTCGAGGGTCGAGACCTCGCAGGAAACAACGTCATCGGCATTGCAGGGCAGGCACCAAATCAACCTATTCAAACTTGGAATATGGAGTGGTTGCAACCTGAATTTGAAATCAATTCTGCAGGAATAGCCTATTCACGACTGCTCGTTGATGTTGGGCAAACCACAGCAGTCACCGTCGAAGTTTCGAATTCGGGAACGTTAGATGGTGAGGTCGAATTAAACATCTACTGGGTTGAACTTACCGAAGAATCAAGCTTGCTTCAGCGAGTGACCGTCTTTGTTCCAGAGGGCGGTGTTGGCTCAGCAACGCTCGATTGGGGGCCTGAGCGTCCAGGCGTTCAATGGATTGAGGTTGAACTTGCCAATGGTGAAACAGCGAGTGGACCGACAATCGATGTCCGTGTTCCAGAGGAATTAACCCTCTCAGAAAAGGTGTTTGGAGATGCCAATCCAATTCTCGGTTCAATTGCGGGTTTACTTTTCATTGGTGTCTTGCTGACATCACTTGTCTGGCTGATTCGCTTGACAGGTAATCGTGGCTCCAAAGATGCATATGACTGGGATGAGTACTCATCTGAATATGAGGAAGAAGAAGAAATCGACGAAGAACGCTTTGAAGAATTGAGCAATCGCAAAGAGGTCCCAGAAATAGCATCAGCAGCATCGAGTGCAGCAGCAGTTTCCGACAACACCGAGGAGACCGATTGGGTGATGGGTGCTGATGGATACTGGTGGTATCACGACAAAGAATCGAACGAGTGGTGGTACAAAGACGCTGATGGTAACATTGTAAAACATCCATAAGCGTCGAAAAAATGAGGTGTCTTGATGTCCATGATTGCACTTTTGCAAATGGATGCAACAATCGGTGCCTTGAAAGCCAACCAATCAAAATTACAACAACTCACAGGCGTTGCTGAAAGCAACAGTGCAACAATTTGCGTATCACCTGAACTCGCTATTTGTGGCTATCCTCCAAGAGATTTGTTGTTGGAACCAGAATTTGTACGTTCATCATTTGAAGCAGCAAGAACAATTCAGCCCAAATTACCACTCCTTGTAGGCACACCTGTCCCCCCAGAACATGAACGGAAGAAACCGACAAACGGTGTTGTCAAAGTCGAGCCTCAGACTTCATCGTCAATGATGTCAAAATCTGTTGTGGCTCACAAGCAACTCCTTCCCACCTACGATGTATTTGATGAAGCGAGGTATTTTGATGCGGACAGCAGAACTTCTCTTGTCCGTTCGATGGGAGGCTTTGACCTCGGCGTTACCGTTTGTGAAGATGCTTGGCAATCGGCTGGATTAACCCCCTCAACATACGAATCCGACCCCATCGAGCATCTATCACAATTTATTCGACAAGGTGTTGAACTCGATGCCACTGTCAATCTGTCCGCTTCACCGTATCACCAACACAAAGGATCAACACGAATTGAGGTTTGTCGGCATGCAGCAAACACGCTTGGCCATCCGTTCTTACTCGCCAATCAAGTTGGTGGAAATGATGACCTCTTGTTCGATGGCCGTTCAATGGTCGCTTGGCCCGACGGAACGGTTGTCATTGCTCCAGCATGGAGAGAGGGCGTCTTGATTGTGGACATACATTCACCCTCCAATTGTGCTTGGATTGATGCACCATACGAGGCTGGTTTAACCATCGGTCACCAAGATACGCCGATAACACTCGCACCATCTGAAGACGGTATTGAAGGCCAAGATATCACAGAACTCGTTGAAGCGGTCACAACGGGTCTAGCAGATTATTGCAGAAAATCAAACATCAATGGTATCGTGCTTGGTCTGTCGGGCGGTATTGATTCTGCTGTCGCCGCATGCATTGCTCAATACGCTCTTGGCAGTGAGCATGTGCTTGGGATTTCCATGCCGAGCAGATTCTCATCAGAGCATTCGAGGACGGATGCAAAACATACTGCTGTCGCACTTGGAATTAAGTTCATGAGCCATTCAATTGAATCACTTCACGAAGCGACTGAAGCAACGATCGGCTCACAATTGTCAGAAGGATTTGCTGTTGCAGCGGAGAATGTTCAGGCTCGTCTACGTGCACTCATCGTTATGGGTTATGCTAATTCAAAGGGTTACATGGCCATCAGCACTGGGAACAAATCAGAGATTGCCCAAGGGTATTGCACACTCTATGGCGACATGGCTGGAGGCTATTGTCCTCTGGGTGACGTGTACAAAATGGAGGTATACGCTATTGCAGAATGGTTCAACAAGAAGGCCATTGCAGAAGGAAGGGTTGCTCCCGTTTCAGAAAGCACAATGACCAAACCTCCGTCTGCTGAACTCGATGTTGACCAAAAAGACGAGGATACCCTTCCACCCTACGCAATGTTAGATGAAATCTTGCGTCACCATATCGAAGGTGGAAAATCTCAGGAAGAAATTGTTTCTCTTGGTTACGGTCAAGAGATTGTTCTCGATGTGCTAACACGATTGGAACGCAATGAACACAAGCGCTGGCAAATGTCGCCAGCACCTCGTGTGAGTTCACGGGCTTTCGGACAAGGCTGGCGTCGTCCACTCGCTTCACGCCATCAATGGCGAAGAGATCAACATGAACATTGAGCGGAGTGAGGATGATATGAGCAACAATATTCTCAATATTGCAGGATACCGTTTCGTTGACCTACCCGACCGAGACGACCTCATAGAGCCATACCAACACACCTGCCAGCGACTGCATCTCAAGGGGACAATTCTTATCGCACCTGAAGGCATCAACTTTTTTCTTGCCGGTGTAGAACAAGCGATTGAGGATTTCATTCTCTTTCTTGAACAAGATGAACGATTCAAAGATATACCAGTCAAAAAATCATGGACATCGTATCAACCGTTCAACAGAATGAATGTACGACGAAAGAAAGAGATCATCAGCGTTGGGCTCGAAGAGGTTCGACCAGCAGAATTTACTGGCCCAAACATCAAACCGTCCGAACTCAAGCAGCTTCTCGATGGCGGGCGACCAGTTCACCTCCTCGATACCCGCAACATCTACGAAATGAAAATTGGTACATTTGAGAATGCGATTGATTTGAACATCGAATCATTTCGAGATTTCCCTGCGGCCATAAAGGCGTTGCCCGATTCAATGAAAGATGAACCTATTGTGATGTTTTGCACCGGGGGCATCCGATGTGAAAAAGCGAGTGCCATCATGCTCGATGCAGGTTTTCAAAATGTACGTCAACTGCAAGGCGGTATCCTTGGCTACTTTGAGGACGTTGGTGGCGAGCATTGGAACGGCAATTGTTTCGTTTTTGACCAGAGAGTTGCCGTTGACCCCGAACTTCAGGAAACAGGTGAAGTTGTTTGTTTTGCATGTCGAACTCCACTCACCATCGATGAGCAAAACCACGCCTCATATGTTGTTGGGCAATCTTGTCTTTACTGTGTTGAAGAACCTGTGCCTTCCATCAAATGAACACCCATTGCTTATTGTACTGCAGAATGTTCCAGCTGTACAATTCATGTCCATATGTTCCATCGTGGGCGATGAAGAAGAGGTGTGAACTCGAAAGAATCATGTCTCCATACAAGCCAGTTTGTGCATCGTTTGTTGTTCCGGGATAAGGATTGAAAACGAATTGAAGTTCTCCTTCATGCAAAACCCAAAGTGCTGAGGATTCAAGATTTGAGTTTTCTAAACCATGAGCGACAATAAACAGGTGATCCCCGTATGCTTCAATGTGTCGTGGTTGCGATGATTGAATTCCTGGTCTTAATGAATCAATGGTACTGGTTCCACTTGTGCTTCCATCGGAAAAACAAAGTTCATGGCCATATGAAGGCGTGATGCAATCAAAATAGATGATGTCGTTCATGCCCACGCCACCTGCTGATTGACCGACAGCGAGATGTTGAGTTGACAATTGCATCGCCTCAAGTGTGTTGAGGTTAACCGACCACAACATTGCATCAATACCTTCAGTCACAGCATCAAAGATGAGCGTCTCGTTGAGATAATGCAAGCCAATGTTGTCCCCCAGATGTCGAAGTGTCGTATCGCTACCTTCGTATTGCATGTTGGTCAGCCACTGAAATCCTCCATCGTCGAGGAGATGAAGAATCTGTTTTTCCTCATCTTGTAACGCTACAAATGCAGTCCCATCATCAGTTCGGCACGATTCAAGCAGGACGAGGTCGTTATCGTGCGGAATATGCCAAACTGTGATGTTGTGAGCGATGGAAACAATGACTTGTTCAGCGTCGTTCAAGACAGCGCTCATGAAGAGGACGTCGTCTGAAACTACGGCAAAGATTTCACCGAGCCTTGACATGTTGTTCATTTGTTCAAATTCAAGGGCGAGAAGTTCATCAGAAATGCCTTGTTCAATTGGGAGCAATTCCGTTGAGTTGGTCCATGTGACTTGGTTTGACTGGTTCCATATCACCACGCCATCGTTCCAAACAAGTGATTTTCGCTCAAGACTTCCGAGCAATGGAAGCACCGTCAAATCCTCGGTGTGAAGGGCCCACATTTGGACACCTGTTCCATCATCAGCATCGAAGTACACATAAGGGGTCGATGGAACATGAAGAAAGCCAGAAGTTGACCCAGGCAGACTGTCGCCCGCAGGATTGATGTCGAAAATGAGTTCTGTTGCTCCAGTTGCTAGATTCATGATATGGGGTTCACATCCTGCTATGCTGTCCACAGCAGAAAAAACCACCAATGGAGTATTTTCAACGTGCGTCATTTCTGAACATGTTGCGGCAAATGAGTTTCCACTTCCGTTCAAGATATCTGTTGACCTTAACGGCTCGTAGGTGTCAAAGCAGAGTTGGAGCGAAGAAATGATTTCGTCGCTCTGCAAGACGCCATCTTCTGCGGTGCCGGTTAATCCTCCATCATCGATGCCAAAGGAAATCGAAATACCTCGCCAACACATCCACTCCGGTGGATGAGATTGCTCGACCAGTGCTGAATATCCAGAGGTTCCATTCGTGCCATTTCGTCCATTTTGACCCATCGAACCGTGGCATAAAACGGATGATGAGACGGTTTCGTTCATTTGAAGCAATCCATCGAGGTCCATGTCTTGTCCTGCGTTCAGGGTAATGCCTTGACCACCACAAATCTCTGAATCTCCAGGTATGTTCTGTATGTCGAGAAGGTAAGACCGTCCATCAAGACCATCACTTCCTGATGTTCCGGGTTGGCCTTGTGGTCCACTCAGCCCTTGGAAGCCATGACAGAGGAGCGTTGATGAATCAATTTCTTCATCGCTCAATTGGCCATCGATATTTTCATCGATGCCAACATAAATCATTTGACCACCTTCGACACAGGGGGTGATTTCTTCGAAATGTTTGGAGGTGGAGAGAATTTCTCGATGTGTTTCATCTGGATCACCCTGTTCCATCGTCCAAATCAAAAATGAATTAAGTCCTGTGAGGGCGATAAGGAGCGTCATTCCCAGTGATCGTGCATTGATTTTTTTTGAGTTCTTTTTGCTTGATTGTTGCTTTGGAGGCATGCGGAGGGCATTGTAATTTGAGATTCAAAGATTTCTCCTTTCATGTCAAGTCATTTGGTTTGTAAAAGGGGTGATTTGATGAACTGCGACGGGGTGGAAGTAGCATGGAGAGGCCAAAGCGTCTTCAAGAACAACTTGAAGGCCTCGAAGGTAGCACTCGGCAAAAGGGTGCTCGCCTTGTCGTCGACCTTGCCATGACCGCAGGTGCTCAACGGATTATTCCCGTTGACCACGCTCACATTTCGGGCGTCTCTGTGTTGACTGGTGGACATGGCCTTCGCCGATTCTTAGCAGATTTGGAATGCAATGAAGGTCAGGGTGTGAGCATCCCAACGACCCTAAATTCAGCGGGTTGTGACGCGGAGAAATTTGAAGAAATGGGTATCTCCGTACCAAATTTTCTCGAGGCACAATTTGAAATTATCCATGCTTATTCGTCTTTAGGTATACAAGCAACATTGTCATGCACGCCTTATGACCGTGGCATTGAAGTTGAATCGGGTATTGGGAGTTGGGCTGAATCAAACGCCGTATGTTTTGCAAACACATGGTCATCTTTGATGACAAATAGAGAGTCTGGACTTTCTGCACTCGCAACTGCACTGACTGGATACGCACCGGAATGGGGATTGCATCTTTCTCAACATCGACAGCCAAACATCCTTGTTCATCTTGATTGTGAGTTACATCACCTCTCAGACTGGTCAATCTTTGGAGATTGGATTGGGAAGCAGGTCCGGCCAGAATGGAATGTTCCTTTTGGACCGATGCCGTACGTCATTGGAGCCCCTTCGCACATGTCGTTTGGTATGAAGAAAGCACTCACTGCGGCTGCTGCAAATTACGGCACACCGATGCTTTGGGTGCATGAACATTCTACTGATGGGATTCTATCTGTCGACCAACGTGGTCACCCTATCCTCAACGATGGAGAATGGCAAGGCGTCCTTCGTTTTACCGAGGATGACCTTGAACAACGTTATCTTGAACTTGAACCAAAACAAAGTGTAGATTTGGTTGTGATTGGCTGTCCTCAAGCGAGCCTCGAGGAAATTCGAATCACTGCCGCCTCAGTTCGAACGTTCTCTGAAATGGGTCAAAGATTAGACGAGCATCGACTATGGTTGTTTACAAGCAAAGAAAATTACGAACTTGCAGTATCTGATGGTAGCATTGACATTCTTGAGCAAGCAGGTGTTCTCATTCTCAAAGATACATGCCCTGAAGTAACACCATACAACCGTGAAAAATACAAACATCTCTTGACAAATTCAATGAAGGCTGAGCACTATCTCACCAGTGGTCTCAACCGTCTGAAGACAAGCGTCGCCTCCATTCATGATTGTGTGAAAGAGGCTTTTCTTCCAACAGAGTTTGATGAAATGAACAATGAGTTTGAACACAAGAGCCCTCCGCCGACACTACAATCAACAAAGACAATTCAAGAAGGAGAGTTTTCTTCAAAAGGAAAGGGACTCTCAAGTCAAGGTGATTTTTCTATCGAAGGAAAGGCTCTTGTAACCGACATTCCAATCACTTTTTTGGGCTATGTAAATCCCGACACAGGCGTCATTGAGGAGGAAGGTCATCCGCTTTATGGCCAAAGTATTGAGGATTCAATTCTCATTTTTCCAAAGGGGAGTGGCTCAACGGTTGCACCATATGTTTTGATGGGACTGATGTACACCTCAAAAGGACCAAAGGCGATTGTGAATCGGGATGTTTGCCCCTTAACACTTCCAGCGTGCTCTCTTCTTGGTGTGCCCTACGGTTTCGGATTTGAACAGGATGCGTGCTTGAGCGTGAATAGTGGGGATGATGTCCGACTCGAGCGACAAGGCGATGTCGTTCATTTGCGTGTTTTGAAACGAAGTGAGGAATGAATTTGGCCACCATTGTGATCACAGGCGTTGCCGGCTTTCTTGGTTCAAGTCTTGCAGAATATTGTCTTCGTCATGGGCATACTGTCGTTGGATTCGATAATTTATCTCGTGGTTCGGAATCAAATCTTAGCGAAATTATTGACAATGAACAATTCCGTTTTATCGAACTTGACCTCACCAATCAACAACAACTTGAGACAAATTTCCCAGAAGCAGATGTATGTTTTCATCTTGCTGCAATTAACGGCACGGTTTTTTTCCATGAGCGAGCACTTGACGTTATTTCATCAAATATTGGTATGACAATGAATGTTCTTCGGCTTTGCATGCAGAGCTCAACTCGCCTTGTGTTTTCCTCTTCTCCAGAAGCATTTGGACTTGTGGAAAGTATGCCCCTCGAGGATTACAATGAGTCGAAATTTCCCGCAGCTCAAGACCATCAGCGATTTTCATATGGCGCAACGAAGTATGTCGAAGAATTAGCCATGCATTATGGAGCAAGGCAGTCGTTGGATGTTCGGATTGTTCGACCATTCAATGTCTATGGACCACGATTGAGAGGAAAGAAAGACGGTCAAGTCATTGGTCGATTCCTCTCCCAACTTTTGAGCAATGAGCCTTTGGAATTGCATTATGAAGGAAAACATACGAGGAGTTTCACATACATCGATGACGCTATTGAGGGCATATACAAGGCGGGGATGCTCGATGTTTCACACCTTGATGGAAAACCTCTCAGTGGAATGTCGTTCAACATAGGTTCAGACCAAGAACATCAGATGATCGATGTTGCTAAATTGCTCATTTCCCTTTGCCAATCAGAACGAATCGCCCTTCCTGATAAGCCCATGATTTTGGTTGAGTCCGGTTATCCGGGTGATTCAACTCGCCGTTCATGTCAACCTCAAGCAGCACGAGAACATCTTCATTGGGAGCCAAAAACAACTTTGGAGGATGGTCTTCTCCTTATGATTCAAGATGTTCTTCGTCAATCATCGCTATCTTGATGTCGAATTGGTTCGTAGTGGGATGAAATGACTTTTTCATCCGAGAGCAACAATCGCCCAATTCTGTCCATGCCATGTTGACAGAGAAGATGTTCAATCTGGTGAGGTGCGGATACGCCGTTGTACCAAATGCGTTGTACCTTGAGAAGTGCTAATTTAGCCACTGCATCGGGCATGTTGTATTCCTGAACAAATTCGACTTCAACTGCACCGACTGCTCCTGGTATGATGCCGTTTTGGTTTGGCTTCGATTGTTGATTGAGTTGTTCAGCCTCAGCCTCACCAAAGTTGAATGGCCTCGCCGCTTTTTCGATGATACTAAGCACATCGGGGTGTCCTTGAAAAAAATTCATCGTTGCTTTTCCACTTTGGCGAAGGTGGCGAAGTGTATCTCTCATCTCGCCGTCTCTGTGTTTTGAAAATGAAGCGAGGATATATGGCGGAGATGTTGAAACATGCATGCAGGAAGATATTGTGGATAGATTGAACGCTTCGTTCGGTTGTTTTGTTGCGATGATGGAAATTGGCCGAGGAGAGAGAAGAGCAGTGAGCCATTTGCTTTTTTCTTCGTGAGCCATGTCTGTGAATTCGATAGAGGTAAGTTCGCCATGTTGCAGTTCAACTTGAAACCACTCGTCAAGGGTGCCATCAATGATTTCCTCAATGGCGTGTTGATTGAACTTGATGTAAGATTCCCATACACTGATTTCGTCAATTTCCCCTCTCTCTTTTTTTCTTTTAATCGATTCCTCAGCGTAAGAATTACATCGCGTCAAGAAGCGTACGACAACATCCTTCTCAATCATGGGCACGCCTCTGTTCATATTCTTCTCGCGTCATGTGAAACGTTGCTGGATTCCCTATCCAAACTTCGTTCTTTGGAATCGATTTCGTGACGGTTGCACCCGCACCAACAACAGCATGTTCGCCAACCTTGACGCCGGGTAAGATGGTAGAATTGCCACCGATGACCGCAAACTGTTCAATAACAACAGGTTGCCATAGTTCTGCATTCCCAGATGGAGGGTATTTGTCGTTAAGAATGACAACACTGGGGCCAATAAAGACGTGATCAGCGATGACAGTTTTATCTGCGATGTAAACGCTACCTTGTATTCTTGTGCTTCGGCCTATTGTTACATCACG
Organism: uncultured Candidatus Poseidoniales archaeon; assembly: GCA_964637985.1. GTDB lineage: Archaea > Thermoplasmatota > Poseidoniia > Poseidoniales > Poseidoniaceae > Poseidonia. Next base: position 34,565 of record CAZWXR010000002.1, read on the forward strand.
GCCGATGTGGGCAAGTGTTCCTATCGAAACATGTTCGCCAATCTTTGTATTTTTTCCGATATGGCATGGCCACCATGCAACTGAATTGTTGTGAAGATCAATTCGTTTGCCATGAATGGGCTCTTCGAACACGTCGATCAACTCAATACTTTAGTTCTCTAAGTAGCATTTCAACATGTCCTGTTGCTTTTACATTATACCTTGCCCATGTTATTGTTCCATCGGGCGAAATTACAAATGTTGAACGTGCGGTACCCAAGTACTCCCGCCCGTAATTTTTCTTTACTCGCCAGGTTCCAAACATGTGATGCAAGGCCAAGTCCTCATCCATAAGGAGGGGGAAATTGAGTTCTTGTTTGGAAATAAAGTTCTGGTGTGATTTTTCGGAGTCCTTTGACACCCCAAACACAACTGAATCGTTGGATTGAAGTCTTGCGATGTTATCTCGAAAATCACATGCTTGTTTGGTACATCCAGGTGTTGAATCTTTTGGGTAGAAATACAAAATGACATGCTTCCCTTGCTTCATGTACTCCTGTATGTTATGTTCAACGCCGTTACTATCGCGAGCCACAAATTTTGGTGCTTTGTCGCCAACCTCTAAATTTACTACTTCTTCCATGATTTTACGAAAAATCTCAAATTGATAAGATATTGTATTGAAAAAGACCATTTTGTCAGATTTTTTTTCATGCGTGTGGCTCGTAGCACCACTTATATTCATATTAAATTGTAAATATTCATTATGAATCAACTCATCTTCTCCGGCCGATTCTTTCAAGAACTGCCATGTTCACGGTAAGACCATGGTCGGGCAACGTTTGTCACGGGTTTCCCGACGCTTTCTGAAGAAAATTCAGAAGGCAACGACCACATCTGGCCTCCAAGAAATTGCCAGTGCTATTCAACTCGATCTCGACAAACGCAATCTTTCATACGACGAAGCCCTGATGCTTGGCAACATTCTCCAGAATCAGGCAGACCAATGCCCAGGCAATGATATCGTCTACGCAATTTCGGACCGTGATTCTTATCGTAGAACGCTCGAACTCTATCTGCGGGATGCCCTTTTGACGAAGACAGAACAAATGCTCCTGTGGGAAGAACGTCGTCGACTTGGCATCAGTCAATCAATTCACGACCGACTCCTTGAGCAATTACTCACTTTGTGGAAACGCCAAGGTAGGAAAGTTACCATCGAAAGTTTCCAAGACCCAGGTCAAAAAGGAGGCGAAGCAAATGCGTAAACACTCTGTGACGTTCCTGTTGCTTGGCGTTTTTCTTTTGTCACTAGCATCACCACTCGCAAGCCCTTCTCAAACAAGTGGCCGCTCAACCCCCAATCTTAGTGTTCAACTTATCTCTCTCGATAACGGAGGATCGATGAACGATGGGTCCAATAATCTCGTCCAAGACAGTGTCTCGCACTCTGTTGTCGTCATCGTTAAGAACAAGGGAGCACTTGCAGGATCTGGTACCTTGCGACTATTGCACAAAGGCTCACCATCTGCTGACCCAGTCGACAAAGGTACCATCCCAATATCTAACTTGGCAGCGGGTGCATCCACCTCTGCACTCACATTCACATGGTCAGGGTCACTCGGTGACGGTCAGACGCTTACAGCAAGAATTGAATCCTCAGTCGATTCAGACTTGACGGACAATGAGCAAAGCTTGTACTTCAATGTGGTCGACTTTACCGATGCATCATTCTCGGAATTGTTGACCAACCCTCTTCCCAGCATTGGCTCAGGCGAAACAACCGCCCGTATTTCCAAATCACCCACTGATTTTGAAGTTTCAATCACCAACCAAGGTGTTGATGACTTCACAGCAGAACTCGAGGTACAACTCACTCCTGTGGCTCCCGGGCCAACTCCGGTTTCATTTACCTCTAATCAAGAAATTATGGCTCCCAGTAGCCTCTACGATGTCACGACAAGTATACCTCAGGTCAATGAAATACTCACAGCAAGTTTCGACTTTACAGGTGCTTCATACATTGGCGACTGGGATTTGACCATCGAATTGAATCTTGATGACGGCAGTACAACGACGACAATCACTGTACTTGAAATCGTTGTGACATTCTCAAATTATGCAACCATCATCACACCCGCTCAGGACAGAACAACTGAACCAGGAATGACGACTACGTTGACCTATCTTCTCAAAAATATCGGCGATGTCCAAGGTTTCAGTGTCGTAGTTGATGATGTATTGGGGTGGGTTGAGCCATCACCACCGAATGCAGTTAGTCCATTTTCCGACTCAAGCACAATCGACATTAGTGTCACAGTACCACCGACGGCTGAACGAAGTGAGGTCGAATCTGTTACAGTCACTTTCACATCAGACGAAGACCCAAGTTATGTCATCTCCATAACAACCAAAGTAATGGCAGGTGAATCGTATGGTGTTCTCGTCACCATGCCAGACCCTGTAACTTTGCTCAGCCCCGGCAAGCCTACATCAGTGGATGTCACCATCACCAATACCGGAAATACACCAACAACGTTCTATCTAAGTGCAGGTTTGACCGCTCCTGCAGTAAATTGGGAAATCGAATTGACATCATCTGAGACCTCAACAGTAGCGAGTGGTGGCGATGTGACCACTTCAGTTGAACTTACACCCCCTCCAATCAAGAACCCTATCAACCCGAATGAATACAACCGAGCAGGCGATGTGTTGTCTGTTTGGGTTATGGCATCTGCGTCTAAAGGCGGTGTACCTCATCAAGATTCTGCTCCACTCGAAATTCGGCCAGTATTGACGGTTGACCCCGGTGTTGAAACCACGGATGTTTATCTTACACCGAGCCAAGTGCTCGCAGCAAAACAGGGTCAGGGCGTAGACATCATTCTCGACTTAGAACTCGAAGCGAGGCACAACCTCATCACAAATCTCGAAGGAACTTTGGATACTCTTCTATCTCTCGGCGATGTAACTTTTGATTCGGCCTCAACTGGCGGAGCTGATGAAGAAGACCGTTGGGCAATACCTGAACCTTCACCGTCAAATTTCATCGATATGACGCTCGATGAAACCTATTTTGCGAGTATTGGCATTCAGGGCCCTGTCGACGATTACCCTGTGTCGGGCGTCATGGAGATTCCTCTTACAACAACGCCGACATTAGGAGCAGGTTTCCCTGCTGGTATCGAAGCAGAGGAGATTGACACAATTGTTCGAATCCACATACCCCCTGTTGATGAGGTCGATATCCTCCAAGACGCCCCGTTTGAAGTTAACGTGGGAGAAGCAAATTCATTTGATGTTGAACTTGCAAACCTCGGGAACAACCAAACCAGTTACAGATTAACACTCGTTGATGAACTACCGCTTGATTGGACAGGCTCGTTTGCAAATAGCGCAGTATCTCAAATTACAGAATTATCAAGTGTACGTGCGGCAGTTGCTGATTACCCCACAATTACAACAAATCACATATCGACATTTCCTATTACTGTGACGCCTGCAAGTGATGCTCCTGCAAATTCAATTGAACATGTTACTATCGTTGTTGAAAACTTGGATACAGGGGCTTACATTAGTTCGCACATCGTCGAATTCATTGTCGTGGAATCAATTGACCTTGATGTCGATCCATCAAGCCAACTCGTTAATTTGTCCGTTGGTGAATCGGTGGTAACAAGAGTGAAGATTAGCAACACGGGTAACACTCAAACCCTATACAATCTGTGGATTGATGACTCAACAAGTGATGAAGTTGAGTTTGAAATTGAAACAGACGATTCCGTTCTCGTGGGCTCGGGATTTGATACAACAGTTAAGATTCGACTCACAGCATCAAATAATGCAAGAGCAGATGTCCAGTACAAGGGGACACTCTGGGTGGAATCTCCTGCAAGTGGGTTGAATGTTTCTGCAGACATCATTGCAAATATTTCAGAGAATCACGGCGTTGATATTGACCCTGATGTCATGCAAATTGCAGTCATTCCTGGAACACAAGAATCCATTGCATTCAATATATCCAACCTCGGAAATTTGGCAGAAAGTGTCAATTTGGTGATCAATCATTCAGATGGATGGGGCATTGATGGAGATGACCAGGACATCCCACTCTCCATAGGCGAGACCTACGCTGGCTCGTTCATTCTCTCAGTGCCAAGTTATGACGGTTCGGATTCGATGTTGGACGGTGCATCACATACCATTACACTCACCGCATACGGTGATGAAGATTTCATGCTCGACCAAGAAGTCATTGACGTAATCATAGCACCAAAGTTCATTCCTGAATTCGTTAATTGGCCAAGCGAAGTTGAATTTAATGCTCGAGATACCCGAACATGGAGCACCGTCATTGTCAATAAAGGAAACAAAGATGTCACAGTCAGCCTTGATTACTCAATATTTGGTGCGGGTTTGTCAACGCTATCTACACAGTTCCAATTAGGTGCTGACGCACCCGAAACGCTCTTCCTTCCAAAGGATGTTCCAGTTGATTTGACCTTCTCAATTATTTCTACAGAACTTGAACCAGACCTCACCGACGCAGCAGAACTCGTTTTGACCGTTATCCCAGAAGATGCAGGAGTGACGGGAAGTGGTGAACAAATAACAACCCTGTCAATGTCAAGATTCTTTGAACGCCAAGATGAAATTTTCACTCCTGTTGATAACAGCAACATTGAGTTGCCGATTAGGTACTCTCATATCCCAACCGGTGTAGGTATTTCTGCAACTTACGAGGTTGAGTTGTGCAGGTCTTCAAGACTCATTGATTTGGATGAGTTGAATCTGAACGAATCATTTTACGAATGGGAATTTACACTAGATATCGACGGAGACCTCTACCCTCTCAATCTCACAGCACAATGTGGCCCTTCCACATCTTTGGGTGAGGAAAGCCGCTATGAACTACCTACCATTTCACCATATCAAACCGATTCCTTCACAATTATCATCAACCCGCCAAACCGACCGAATTTACTTTCTGGCGATGGTTGGGACTTGGAATTCAGGCTCTACCACCCAGATGAAAATGCTGGATACACTGTTTTTGACAGCGATATTTTCACATTCAAACTCGACAGCAGTGCGGACCCTGGATACAGTTCGATTCGAATTGATAATGACCTTGGGGCAATGGAAGGCGAAGAGGTCGTCGTAACTGCAAAACTTGTCAACTTTGGTACTGCACAAGCCATTGGTGTTGTACCAACCCTCTCATGTGATTATGCGGATGTTTTGACGCAAGCTGAAATGATTCCTATCCTCAATGACACCGACGTCGTCGAAATTGAATGGATTATTGTGCCTCACACAATGGATTGGTTTGAAACAGTGGCGCCTCTCGACTGTGAAGCAAGTCTCACAAGCACCCGCATGGAAGGAAATATGCTGACAAACGACAAAGTTCGCCTTGATGATGTGGACAGAATCTCAGCCGCTCCAAGCATCACAATTGCCTTTGCAGCGTTTACTGGTCTCCTCTTCCTTGCTTTCGTCTTTTCCCGACTCAAAGGACAATCTGAGCAATGGGGTCATTTCTCAACATATGCAGCAGTTTTAGCACTTGGTTTCGCCTTCTATCTTATGAACGTCGAATACTATGGCTATGGCATCCTTGCTATCACCGCATTATTCCTGTGGAGGGCAGCCTGGAAGAGCGGTGAAGAATTTAGGCTCGTTCACGAAGACTACCAGCGTGCTCGCAAAGGTAATGCAACCGTGTACAATGACCATCTCCAAGCGCTCAAAGATGGGCGAAGACAACTGCTCGTTATCCTATCGCTCCCCGTATTCGGATTGTATGCGGTAATTTTAGGTGTCCCACCACAATTGCCAACCGATAACACAAATCTTGGTTTCTTTGGAGCATACTTCGTGTTTGTATCATTCGGTGTCTGGTATCTCCTACGTCGATCGGATAGGATATATGGTAACCTCTACGGCCGACTGACCGATGTGGAAATCAAGGCAGTTCGTCTTGATAGAGATTTGAGGGACCCAGCAAGATTGCTCAACGAACTCGCAGATGATGGCATCGACTTTGAGAAATTCTTTGACTCACCTACTCAGGCAATCCCTGCTACACAATCAACATCTCAAGGCCAAAATGGCGGAAGCGTCAATGAAGAGGAATCCCATGACGATGGATCTTCAGATGAAGAATTCATGAACAGTGAAGACGATGGAGGTGAAATCAATGGTTGATGATATTTTCAATGATGTTCAAGGTAGCCTCGATGGTTCATCAGTCACAGGGATGTTGACTGGAGAAGATTTCACAGATAACATCTCAGAAACAGAATCAGACATTTTAGATGCGAGAACTTACTTGGGATTGCAGCAACTTGGTCGTGCGAAGAAGCGAATTCGTAAAGCAGAAAACCGGTTGGGCACCTTGGAAGAAGATGTTCTGCAACTGAGGAAAAATATTGCCATGGTACACAGAATTCTTGCCCACAAAAACATCTCTCTGGATGAAGCAGAGTTGATTTTACACAAACTAAGAGATGCGTCATCCGAAGCAGAAAAAGGTAAGGTGGATGAAGCTGCGATGGATGTCGAAGATTTGCTTGAATCACTCATTGGCGGGAATTCTTCAACACTCAACCCGTTCTTGTTTAGGCACTTTTGGATGGGGGTTCGAACAGTATGGCCAGCAGGCGGTGAGGCAGGTTACCTCCTCATTCGAATCATCAACGATGGGCCAATCCCGTTACCAATGCTTCGAATGGCACCTCCACTGCCTGAAGGCTGGACTTCCACACCATCGAGTGTCGACCTCCCAATTATTGGCCCCGGTGGCAATGTACCCATCCGTTTTGAGATCCGCCCTGATGGAAGGTCATCCGAAGAAATTCCACTCTCAAGAAAACTTGCAATTACCACCGCATATGAAATGCGTTCCGGAGAAATTACCGTCACGATTCAGGCTCAGAACAGGTCACTTGAACCGCTTAGCGACGTTCTGATTCAACCATGGTTGCCACCAGGTTTTACTGCAGAAGAAATCCCATTTATCCCAAGATTACAGCCAGATGAAATGGCTACATTGCGATTCCCACTCTCAATACATCTCGGTCGAGGAGGTGCTGCTTGACCACATCATATTCCACCCGAAAAAGGGGGAAAATAAAAAAGGAAGTGAAAAAATATGAAGAACGAAAAAACGAACGAAAACCGCGACAACATGGCGGCTATCGGTATCGGTGCAATGATTGTATTCATTGCATTGATTCTTGTGGCTGCTGTGGCAGCTGCCGTCATTATTCAGACGGCAGAGAAACTGCAACAGAACGCACAGACCACCGGACAGGACACAACTGAGAAGATGGCTGCACGAGTTACCGTGTTAAGCATCATCATCACAGATGCTGCGTCTGATGAACTGACTATGACCTTTGAGTTGGCACCTGGTTCAACCAATGTCCCAACAGGTGATATTGTTTGGGCAATTGTTTGCACCGCTGGCATAGATGATGACGACCTCCTCGAAACTGTAGCAACGCATGAAGTTGGAGATGCAGCAACGGCAGCAGGTACAATCGAGGCTGGTAAAACCTACGTGACAACAATTACGCCTGCAACTTGTACCCCTGCTGCAAATGCACAACACACCATTTTGCTACAAGCAGGTGGCGGAGGTCAAACATATGAAGTCTTGAATTATGGCGGAGATGTAGGAGACGGAGCGGTGGTCGTATGAAGTCTGAAGAAAAATCCAACAAACAAGACAACTACGGTGCAATTGGTATCGGTGCAATGATTGTTTTCATCGCACTTATTCTCGTTGCTGCAGTTGCTGCAGCTGTCATTATTCAGACAGCAGAGAAACTTCAGCAAAATGCTCAAACAACTGGTGACGACACAGCCGATAACATGGCAGGAAAGATCTTGATTGAAACTGCGTTTGTTGATCCAACAACGCCCGCAAACGATTATCTTTTGTTTATATCATTGGCACCTGGAAGTGATTCATTGGTGACCACTGATATTACATTCCAATTATTCTGTGGTAACGGAGTCGTTGAGGGAACTGGCGGCACTGAAATGACATTCCTTGATATGGATGGAACAGGATTGGATGTTGCAAACACACTTACTCCAGGAGCTGCTTACCAAGCTCTCCTGCAAGCCGAAAGCGGAGATGACTGTTCTCCTGACATAGTTGCAGCAGATGATGGTGAAGCACAACTTTACATCCACGTCGCAAGCGGTGGTACAACTTACGAAACCTTCGTTGTCGATGATGATTCTGCTGGAGCCATTGTTGTCTGATATCACCTAAGAATCCGCACTATGGGTTCTTAGGGGAGGTTTACCAATGGCATGGCCATTTGGAACTGGTTCGAGTGGAAACAAGAGTGCAGAACAAGCCCAAACCGAAGAGAGAATGAAAATTCTCTCAAACGTTGCCATCGAGCAAGTCCCTCTCCCCGGAGAAGGTGAACTTGTCGAGGAAGATGCTTGGACGATCTCAGCGGGACCAACTCGAGCAAAATTGGACAGCATTGGCAGTGTTCCAACCGTTTCACAAGCAATGTCGCCAGCACCAGTTGCTCAAGTAACAGGACCAGCGACAGTCGATACCTCAGGTCTTGAACGAATGCTTAGCAGTCGTTTCGATTCCATCGAGGACGCCATCAGTATCTTTGAGTCTAAACTTCAAAGCTATCCTCAACATGTTGTCGAACATGAAGATGATGACGAAGATGAAGCTGAACACGAAGACGATGATAGCATGATGAGTGGTGGAGACCGAGTCATTACGGCTTCAGGCGAAGTTCGAACGATTGCAGGCACACAACGTATGATGGAAGAGGACAAAGCACCTTTGGTCGAATTGTACGAGGCACAAGCCCTCGCTGCAAATCCTTTCTTGGTTGCACCAGACATGCAAGGTTCTCACGAATCTTCAGTTGGTGCCCCGACGGTTGCTGCATTGCTTCTTGACAACATGAGTGGCATGGCTGCGGTGAGTTTCACCCAGAAAGCCATTGACTCAGGAATGTTGACTGCAGACGAAGGAAAGCAGGTTCTCTCGATTGTTCAACTTGCAAGCCCTGGCGAATCAGATGCAGCATTGAATGATCACTTGCCTCATAGGGCATTGTTGACGTTCTCTGCATTGGTATCATCTTGGCGTGGCATGAAACACTTGCGTGGAGAAGAATGACATGGGTGCATCCGTTGGAATTGGTGGATTGATTGTGGGCATTTCGATGCTCGTCGTGTTCAGCATGGCATATCAATCAATCAATGCTCAAATCGAATCCGGTATTGAACGGATTGAAGGAGCAGAACAACCAGTTCCAACTTTTACCATCGAAAATGCTGACGTGTGGGAAGGTGCGATTGTGAATGTTACTGTAACTTCTGGAGGTGCGACATATACTGGTGGCGGAACCGTTGTTGTAACTGGAACAGGTTCAGGCTTTTCTGCTACCTACGCTACTTCCAGCGGTGCAGTGACGAGTATCACAATTCTTACACCCGGGAATTACTCAGCGGGTGCAACGATTTCGATATCAGGAGATGGTGATGGCAATGCCGCATTTAGTGTGACACAAGGTCAGTACATCTTTGCGAACATCACCAACACGGGTTCGAACCACATCTCATTTGACGATGTATGGTTTAGTGTTGATGGTGAGATGTTAACCCGACTGAGTGCAATCCATTCAACGATGCTTTCTGATACGCTTGTAAGTTATGACAGATCGACGATACCATCAACAAATTGGTATTCGGGAGAAACGTTGTATCTTCAGTGGAACGATGTCGGAGCAACAACAGACCCGACTAGGATGGCATTGACGGTTGATTCGACATCTTTGGGAGTGAATTTAGCGTAGGTGATATTATGGCAGACGGCGGAGCATCCTCGTTCATCATGTTGGTCACAGCATTGCTCATTTCAGGAGCGGCAGGGACTATTTTGATTGACCAGTGGGGTTCAGCGGTTCGTGTCATGTCTGATAATCAGCAAAAAGCGGAGCATCAGTCAAAAGTATCAATTGATTTTGCGGGTGATCCAATGATGGTCATCATGGATTCAGCGAGTAATAATGATATCACTATTCATGTGTTAAATTCCGGAGAGATTGAAATGAACACGACAATTTTTGAGGTTTATGTGAATGGGCAATTGCCTAGCTCTACATCGACAGCAATTTCTCCATCTGGAACAAAATGGGTGTCGGGTTACATTATGGAAATTACACTTTCTGACGCTGGATACTCGTCCTTATCAGATAACCAAGACATCAAATTATTTGTCACTGCGACTTCAGAATTTTTTGGTGGTCATACGTATACAACGTCGTTTTCTAAAGAGGTGAGACTTCATGAAATCTGATGATGAAGACCCCTTTGTTATTGCACATAAACCGGTCGAGGACGGTTTCCCATTTGATTTGGAAACCGATTCACTTGCTGATTCGTTAGGCTTGCGGTTGCCTAATCGTTCGTTGTATGTTGTGCAAGGCAGAGTTGGAGGTGGAAAATCATTGATTGCTCAAAGGTTGACTTACGGACTTGTTGAAAACGATGTGAAAGTGCTTGTCATTACCACTGAACTTACGACAAGAGGTTGGATTGAACAAATGGAATCCATCGGATATGGTGTTACTGAATCGATACGAGAAGGACGAATCATGGTCATCAGTCGTTTTGGTACCATCGCTGAATCACGTAGTGATGTCATGATTTCAGAAGTTCTTGATAGCCCCGCTGTTGCGATGGCGGATGTTGTGATTATTGACGCAGCCAGCGCGCTTGTTCCAGCGAATTTAGATGCCAATGAGAGGTTTTTGTTCATGCAAAAAATGAGAAAAATAGCCTCACAAGGTCGTTCAATCATGATGTGTATTGACCCAGATGAAATGGACGGTCGTCTCCTTCACTCAATGCGGGCTTCAGCAGAAGTTGTCCTTGATATGCAAACGGCGATGATCGGTGGAGATTTGAAGCGAAATATTGTCGTAACACGCTTCCTGCGTGCAGCGGGTCCAGTTCAAACTTCGATTGGATGGCGTGTTGAACCAAGCATGGGATTCATTGTGGATATCACTGCGGTCAGTTGAGGTGGAAAGAATGGCAGAGGAATCGAGATTTGCAAAAGGCGACCTCAATGGCGTCATGAATGCTCATCCTCACGTTGCAGAATGGGTTCGAGACTTCGAAATGCAACATGGTTCTCGTCCGATTTACTACGGTCCACTTGACCGAGATGCCAAGAAACAACGTCCGTTGAACCTCATCTATGTGACAAAAGAACCAATTTTCGTTCACATCTATGAACCTCCTGAAGACGAAGAGGGTGGCGGCCAAGTTCTATGGTTTGGTCTTGAACCTCAACTGACTGACCAAGAGGAAAACATTCGTCGGGGCCTTGTGGAAACACTTCTCCAAGAGGCCCCAACGGCACCTGCGTTCACGACAGATTCCGAGTTTGAAACAATCCTTAGTGGAATGATCGACCAGTACACAGTTTTGGATTCAGAGGTGAATGCGATGACCCGTCGTCAAGGACGACTGTGGGAAATCGTTGGATTGGAAGATAAACGCCAAATCGTCAACTTGACCCAACGAGAGCGATTACGGTACATCATCATCCGTGATCTCATTCGAAATGGACCTTTAGAGCCACTGCTTTCTGATGAGATGCTGGAGGATATTCACTCCGTAGGACTGAAACACATTCACATGGACCACAAGGTGTTTGGCATGGTGACCTCAAACATTCGATTCCGTGAGCGAGAACTTCTCTCTCGTTATCTACGTGCTATGTCCGAAAGAATAGGACGGCCAGTTTCGGACAATAAGCCTATTATTGACGGTGCGTTGCTCGACGGTTCTCGTATCAACATCATTTTCTCTGATGACGTATCGATGCTAGGTCCGTCATTCACTATTCGAAAATTTGCTGAAGAAACAATATCTGTTACCCAGTTGATCAATTGGGGTACAATGTCTGCTCAACAGGCCGCCTACATTTGGATATGTCTTGAATATGGTATGTCTGTGCTTGTTTCTGGTGAAACAGCATCGGGTAAAACCACAACGCTCAATGCAATTCTTCCTTTCATTGACCACAATGTCAAGATTTACTCTGCTGAAGATACGCCTGAAGTTAAAGTACGACATAAGATTTGGCAGCGACTCGTCACAAGAGATTCCAAAAACGAAGAATCTCGTGTCGAAATGTTCGATCTTCTGAAAGCAGCTCTTCGTAGTCGACCACGATACATCATCATTGGTGAAATTCGTGGTGTTGAAGGTGCTACAGCCTTCCAGGCCATGCAAACTGGCCACCCAGTTATCGCTACATTCCACGCATCTTCGATTGTTAAGATGATTCAAAGATTCACAGGTGACCCTATCAATGTTCCAATTCGATTTTTCGATAACCTAAATTTTGCGATTTTCCAAGAAGTTGTCGAAGCACCTGGCGGAGGTATTGCACGTCGTATCACAGGTATTGACGAAGTGATCGGTTACAACAAACACAGCGACGGTGTTTTGACTCGTGGTATGTTCGAATGGGACCCCGTTAAAGACAAGCACTACTTCCGAGGTATGTTCCAAAGTCACTTGCTTGAAAACAAGATTGCAGCCATGGCAGGGTATGCAAATAAGCGTGACATTTACGATGATATGCAACGCCGTGCAGCAGCAATTCAACGCATGTGCGACCGTGGTTTGACGCATTACGACGATGTATTCGATTTACTCGGAATTTACTACAATAACGGCATGGAATCATTTGAGAAAGCAGTCAGTTCGTGGGTTGGCGTCAATCAAAAATGAGGTGCTAGAACGATGGAAAAAATGCCAATTTGGCAAATCGCCGTTCGACGCCTCGAAATGCCCATTGAACGATTCTTTCTGTTCTATGTTGTTCCTGTGATGGGCGTTGGTGCTCTAGCAGCCATTCTCATCATCTTCCTAACCGGTGGTTTCTCAGAAGGTGCGCTGTTCTCTGGTTTTTCCGGAATTCTCCTTATTCTTCTCCTCCCAATTCTTCTTGGAGGGGCGGCGGTAGCCTATCCTTTGGTTGACGTATCACGTTCAGCGAATCTCATTGAAGAAGAAATGCACATGTTCATCACAAGAATGGGGATTCTATCTCTTGGTGAGGTCGGTGCACAGTCGATCTTCGATATTCTCAAAGAAATGAAAGATTATGGTGAATTAGCATCCGAAGTCCAACGAATTGAAACCTTGGTGGATAAATGGCATACTTCGTTACCAGAGGCTGCAAGAATTGTCGCTTTTCAAAGTCCGAGCCCTCTTTGGTCAGACTTCCTCGACAGAATGGCTTTCTCGATTGAGGCAGGTCAACCAATTGATGAATTCATGCGAAGTGAGCAAGAAACGATTGCTGAGCAGTATAACACCATTTACGACACTCGTCTCGAATCTGTCGACACACTCAAAGAAATTTATGTGAGTTTGGTCACAGCGGGTTTGTTCGCTCTTGTCATCGCAGGCATTCATCTCGTCTTGTTTGAAGTAGGCAGCGGTGGAAACACCCCCATTGAGTTAGCGAGCCGGATTCGATATCTCCTCCTTGCCTCTCTTGTTTTCGTCAGTGTTCAAATTGGTGCAGTCTTTGCATTCCGCTCTACCATTCCAAAGGACCAAACATTCGCCCGCGATGAGATGGATACGCCATTTAGAATTAATTTCAGACGGTCATTTCTCATTGCAACAGGAATCTCAGCCTTCCTTTTGGTCATCTTTAGTTTCTCTGCGATTTTTCTGTGGGAGTTGCTCTCGCAAAATTGGGACAAATATGGGTTGCTGTATATTGTCATCCCGTTTACACCTTTCCTCCTACCATCGACGATGATTGGACGAGAAGAAAGCCAAATTCAACGAAGAGACGAAACATATCCTGATTTTATTCGTGCACTTGGCGGAACTGCTCAAGCTCGTTCAGCAGAACCTTCCGCTACAATTCGAGCGCTTCGAGGAATTGATTTCGGGTTACTGGATAATTCAATTGACAGGCTTGAAAAGCGATTATCAACTCGTATTGACTCTGACCGTGCTTGGGATTATTTCAATGCAGATACAAATTCGGCCGTGATTTCACGATACACGAGAATATACATTGAAGGTTCGCAGTCCTCAGGTCAACCCGCTGCAACTGCTGAGATGGTATCAAGGTCAGTGGGTAATCTGCTTTCACTTCGTCATCGACGTTCACTTTCAGCCAATACCATGTGGGGTGTAGCTCTTGGTTTGATGATTTCAAGCGTTGCTTCACTCAATGTCACAATTTCCATTGTTTTGCAACTTGGTGAAGCAATTGCTGGCGTTGCTAGTTCCTTTACCGACACCGACGTCAACGCACTTTCAGAATTTGGAGCAGGTCTTGCTTTGCCTGTGATGGAAGACCCCACGGGCGTTGATGATAATATTCGAATGTTCAAAATCGTCGTCTCCATCATCATTCTTTCTCAAATTATCTCTGTGTCTATCATTGCAACACGTTTGCGTGGTGGTACCAAAACCAGTGCGCTCGGCCAAATGATCACGCTTACTTGGGTTGCTGGCATTGCATCATTCTTGACTGCCATTCTACTTGAGCAGGCCTCATCTGTCTTCGGCGTTGGTTAGTGCGTGCCGAAAGGCTCTATTTTTTGTGATTTTTACGCTCCATTTCTTGACGCTTTTTTGTCGAAGCCCATGAGCAAATTGGACATGTTGTGAGGTCATGGTAGCGTGCTGGGCAATACTCTCGACCAAAGAAAATAATTTGCAAATGGAGTTTGTTCCACGCATCTCGTGGAAAAATGTTCTTGAGGTCATGCTCAGTTTTTTCAACTGTAGTGCCATTGGAAAGGCCCCATCTTGCAGCTAATCGGTGAATATGCGTGTCAACAGGAAATGCAGGAACACCGAAGGCTTGTGACATAACAACACTCGCTGTTTTATGACCAACTCCAGGTAATGCTTCGAGATGTTCGAAAGAATTAGGGACCTTACCACCGTGAAGTTCCACAATCATTTCCGATAAGCGTTTGATGTTTTTTGCTTTTGTAGGGGCCAAACCGATTTGTCGAATATCATTTCGAATCACTTCAACATCAAGTTGAGCCATGTTCGCAGCAGTATTTGCCTTTTTGAAGAGGGCAGGAGTGACTTCGTTGACTTTTAGGTCAGTGGTTTGGGCACTCATGAGGACTGCAACAAGCAATTCAAACGCATTTGTGTGGTCCAGTGGAACGGGCGTCTCAGGATACAATTCTTCGAGCATGGCCATAATTCGTTCGGCTTTTTCGGACCTTTTCATGGACATCACGACGTGGTCTTATTCAACTTTCAAGCCATATTCTTCGCCTGTTGCCCAACCAAAAAAGAGTCCTAAGAAGATTGACACGAGGGGGATGCCATTGCAGATGAGAGTTTCAAGTGGTTCCGATGTTGGTTTTCCAGCGAGGTACCAAATCACGAGACCAAGGAACATGCCTGGAATGAACATGACGCCGCCCATAATCAACGTACGCAATGTTCGCATATACACACGAAATGATGGTGATTCATGAAGGTGTGTCTTCTTCCTTTTGAGCAAGAAGCACATCAAGTTCGTCAATTGTTCTGGTATTGAGGACATCTTTCGATTCAAGCCAGCCTTTTCTGCCAGCCATCACACCATATGAGATGTCGGCTAATCCTCTTGTTGAGTGTGCATCTGGATTGATGAAGACTGGGACGCCAAGTCCTTTTGCATGTTTGCACATTCGCCAATCAAGGTCGAGCCGGTACGGGCTTGCATTCAATTCCATCGCCTTGAGAATGCCGCGCTCGTTGTACTCGGCCATATGCTCAAGGACGGCAAACAAGTCAATTTCGTAGCCCTCTCTTCCTTGTAAAATTCGACCAGTGGGATGGCCCACAATGGTGGTGGATGGATGGTCGATCACCTTGAGCAATTCCTCTGTGTTTTCTTGCTCATCGCGGTTTCGCCATTTTGTCATCGCATGAACACTTGCTACTACATAATCTAATTCAGCGAGGACATCATCAGGATGGTCGAGCTTACCACCCTCAAGAATATCGGATTCAACGCCGTGATAGAGTTTGAAATCGACACCCTCTTCCTTCCATGCTTGATTGTACTGTTTGATAGTTTCACCTTGGGCAAGTAAATCATCAGCGTTCGCACCATTTGCAATCTTAAGCGTTGGCGAGTGGTCGGCAATGCCAAGCCACGACCAACCAAGGTGCCTCGCAGCGTCAGCCATTTGTTCGAGGCTAGCTTCCCCATCCGACAATGTTGTGTGATTATGCAGGGCACCACGCATCTCCTGAGGTTCAATCAAAACTGGCAACGCTTTTGCTTCGGCTGCTACGACTTCACCCATGTCCTCCCTCAATTCAGGTTCGACAAAATCAAGGTCGAGATGGGCGTAAATATCCTGTTCACTTCCTGCAGGGAGGGAGAATTTTGCGGCTTCCATTCCCTTGAGTTCGCCAGCGCTCTCATCGGGAATGAGTCCAAACTCGTTGAGTTTGAGCCCTCGCTCAATCGCTCTTTGTCGCATCGCAATATTGTGTTCTTTGCTACCCGTGAAATATGCAAGCGTAAATGGTGCGATGTGTGGAGGGACCAATCGAACCTGGGCATCTATTGTTCCTGATGCTTCAAGTTGTTCGTAATCGTCACCACCGATGGCTTCGAGGACATTCTTATCGATATGGCCAAGTCGAAATTCTTCTTCAAAAATGGAGGTGTCGAGAATCAGGCTGATTTTTGAGTCGCCAGCACCTTTGACATCCGCAATACCCGATAAATTGAGAATAGCTTGAGAAACATCGTCTTTTTCTTGATCGTCAACAGCAACAACAATATCGAGGTCACCAATTGTTTCTCTTCTCCTTCTTGCACTACCTGCTAATGTCGCATGTTTGACGCCAGAAATCGCGGAAATCTTCGCTTCGAGCACTTGACCGTATCGTAGACCAACATCCAAGCGACGACGGGCATGAAATCGAGACAAGAGTTCAATGCCATCAAGCATCCGCTGCTGTGTTTTTTCGCCAAATCCTTTCATAGGAGCAATCCTGTTGTCCTGTGCTGCTTCTTTGAGCGATGCAACCGAATCGACGCCAAGTTCTTCATGCATTATTTTGATTCGCTTCGGTCCCAGTCCTGGAATACCAAGCATTTCGATAAGACCTTGTGGTGTGTCAGTGTGTAGGCGAATCCAGTCTTGTGGCCAATCTCCTGTGTTCATTGCCTCTGTGATGGCCTCTCCGAGTCCTTTTCCAATGCCTTTGAGATTGAACAATTCTCCACTGGCCACGAGTTCGTTGAAATCTTCAGAAATTGAACCTATGATTCGACTCCCGTTTTGATATGAGCGAATTCTGAACACATTTGCATCTTGTAATTCCAAGAGAATGGCAACTTGATGGAGCATCTGAGCAATTTGATTTCTTGAAAAAAATGGAGGTCCATTCGGGCGTGCCTTTGGAATAGTAAATGTCGAGCCTGCCATAGTAACTCTACGAGCACGACCTTTCATAACCTTCCCATAAGGTCGAATGCCCACCTTCAAGAAGAACTGA
>CAZWXR010000003.1:0-36179 GCA_964637985.1 uncultured Candidatus Poseidoniales archaeon
TGCTCTACCTTTACGAAAGACATGACCTGCTTCATGTTCATTCCACAGGTCCCCCAAATGAAAGGTGGGGCGGCCAATGATATTTCTTGAGTTCGGGATGGTTTGCCACTTTTTCAAGGGTTTCATCGCTGTGAAGAGTGATTGCAGGCCATCTTCGAACACCGTATTGGTCTGAGGGGATGGGCGTTGTCGCATCCCAACACAGCCTATCTTTACCTTCGTCAAACGAGAGGCCTCGGCTCACATCGAATCGGGATGTGAGTTGCCAAAGGAGTCGCCGCCTTGCCTTTTTGGTTGTTAAATCGAGGTCATCATTTGTGATAAACAACCAACGAATTAAACGTTGAGAATCCAATTGCCAAATTTGATTTCTCAATTGGAGAATTTTCTCTCGACGTTTGGCTTCCGCATCATCGTTTGAGCCTGTTCCGCCATCACGTGCAGTTGGGCTGTCGCTGATATTTGTTGATACAACGAGCATGTTATCCCTCAGCATTCTCGACTGTCGAACATTCTCAAGAGCATGAACTTGTTCAATGTCGGTGAATGGCGAAGATGATGTACCTTTTTGCCTCCATTCTGGTGTTTCAATATTGAATGAACCTTCGAGCGGTGGTGCTTGAGAACGAGGGTCTGTGCTCACGATTGACGAGGCATCAATGAGTAATTTGTCGTGAACGTTTTCAAACGGCGATGAGGCTTCTAAAGCGTCAGCAACCATCCCTGGTAAGACGATAACATCTTTCGCAATCTCGACTTTATTGTTGAGTGCATCAAGAAAGGCATCGAGGTCTTTAGGGTCATGGTTTTGGTCTACTGCGGTGATGATTTTTAGAAACATCATCTGTCCAGCACCGAGCAATCCCAAAGCCGTCTTCCTTGCTTGCCGCGGATATCGTTGCTTTGAGGCGACAATTGCTAGATTGTGAAAACCTGTTTCAAGGGGGAGGTGAACGCTTGCGACATCGCGATGTTGGAAACGGAGGACGGGCGAAAATTGTCTTCCAATTGCTTCACCTAGATATCCATCTTCCATTGGTGGTAAACCTACGATGGTGGCGGGCAACATGGCATCTTTTCGGCACGTGATCGCTGTGACATGCAGAACTGGGTATTGTCCAGTCAATGAATAATAGCCAAAGTGGTCGCCGAATGGACCTTCCAATTTTGTTTCAGTTGGGTCGCAGTATCCTTCGATAATGATGTCTGCTTCTGCAGGCACATACAGGTCCTGAGTTAGTGCCTTCGTAATTGGCAGAGATTTTCTTCCAAGAATGCCTGCGAATTGATACTCTGAGAGGTTGTCTGGTAAAGGTGCAATAGCTGAAAAAATGAGTTCAGGAGGTCCGCCGATGCATACTGCAACGGGCATTCTTTCACCACGTTCGGCATGTTCTGCCCCGTGCTTGTGAATCTGCCAGTGAAGACCTAA
Organism: uncultured Candidatus Poseidoniales archaeon; assembly: GCA_964637985.1. Lineage (GTDB taxonomy): Archaea > Thermoplasmatota > Poseidoniia > Poseidoniales > Poseidoniaceae > Poseidonia. Next base: position 1,433 of record CAZWXR010000003.1, read on the forward strand.
CTCTTTTTGGTTGAAGACTTGAGCACGATACATACCAAGGTTATGTTCTCCATCTGCGTTCTTTGTTACGACAAGAGGTAATGTAACAAAATGGCCCCCGTCCATCGGCCATGTTTTTGGAATTGGTAGTTTGGTTAAATCAAGCGGGAGCCGGACCCGTTGGCATTTACCTCGTCGAACTTTCTTGGGCGGCATTGCTAATGCATCACGAAGCAATGGCAATCCTTTCCACGGCTTTCTCATGTAAAGGCCGATATCAGGTTTCATCATAGCGACCATTCGGTCGCCAATTTCTGTTTCGTGACTTGCACCAAGCGCTCGTAGCGTCCTGTCATGGCTACCAAATGCATTCATGAGAAGTGGTATCGATGCTATCGTACCATCTGGCAATCGGGGTTGCTCAAAGAGAACGGCAGGGCCATCGTTCTTCACGAGTAAATCTGCAATCGCTCCTGCTTCGTATTCCACATCGACAGGTTGGGGCATTCGAAGCAATTCACCCCGTGATTCGAGGTGGTCAACCCACTTGCGAAGCGTCCTCCATGCCACACCCTTGCGTTGAAGTTCTCACCTATGAACCTCCGTATTTCGCTGATGAACGGCAAAATGAATCTCTTCGATGTTAAAAGGACAAGTAGCATGAATATCTGGCATAACCGAGGGGTTTTGATTGGTCTCTTCTGAACATCGAAATATCTTCTTACGTCTCTTGAGAGGTTCAAGGAAGAAAGCCATCCCAACAATGCGGTGGAGTGCTGCCGATCCTTTTGAACGAAAACCAAAATTTTCGACGATGTTGGTTCTTATTTTTGGGTTAATTCTCTTTGGTTTAGGCGATGCAGTCATCGTATCTGCAGTTTGGGGCGTCACACCTTGGACTGTATTAGCGATGGGCCTTGCAGAACAGATGGGGACAACGATTGGACGAGCTACATTCATTGTCAGTGTTGTCGTGCTCGCTTTGTGGTACCCTCTACGAGAAAAACCAGGGGTTGGCACTATCCTCAATATTATCATCATCGCCGCGATGATCGATATTGCATTACCATATTTGCCTAGGCCAACATCGACCTTTGCATCATTCATTACGGTGATTGTTGGAACTGCCTTTATCGCCATTGGTAGCGGATTTTACCTCACTGCGAACTTGGGTCCAGGGCCACGTGATGGGTGGATGACTGGCCTCCATAGAAAAACAGGAATCTCCATCGGCATTGTGCGAACGGTCATAGAATGTACAGCACTTTCTGTTGGATGGCTTCTTGGTGGGGATGTTGGGTTTGGGACATTGGTGTTTGCATTGTGTATTGGGCCAATGGTGAGCGTGATGTTACGACTGCTATCGAAAAATAAAATTTCAATTTAAAATTGAAATATTCAATTAAAAACTTTGACGCTATCATTACCGAAAAATGCCACCGTTTTGTTCATGAGCCTGTGTTGTGTGGTTAGGTAAAGGAGGAGTCATCATGAATGTCTGTGATGTGGTCATTATCGGGGCTGGTCCGGGTGGTGGCTCCGCAGCATTGCACTGTTCGAGGCTAGGATTAAAGACAATGATTCTCGAAGCTGACCCAGAAGTCGGCACACCTGTTCACTGTGGAGAATGCCTTTCACAAATCGCTGTTGATAATCTTGATCTGACCCTTCCTGACGAAGTCATCGCACTTCATGTGAAAGGTATTAGAGTCATTTTTCCAGATTCAACTGCTAAGAAACTAACCGAACCAGGCTATGTTCTTGAAAAGCATCTTTTTGAACGATGGTTGTGCGATGAAGCATGCAAGGTTGGAGCGGAACTTCATTTGCACCATAAAGTTACAAAAATGGAGCGAGTATACAATAGCAATAATGAATTTTCTAATTGGGTTATTGATGGAAAAGGCGAACAATTTCCTATCGAATGCAAAGCGGTGATCGATGCATCCGGTGTTTCAGGAGTGGCTTCAAAAATTCTCGACATGGGCACGGAAGTTGAGGTGATTGCGGGCTTTCAATATGAGATGCACGAAGTTGAAAATGACGGCTACCTCGACTTTTATCTCTGGCCAAAGTACTCACCCCACGGGTATGTTTGGATGATTCCCAAAAAAGAAGGAAGAGCAAATGTAGGGCTTGTGACAACGGACAAAAAAGGTGCTGTCAAATATCTTGACTCGTTTATCGAAGATACCTATCTCAAACCCAAGCCAACAGCAAATCCACCGTGGAGGGCGGACGGAATGAAAGTACGACCGTTTGGAGGAACGATTCCAATTTCGGGACCTCGCAGCGTCACAGTTGCCGATGGATTGATTCTCGTTGGTGACGCTGCTGGTTTCACCTCTCCATTGTTCGAAGGAGGCTCCCATCTCGCATTATGGTCCGGGAGAGAAGCAGCACAAACGATTCATGCAGCCATTCAACGTAGTTCGCTCGAAGCCAAACATCTTTCAGGGTACGAAAAAGCATGGAAATCGACCTTCCCACCCTATCATAAAATTCTCAAAGGTAAAACCGCATTGTATGATTTGAGTGACGAACAAATGTCTGTTATGGCACGGTGTCTGCCGGAGGAACTTGGCAACATGTCCCCACTCGATAAGGCTTGGATAGGCGTGAAAATATTGTTCAGAAAGCCAACATTGTACACAAAGAAAGTGATTTCCGTTCTCCTTTCGTTTGGATATTCACGAGCTAAGTTCTTTGGTTGGTAATATACTTGAAACATCAACGGTTCGGATGACCATGTGGGAATTCATTCTTTGGATATCCCTCATCGCCCTCATCTATCTGATGATTCAACCAAGGCCAGAACAGCACCCGAGTTGGTTCAACCATAGCCTACACATCCTATTTGCACTTCCATTTGCAGTTCTTGCGATGTTGTTTATCACGAACAATACCAATTTTCTTCACGTCGCGTTACACGGCGGAGAACACCTCCCTCTTCGATACAGATTTGCAGCGACTTGGGCTGCAAGAGAGGGACCTCTCTTGCTTTGGTTTGGCTGGATGGGTCTTCTCGCCTTCGTCTACCGTCATGCATTGGAGGGGGAACGGGCTGAAACACATGCACTCCGCTTGAGGTTCCATTATGGAATGATGATTCTACTGCTTCTTATTGCCATCTCGCTTAAGCCCTTTGAAGAATTGGTATCCCCGATACGTTCTCAAGGCTTGAATCCCTTGCTTCAAACCGACCTCATGGTGATTCATCCTCCACTCATTTTCTTGGCCTATTCGTACTGCTTATTGCTTGCGACCATAGGTCTAAGCTCAATTTTTTCACATGAAGATTCAAATTTGAAGCAACGAATAATCCCCATACTTCGTCCAGCGTTCTTCATCACAACTCTAGGCATAGGTCTCGGAGGACTTTGGGCATACCTCATTCTTGATTGGGGAGGGTATTGGGCTTGGGACCCAGTTGAAACCGGATCGTTCCTTCCATGGATTGTTCTTGCCATGATGGTTCATTTGCGCACCCGTCCTGGTAAAGTATCGGATTCATTGTGGATAGGCGGGGCTCTCGTTGCAGGTTTTATGGCTATTTTTGCAACTTTGGTGACCAGAGCAGGAGGTGTGTGGGCCACATCCGTCCACACGTTTGTTCAAGATGACTCAGCCCTCTCATCAAGTGATGTGTTTTTTCGTTTCATGGTACTACGAGAAGGTGATGTGGCCCTGGAGATCATGAGTTATCTTTTGATTTGTTTCATGCTCGTCGGTGCTTGGCTCGCCCATATCCGTATGAAATCGACTTCGCTTACCAATGTGAATATTGGGCAGTGGATGTTCTTGACACCTGTCGCTCTCGTCACCGTTGGACTCTTTGTAGGGCCGACACTCTTTGCGTTCATACCTCCGGTTGGTTACTTGATTTTTGGCCTCCTTCCACTTCTCGCTTCTTATGCTTCCCATCGGATGACATCGAAAAAAGAAGGATTAGCCGTCGTATTTTCACTTCTAACCTATTTCGTTATCCAAGATATCATGCTCACAACAGCACTTGTCTGCTGTATTTTTGCGATGCAGTACGCCGAATATATGCAAAAATGGGGTTGGGCTACTGCCGGGGTAGCAGTTTCGATTTCTGCTGCTTGGAGCAACATGATTTCGATATATCAAGCCGCCATCATGTTATTCTTCTTCATGCACCCATGGCTCATTGTACAATCATCTAGTGATAATTCATCAAAGAAAATTGACATGTTCAAGCCTAGGTTTGCGTTGTGGGGTAGTGTCGTCATCGCAGCAATATATCTTATTTTGACCTGGGTCATTCTTCTTTCAAGCATTGATGTAGTGAGTTTTGAAACCCACGAATTATACGGAGCGCCGTTTTTATTTGCTCTAGGTTGCAGTTTTTATCTCTACATGGGACGCCATCTCGATAGAAAAACAATGATGATTGGATTATCGAGCGTTGTTGTGTTTTCAATGATGGGTTTGTTTTTTGCTCCACATGCTTGGGGCTTCGATTCAGACCATTCAATTTCAGAAATTGTGAGCAGAGGGCATCTTGCATGGGTGGTTCTTCCCATGACGTTGGTTGCAGCACCGTTTGTCATTCACGAACTTGTCATCGAAGCAAAAAATCGACGCCAACGAGGGAAGCGATTGAATTCGATTTCGTTCAAAGCACACATGACGCACCTCGGCTTACTTTTGCTCATCATTGGTCATATTTTCACCACAACACTCGTCGATCGAGGAGATGCGACTCACCGTGTCACATTAATTCGAGACGAAGTCGTTGTGTACGAAGGCTATGGTTACATGTTTACCGATGTGGAGTTGACTTCTGATGACCTAGAGGTGGGCGATGGCCTCGTGACCTTATCAATTGAAATCTACTCAATTGATGATGGAAAAATTGGAGAAAAATTGACAACGCTCCAACCTGGAGTTTTACGATTTGATTCAACGATGTTTCCGCGTTCAGAGGTTGACACCTATTCAAGACTCACAGGAGATACAGTTGTCATTTTCGATGGTACGCAAGCATCCTCACTCATGCAAAGCGTTTCCACCGACGGAACTGAATCAGTTGAACTGATTCGGGTGACAGTGTACACACTACACGGGTCGCATTTGGTTTGGGTTGGATGGGTTTTGATGCTGACGGGGATGCTTTCTTTGGCAGCCCCAACATTCAGGAAAACTGATGAAGAGGAAGAGTGAAATCTTCCAATCAAGTTATGAAGGAGAGGTAGGTCGCCAAATCACCTAAGGTGATAGAATGGACGAAGGAACCATTGTGCATGTCGATTATGAACTCTACGACGGAGAAGAAGGGAAATTGATTGAGACAACTCGAGAAGAGGTTGCTAAAGAGCACGAAATGCACCAAGAAGGTCGAAAATATACACCAATGGTTTGCGTTGTTGGTACCGGTCAGTTGATTCCAGGATTCGATGCAGCTCTTTCCGATGCAAAACCAAACAAGGAAATTGAAGTTGTCATTCCTCCAGCAGAAGGATACGGCGAAAAAGATGCAGAACTCATGGAAACAATCAGTTTTCAGAAACTTGCAAGTTCCGTTCAGGACCCACGTTCTCTCTACATCGGAGCCCCCGTCAACATAGGCGGACGTCAAGGTATTGTCACCTATGTTGCAGCAGGACGAGCACGAATTGATTACAATCATCCAATGGCTGGAAAGACACTCAAGTACTCATTCAAGATTGTTGCAGTTGTTGACGGTGAAGTCGAAAGAGTTCAAGCACTCCTTGAATCAACAACAGGACATTCAGACTTTGAAGTTGAAATATCCGGAAAAGACATTACCATCACTCTTCCTCAAACCATGTTGTTTGATACAAACGCTGCTATGACCAAATTCAGAGTTGTGACAACGCTACGAGAATCAATGGATTGTGGCACCGTACGCTTCGTTGAGGTTCACGAGGACCGAGCCGTAGCCGACCACGACCACGACCACGACCACGACCATGACCACGACCACGACCATGACCACAGCGAAGATTACTCAAAGAAATCCGTAGCAGAGCTCAAAGATTTGTGCAAAGAGCGCGGTCTTCCAGTCGGAGGCAAGAAAGCAGACCTTATTGCACGCTTGAGCCAAGAAGAAGAGTGATTGAAACACCTCCTTCATAGGGCACCATAACGGTGCATCAAAATACTACGACTCGTGGAGCAAATTAGGAATGGTCATCATGGACGAAGGGATGAGTGCAACAACCAATGTCCTTGATTATGATGAATACTCCTTGCTTGAAAAAATCGTTATGTGGATTGCTTTGGTTGCCATCTGTGGTGTTCTGGCAGGTTTTGTCGTAGCCTTCGATGCTTTTTGGGTGGAGGGCCTTAAACCAGTTATCTGGGACCCGGTCGTCAAAGATGCTGGAACATCTGGTGATGCAGGATATACTCCTCAAAACACCGCAATTTACACTTCATCGCTACTTTTCTGTGTCGTCCTCTTTCAAGCACTGTTTCGAAAGTGGAACATACCTTATGGAAAGAATATGACGATTGCCCTCATTGCGTGGGTCTGTTTAGCACCGGTGTTACGGGTGCTCGAGGATGCGGATTTTTTCCGTACAACAGTCGACATTTTTTTCATATCACCTATCATTCATCTCGTGTTGGCTTTCCAACTTATTTTCGTGGCGATCGCATCCCATTTTTTTGCTGGCTTTCTTGATGGTGAAGCATCAGATGCTTCAGAACATACACAACGACTCACCCTCTTTGTTCTGATTGCTGGTCTGCTCACCCTCCATTGGATGGTGTTCTACTCTTCTTCATATGATGAGCATCCTGAAATAGGAAGTTTGTATGTGAATTTTGGCCTGTTTGCATCACTTTTGTCAGTTTGGCTTGTGCTTGTTCAAACAAGAGATTGGGATGCTATGACTCGAGGCTTGCTCGCCTTTGCCATCTCTGCGATTGTTCTTGGTGTATTTCATTGGTTTCAATTCCTTTCAACGCCGTGGGTGCAAGAATCAGGAAAAGTTTCCGAAGGGGCAGTCTTGTGGCCAGCAATCATCGTGATTGGAATTCCCCTTGCCGTATGTTATGCACTGTACAACATTGGCAAAGAAGATGCACGCCAACTCGAACTCACAGGATTCAAACCAGGTATTATCCCAGATGGGTACAGCATTGATGACTGGGAAAAGAACGCTGAATCGTACAAAGACCACCCTGTAGAACTCCTGTCTAGCAAAGCACTTCTCGCCCATCCAATGGTGCTCGGCATGGTGTTTGGGCAATTATGCGATGGTTTTGCAACGATGATGGGCATCGATTTTTTTGGATATGGTGAAAAGCATCCTGTAAGCAATGGTGTAATTGGAATCGGTGGTCAAATCAACGACGCATTAGGTATTTCTCTTGGCGAAGGCGCATGGTTTTTCGCTGTCATCAAAGCATGCCTTGTCGCTGCCATTGCCTTTCTTTTTTCCAAAATGCGTATTGAACGACGACAGGCACACTTGCGGCTTTTGATCGTTCTAGCAGTCATGATTGTTGGTCTTGCACCGGGTTTGAGGGATATTGGCCGCCTCATGCTTGGCGTCTGATTGCTAAAGTTTGTTGAATGAAATTAAAGAACACCGACGCCTGCGTTCATCTTAGGGGTCGCCATGGATAGATTACCATCTCATGCAATGGTGAACGGCGAGGAGTTCATTGGGCGAAAAGATCACAATGAAGCCCTCATTTCGACCTTGAAGCAACGTCTAGAACGTTCGTATCAAGGCGGTGGCGAAAAGTATGTTCAACGCCATCGGTCCAGAGATAAGCGATTACCACGAGAACGAATTGAGCAAATCATCGACCCAGGCACCGCTTTTCTTGAACTATCTCCACTCGCCGCTCATGAATTGTATGACGGTAAGGCATTTTCTGCAGGTATCGTAACAGGTATTGGTTCAGTGCATGGCAGGCAATGTATGTTTGTTGCCAACGATGCAACTGTAAAAGGAGGCTCATACTATCCAATGACGGTGAAGAAACACATTCGTGCACAGACGATTGCACATGAAAACCATCTGCCATGCATTTATCTTGTCGATTCTGGCGGAGCATTCCTCCCAATGCAAGATGAAGTGTTTCCAGACATAGGCCACTTTGGCCGCATCTTTAGAAATCAAGCAAGAATGTCAGGCGATGGCATTTACCAAATTGCAGCGGTTCTCGGCTCGTGTACAGCGGGTGGTGCATATGTTCCAGCAATGTCGGATGAATCGATTATTGTCAAAGGGAATGGGACCATCTTCCTTGCCGGCCCGCCACTTGTCAAAGCTGCGACTGGTGAAGAGGTATCAGCAGAAGACCTCGGTGGTGCTGATGTCCACACCGCAAAATCGGGCGTAGCAGACCATTTTGCCGAAAACGAAGATGAAGCACTTCGCCTTGTCCGCAACATCGTTGAGAATCTTGGTGTGTCAGAAAAGACAGCATATCAAACCTCTCCGGTGGAAGAACCATTCTATGACCCAGAGGAACTTCTGGGCCTTATTCCTGAAGATAATCGTACACCCGTCGATGTTCGAGAACTTATCGCACGAATGGTGGATGGTTCGAGATTTCATGAATTCAAAGCAAGATATGGCACAACACTTGTGTGTGGGTTCGCCCATATTCATGGGTACAAAGTTGGCATTGTTGCGAACAACGGCATCTTGTTCTCAGAATCATCGCTCAAAGGTGCACACTTCGTTGAGTTGTGTGGCCAGCGAGGCATACCACTTCTCTTCCTTCAAAACATTACAGGATTCATGGTAGGCCAGGCTTACGAAGCAGGTGGTATTGCAAAAGATGGTGCAAAACTTGTTACTGCGGTATCCTGTGTCAATGTGCCAAAGTTTACAGTCATCGTCGGGGGCTCACATGGTGCTGGGAATTACGGTATGTGTGGACGTGCATATGACCCCCGATTTTTATTCATGTGGCCCAATGCGAGAATTTCAGTCATGGGTGGTCCGCAAGCGGCAGATGTGTTGACAACTGTCAAGCAAGATCAACTCGCTCGGGAAGGCAAAGAACCGATGACTGGAAGTGATTTGGACGCGTTCCGCTCCCCTATACTCGAGAAATACGAAGTTGAGGGTAGCCCATATTATTCGACAGCACGATTGTGGGATGATGGCATTATCGACCCGCGTGATACGAGGGATGTTCTTGGCTTGTGTTTGGCCTCGTCTCAAAACGCGCCTCTGCCCGACAGTAATTATGGCATTTTTAGAATGTAATATTTCAATTGAAAATTTAAAATTTATATTGGAGAAATGGATATGAAATCACTACAACAAGTACCAGTGTACGAAAACATAGCGCTTTCACTTGATGGTCCAGTAGCATCGATCACTCTTTCCCGTGAAGAGAAGTACAACGCCATGAATATTTCACTCATCAAAGACTTGGTCGACGCAATCGATTGGACATCCTCGATGAGTGTCGGTTCTCAAGGCAAATTGTACGACGAAGAAGGAAATCCGTATCTTCGTATCGTTGTTCTTCGTGGTGCTGGAAAGCATTTTTGTGCAGGTGCAGATATTGAGATGATGCGAGATGCTGGTGCAAAAAGCCCCGAAGAAAATCGAGCCGACTCCGAACGATTGGACCGCCTGTTCAACTCTCTCTGGGCTCATCCATGCTTTACTATGCTCATCGCCCAAGGCGTCGCTCTCGGTGGTGGTGCGGGATTGGTTTCTTGCAGCGATTATGCCGTCGCCACATCGTCGAGCAAGATTGCTCTCTCAGAGGGTAAACTGGGCATCTTACCTGCAGTCATTGGACCGTATGTGTACAGAAGAGTTGGCTCAGCCACATTCCGTAGACTTGCCATGCAAGCAAGCCGCATCACCTCAGAGGAAGCACTACGCATTGGACTGGTCGATGCTGTTGCCGATGATGTCCAAGGTGCTGAAACCTTGGTCAAAACAATGATTGCTGAAGTGATGTCAACAGGTCCGCAAGCTGTGACTCAGGCTAAATTGCTCACGTTAGGATTCGACCGTTGGAGTGGTGATGATGCGTCTCTTCGAGAGTGGACGCTTGATTACACAAGTAAAATGCGAGGATCTGATGAAGGCCAGGAAGGGCTTTCTTCATTTTTAGAAAAGAGACCACCTCATTGGAAATCTGAATAATGGTGGAGGACATGTTTTCGAAGGTGTTGGTTGCGAACCGTGGCGAAATCGCCTGCCGCATCCTTCGTGCTTGCAAAGAAGCGGGACTTGAGACCATAGCAATTGCAGCGAAAAACGATGCATCGTCAATGTTCACAGAACTTGCAGATAACGTTGTCATCCTCGAAGGCGATGACATCCAATCAACATACCTCAACGGCGAAGCAATCATAGATATCGCACTCCAAGAGGGTGTAGGTGCCATACATCCGGGTTTTGGGTTTCTTTCTGAACGGGCAGATTTTGCACAAGCGGTCATGGATGCGGGCATCGTTTGGATTGGACCTTCGCCACATGCGATCGAGCAGATGGGGGATAAGATGACTGCTCGCATGACCATGAGGAATGCAGGCGTTCCAGTCATCCCTGGAGAAGAAATTGAATCAACAGATGACGATGAGGCTTTACGGCTGCTTGAAGAAGCAAGTCAAAGCGTTGGATACCCATTATTACTCAAAGCCTCAAGCGGTGGCGGCGGTAAAGGGATGCGAATCGTTCGCAATCCCGCTGATTTCAATGCGGCAGCGGTTGGCGCACGCAGAGAAGCAAAGGCGGCTTTTGGTGATGCAAGGCTGTACATTGAACGATTGCTTGAGCACGCAAAACACGTCGAAATTCAAGTACTTGCAGATTCCCATGGTCGAACCATTCACTTGGGTGAACGAGAATGTAGCGTTCAGCGGCGTCATCAGAAAGTGTTCGAAGAAGCACCTTGCGCTACATTGTCCGATGAACTTAGAGAAGCGATGGGGAGTGCAGCCGTTTCTGCTGCAGAAGCAGTTGATTATGTTGGTGCAGGCACCGTTGAATTTATGCTTACCGAAAACGGTGAATTTTTCTTTTTGGAAATGAATACTCGAATACAAGTTGAGCATCCTATTACCGAAATGGTGACTGGTGTCGACCTGGTTCGAGAGCAACTTCGTATCGCACAGGGAGAACCAATGTCGGTGAAATCCCTCGACATGCGAGGTCATGCCATTGAAGTTCGCTTATATGCAGAGGATCCCGAGCAAAACTTCCTGCCATCGATTGGACCTCTTGCAGTGTTCATACCTCCAGAAGGCCCGGGAATCCGTCTCGATACAGGCGTTCGGCAAGGCGATGAAGTCACACCTTACTACGACCCTATGCTCGCTAAACTCATCTGCTGGGCACCTACGAGGCACGAATGCCTTCAAAAGTTACGAAGAGCACTCGATGAATTTATCGTTCTTGGTACAACGACAAACCGCCAATTTTTACGAGAATTATGTGATATCGATGCGGTAATCCAAGCAACGACAACCACAACGACGATTGAGGAAGTGTGGCCTGATGGTTGGTCTGCGCTCCATCAACCAGAGGTCCTTGAAGCAGGATTGCTGCTTGCTGAAGTTGGTGAACAATTGGGTTGGTCACGTGCAGCAGTAGCATCAAGTTCAATCGATGGTGAAGGACAGGTCAATCCGTTTCAAACGATTTCGAGGAGGTTTCCATTATGACAGAGTTCCTTCTCGAAGGCGAGACTCATCAAGTCAATCTTTCACGGCACGGTGAAACATTTCATTTTGAAGGCTATGAAATCGAAATCGTTGAGCAAGGGAAGTGCCGTGTCAAATTGCCATCAGGAAAAACGACAACAGGATATTGCAAAAAATTAGGTGATATTTGGTGGATACAGATTGATGGGAGCACATTAAAGATTCAAAAAATCGAACCAGGTGTACGAACCGAAGTATCAAGTGGAGATTGCATCTCACCTATGCCAGGAAAAATTCTCGAACTTTTCGTCTCAGTTGGTGAGCAAGTCGAACAAGGTCAACCATTGCTGGTCTTAGAAGCAATGAAAATGGAACATCGAATACTGGCACCACAAGACGGTGAAGTCGGTGCTATTCATGCCCAAATGGGTGAGCAAGTTGAGCAAGGAAAAAGCCTCATCGATATTGTGTGAAAAAACAGTCATTAAAAACGAACATTTTTGCTCCCATCCTCATGCAAAATCCATTTTTTTGGTTAACAACCCAAAGCGTAACGAAGCCAAAACAAACACTGCTCGTTGGTTTTGTATTCTTTCTCGTGTTATCGAGCGGTGGAATGCACCTCAAGTTTGACAACAGTGAAGATGGGTTTTTTCCAGACGATGAAAAAGTTGACTTATTGTATGAAATCGAAGAAGAATATCAAGCAAACCTCGATTTTATTCGAGTCATCAACGAGATAGAACAAGGCGGCTTAACCGAAGCATCCACGTGGAAGCAACTTGTGATTGTTGAGGCTATGTTGCTCGAAAACGAACATTATCAACCCTATCATTATCCATTGTTTGGAACTCAAGCAAACAATGGTCCAGGAGGCCACGCTCTCCAATGGCTCATGTATCAAGACGAAGAAACGGCAATGAATTGGTATATACCTCTCCTTTCAGCTTTTGAATCACTTGCATCAGCATCAGATAACGCTTCTTTAGACAGTGCCATGTCAAACCTTTCAGGTGCCGTCAATGCAATTCCAGAAGTTCAACCTCTCACAGCAGAGATGCTTCGAAATTGGGATGTACCAGATGATACAACTTGGTTGCAACGACTCAATTCAAGTGAGAACATGAGCGATGAATTGGGCGGTTTAATGGGCCTTTCCGCCTCCCTCACAGGCACCGTTAGCCCAACTCATATCGATGCTTATTTTGCAGTGTATGGCATGTTCTCAGCCAAGGTAGGCCCCCTCTACGGCATACAATCTGTCGATTTCCGCTCTGCAATTCTTTCGAGCATCCCTCAATCCGACATCGATGACCCTTGGCAGACATCAGGGCCGGTTCTCGTCACTCTCGTTGTATTGAGTGAACCGGATGTGTTCAACTACGAAACGATCGGCGAAGTTCAAGATGATTTCACCCTTTGGAACAAAGAACTCCTGGAAGAATTCGAGCAAGAAGACGACGTTGGCGAGGTTCGAATATTCTCATTTGCTCAATTTTCAACCGGCTCGTCATCAACAATCGGCAAGGAAATTGGTATTCTTACTGGAACAGCATTCATCATCCTCGGTATCATCCTGTGGTGGAATTTCCGCAGTGTTCGAGATACGGCGTATGTGTTGTTCTTGACAATCATCGCCATCGTCGCAACCTACGGTTTGTCCGGATGGTTGCAGTTTGTCGGTATCAACATGACATTCAATGCTGCGATGAACTCAATTCCAGTTCTTTTGCTCGCCATTGGTGTAGATTACGGACTGCATGTGGTGAAAAGAATACGAGAATATCTTGTGGAGGAGGACAGTAAACATCCGAACAATCGCTCTACGCTTCGAGATTTTGAACCCGAAATTCGTCAAAAAGCGGTTTTGCATGGAACGCTCCTTACCTCACTCGCCCTCCTAATCGCTATCAGCACCGACGTCATTGGTTTCTTGTCTTTCCGTCTTTCAAGTCTCGTCTTTTTGAAAGTGTTTGGAACAGTGATTGCTATTGGCCTTATCTTCACCTACTTACTCAGCATATCATTACTCCCTGCACTTCTTTTATTGATTCCGACGAAGAAATTACCAATCGAAAAATCAGGAGATTTCAAGGTTGGAAAAATCTCTCAAAAGATTGGTAATCTAGCACAAAAGCCTGTGACGGTATTTGCCTTGGTCATTCTCCTTCTGCTTCCGATGTACGTTGGTTTTCAAAAATTAGAGGTTGGTTTTGAACAGCGTGACCAATTCGATTCCTCCATTCCAATCGTCGCTGATTTCATCCTGCTTAGCGATGAGTACGGCTCAAGTCGGTCTCCAATTTATGTCGTTGTTGATGGCGATATTTTCTCATCTAAGGGGCGTGAGGTATGGAACGAAACAGTACTTGCCTTGCAAGGAATACCTGCCGTTACAGGGGTGCCAACTGGATTATGGGGTATTCTAGAACAAACAGCAACAACAAATCAAGAGGTTGCCGAACTGGTCGCAGGTACTGATACCGACGATGAAGCAGCGTGGTTAGCCCTCGAAAATTGGCTTCTTGATACCGAGGATGGTCGAAATCTCACAAAGGCAGTCCTTGCTTCCCATGGGGAGCAGACAATCGTATCATTCCAAGCAAACACACTCGATTGGCAAGCTACTGTGGACTTAACAGAACAAATTGAAGCAACATTGTCTGGTGTTGAAAAAGACCAGGAAGCCGTGGAATTACGAATAAGTGGAAGGTCACTTATCAACGCCCAAACCACATCGGATGTTGCAGAAGCATCGATCGTATCCACCACTGTTGTGGCCGCGGTCATCCTCCTCATGCTGGTTGGCATTCAGACAACACGAACTAAGGATATCAAACAAGGACTTACCAGAGGGGTCATCGCTTGGATTCCACTGATGATGGTGGTTGTGTGGGTGTACGGCCTTATGGGCTTTACCGGCTACCAAATCAACCCACAAACCGTGACGATTGGGGCTCTTGCCTTGGGTCTCGGTGTTGACTATGCGGTTCACTTTACAACTCGGTTGGAGGAAGAAGCTGAACATGCCCCACAGGCTGAAATTTCGGAATGGGTTGCTCGCAGTTCAGCCACAACGGGACGAGCCATGGGCGGTGCTGCTTTGACAACTGCAGGCGGTTTTGCAGTGCTCAATCTTTCTGCATTGCTACCGCTTCGATTGTTTGGTCAAGCATTTGTCGTCGCGATTGGTTTAGCCCTCTTGTCCAGCCTTCTCATTCTTCCTGCCCTCTACGCTCCTCTCCTGAAGCGCTATCATGCAACTGCAGCACACACAGAGGGAGAAGAATGAATCTACGTGTTTGGAGTATATTCCTTTGTATTACCATTCCTGCATTGTTATCAGGCTGTATCGAAGAAGAAGTTCCTGCGACTGAAAGCATACCATACTACGTTGGATTCGAAGCAGAAACGCTCGGCCGTGATGTTGATTTGAAATCAACAATCAATTTTAATCGTGATATCGATGGTCCAAAATTAGTGTTGTGGGTCGCAAGCGGTTGTTCTGGATGCCATGATTGGACACACCTTCTAAGCGAACAAAAAGAAAATAATTCGGATTTTGAGGATGTGAATATCGTTTTTATTCACAGGTATGGCTCGCTCGAGGGTACATCATCTGTAATGGATAGGTATGGTTCAAATGAGAGCGACACATACGCACCTTGGCCAATTTTACTTCCAAACCAAGACACTGTTGTTTTTGATGAAAAGACCAAAGAGCAATCATCCTTTTCAATTTATGAAGCCTTCAGTCAACCAGTAACACCTACACTCCAAGTCATCGACTCAGATGGGGTTCTCCTTTGGCAATCCAAATCGTATTGGTCAAACGAAACAGTTTTGCAAGATGCAATGAATATTTACAACAAGGTGAGAGCATGAGTATTGAAGAAATCCTTTTCTGGTTTGCTAGCGTGTACATTATGCCTTTTTGGGTCGCCATGTGGTTTTTTCCTAAGCATGATATTACAGAAAAATTGTTGCATAATCCTCTCATCTGCATCGCCCCACTCCTCGGGGCATACACCATTCTTGTTCTCCCTGAACTACCCGAACTCATCATCACATTTTCATCCCAAATGGTGACACCTGAAGTCGTGAAGGAATTGTTTGAAAATGAAGCCACTATTTACCTTGGATGGATTCATTTTCTCGCTTTGGATTTGCTGGCAGCCCGGTGGCTTTGGAATCAATTCCGAACTTCAGACTTACAGGTGTATGTAACATTTCCAATTCTCTTCCTTTGCATGATGGTAGCACCATTCGGCGTTCTTCTAGGTATGGCCACACTCAAAACTAAGGGCGAACTGGAAATGATGGTAAACGAGCCATCACTCGATTGAACACGGCTCAAGCGTAGTTTGTCCACCCATGTACGGTCGTAGCACATCGGGTATATTCACGCGACCATCTGCGAGTTGATGTTGTTCCATGATCGCAACAAGGGCACGAGAGGTGGCAACTGCGGTAGAATTGAGCGTGTGGACAACGGGTTGATTTGGATGACCAGGTGTTCCGTATCGAATGTCGAGTCGATTTGCTTGATAATCCGTGCAATTTGAACACGATACGACCTCTTTGTATTGATTCGCGCCTGGAATCCAAGCCTCGATATCGTACTTTTTGGAGGCAACTGTGCCCATGTCTCCGCTGCAAATGTTGACCACTTCAAAATGAACATCCAAAGAATTCCAGAGGTCAACGCAGTTTTCCAATAATTCTTCGTGAAGATTCCAAGACTCATCAGGCTTGGAGATGACGATTTGCTCGACCTTCGTAAATTGGTGGACTCGCCAAATTCCAGCATCGGTGATGCCATGGCTGCCGACCTCTCTACGGAAGCATGATGAAACCCCGACCAAACGAAGCGGGAGCATCTCTTCAGGAATGGTTTCCTGCATGTACATGGCAGTGAGCGGGTGTTCAGAGGTTGCTATCATGAAATATTTGTCAGGTTCAATGCCATACATCACCGTTTCAAAATCGCCGAGGTCGGTGACGCCTTCGTAGGCTTGCCGATTCATCATAACAGGGGGTTGAACAAATGTAAAGCCACGATTGCGCAAAAATTCTACTGCGTAATTTTGTAGTGCAAATTCCATCCGAGCTAAATCACCCTTGAGGAAGTAGAAGCGACTACCAGTAATCTTCGCAGCACGCTTCAAATCAACCCAACGATTCATTTCGATGAGCTCATTGTGGGTTCGAACGTCAAAATCAAAATCTGGTTTTGTTCCGTGAACAGCGTGCGTTGTGTTTCCAGTTTCATCATCTGATATGGGTACATCATCATGGAGGAGGTTTGGAATCCGCATTCGCAATCGGTCTCTTTTTTTGAGTGCTTCAGCAGTCTGCTGTTCCATGCTTGAAATTTCATCGCCGAGTTGAGCTACTTGTGCTAAGATAGATTGTGCCCTTTGCTCATCTTTGTCCTTTTTCGCTTGAGCAATTCCGCGGGCTGCCTCATTTTTCTCACGTCGCAGTTGGTCAGTTGCGTGAAGGAGGCTACGCCATTCTTGGTCGGCTTGAATAACATCATCAATTGGACCATGTGGCAATTTCCTTTTATCAAAATCTGCTCGTATGAGGTCTGATGATTCTCTAAACATTTCAATATCGAGCATAAAATCACCACGTGATGCCGAATTTCAAGATTTCTTCTCCAACAAGAATCATTCCACCGATGACATAACCAAGGATTGCACCACCATTGAGGAGAGGAAGACCTGCCTGGGCCTTCCCTCGTGCGACATACGTCATGAGGGCGAAGTATCCAACAAGACCACCGAAGAGGGTAGACATCGCAACCAAGAACGCATCGTTGTAGGAAACACCGATATCGAGGAGCCATTGTAATGCAGAAAGAACGAGCATACCAGGGAAGATGACATCGCCAAGGCCCATGAACATCGCTTCTTTTTGTGGTTTACGTGGGCGTTGAACATAGCCGCTTTCGCTTTTTTCAGCAGATGATAACTTTGGAGGTGCGCCTTCATCTTTGAAACTGTAGCCTTTTTCCTGTGGGGCTACGAGCATGATTGGGAGTTTGAGGTCGAGTACAGTTTCTGCAAGGTCAAGCATATGCTTCGATTTGTACACAGCCCATGCGTCATAAATTGCTGCAAGAATCATGAACACGATAGCTAATGTTGGAACAAATGTTACCCCGAGCATGACACAAACGCCTGCTCCGAGGATGACGCCGGTAGAATTGACCACATACCATTCTCTATGCACAATCAGGAGCACCATCATGCCTGCAGCAAGCAATAACCCTATCATGGTCGGCCAAAATAAGAATTGCAACCCCATGAGTGGAAACATCTCATTGGTTATTTCACCTTCACGAATAATCGTGGAGTGTTCAGATAATTCGCTCCATGTTGAATCAATGAGAAGCATGGTCGTCGTGTTTGCTTCATGGAGGAAGAGGGCATAATCAACATCTGTATCCAATTCAAAGACTGCTCTTTCAACCAATGATGTTGTGTACAACCAATGTGCACCTTGTTCGGAGACAATCAGAAGGTCAGTAAATCCATCTTCATTAAGGTCCGTGAGTTTGACAGATTGGATTGATTTTGCAAATTTTTGTAAGCCAAAACGTTGCTCTTCTGAGACTTGTCCTTTTCCGTACACTGACTCATTATTTTGTGCTTCAAGGTCGATATTCAAACCATGCACGTCACCATTTGCATCACCAAGAAGTACAAACAGAGGTCCTTGGGAGAAATTTTCAGACAACGTGCTCACTGATTCATATGGTGAAACACCGATATCGATGCCCGTGAATGAATCTTCGGGATAGATTTCATACAACATTGATACATTTTCTACGGCACTCACTGGTTGAGATGTTTGAACAACATCGTTGAATTCTTCAAGTTCGAGAATAGCCATTCCAGATGGAACAGCAATCAAGGCTAGGTTTTCGTCAATCAATTCTGCTCGAAGCAATTGTCCGTCGGATTGGTCGAGCGAAAGTGCAGAAGGGATTTGCCACATGGCTTGAGGTCCAAACATTTGATTGGGGCTATCTGTAAATGTGTTCATTCGATACATTTCGTTCGCATTGTTGACAATATACACCGCATCATCGGTTCTAAAAGCAATCGAGCAACCAGTTTTGATTTCAGTCATCGGGATTGGTGTACCATCCGTGTCAAATTCGAAGCACAAAAATTGTTCAATCAATGTACCGTCATGTACATCGATGACCCAAATGAACTGACCTGATGTGATTGTAAGTTCATCGCCGTTTTGGGACATGACGAGATTGGGGTTTCTGTCGCCGTAGAGATGTGGAGTTGTCACTTCCCAAAGCGGAGTGGCTGGGTCGGCGATGTTGAATGCTTGAATCGAATTGTTGTAGATATCGAATTCAGAAAGAAATGGTGTTGAAGTGATGAGAATTTCGTTATTGACAATACCAAGAACCTCTGCATTCGAGTCAAAATCTTGTTCTTCAACGAATGGATCTGTATCAAAATCGAGGACGAACATGTGCATGAGAGGAATCGTTGTGTAAAGGAGAGCTATGGCCATCACGCCAAACATTCCGTATTTGATAAGCCATTCTTTCTTTTTCTTCGCGAGGTACAATACAGCTGCGGTAAAGACAAAGATGGCGACGAGTTGAATCAAGACATTGCTCACTTCTCGAGCGCCCGATTTTCCAAATGCATGCAATTCGCTGACATCGTAATAGGGTCGAATGTAAATGCCGAGAAAAATTGTGACGATGAACATGAATGCCATGCCGACCATGCCGGTCCATTGTTCCTTTAAGAGGTCAAAAAGCGATTCACCTTTCCGAAGTTCTTCCTCAACCTCGGTGAATGCTTGACTTTGTGGCCTATTTTTCCACGAAGTCTCCTCGCTCATGCATTACCGAGAGATTTCCCACATATCAGTTTGATGTCAATTGTTCGGAAACATTCAGCAAAGAACATTTGAAATCAATCTGACTGCATTGATTTCATGGACCGCTCAATCGAAGATCGAGCGTGGCTCGAATCGCTCAAGTCCAAAGGTATGAATCTCGGTCTTGAGCGAACAAAAGAATACGTTGACAGGCTCGATATTCCTTGGCCGGAACATGTCTTTCACATCGCAGGTAGTAATGGCAAAGGTACGGCATGTGCTCAAATGGTAGCGTGCCTTAAAGGCCAAGGAATGAACACACTCTTGTTCTCATCACCGCACCTTATTCGCATCGAAGAGCGAACGAGATACAACGGCAAGCCGATATCATCATCTCTTTATTCTCAGGCATTACGACATCTTCGACAACGTCTACAAGACGCAGACGAAAAGGTGACTTTTTTTGAAGCGACATATCTCGTAACCCTTGAATGTCTTCGTATTCTCGATGTTGACGCATTGATTTTAGAAACAGGTCTTGGTGGACGACTTGATGCTACTCGCACTGCTCCAGCAACGTGCAGTTTAGTCACGAGCATTAGCCTTGAACATACAGATGTTCTCGGTCATCGCATCGAGGATATTGCGAAAGAAAAAGCAGGCATTGCTCGACCTGATTGTCCAATTTTTGTAAAAAACCCTTATTCTCAAGTCATTCAAGACGTTTTTGATGGCGTCGCATCGAATCCAACTATCATTGGTATTGATGAGCATGAAGGCCCCTCTCACCTCCATTTTATTGACACGGCATCTTCCATCGATTACATTGATGAGGCTCAAATGTTGGTTCACCAAACACTTCATTCGTACCTTGGCATTGCATGTAGTGACAGTGTTCATCAGGTCTCATGGCCGGGACGACAACACTTGTTGGAGCATCGAGGTATCGATTTCTTTCTCGAGGGAGCACACAATCCTAGTGGTATGCAACGTGCACTCGAATCTATGACGACCAACTGGCCATCAAACTGGAGCCTCATGTTTGGCACATCGCCTCAGCAATCGATGGAAGATATGATTGAACCACTACGACAATGGCTTACAAGAACGCCACCCCTTCACATCATTCTCACGTCCCCACAAAAGGGGAGGTACCCAGGAGTACGACCCTCAGAATTGCGGGAATATTTCAAATCCTACAATGTCCCAATCATCGAATATGACCAACCCGAAGAGGCGATTGAGTACATTCTTCACAACTGTACATCTCCGCATCGAGTGCTTGTCATTGGTTCACTCTATCTTCAGGGTAATGTGCTTGAAGCATTGGGCTATGATTCAGATGAACAGTTGAGTTTGTTCGATGAGTGAAAAATTTCAATCGAAGCAATCAAACATGAATGGTTGTTCTGCCACGATGATAGACAATGAAGGAGAAGCATCTAGCGATTCGCATACAACAATGTCTCGCATTAGCTGAGGCGTCGAATTGCCCCCGACGAAAATTTGGGGCACTGCTTGTTGACCCTGAGCGAAATGTTGTCCTTATGGATGGTTACAATGGCGGCCCCAGAGGTGGAGGAACCCTTTGCGGTGGCGATGAATGCCTCCGTGATACGATGAATGTAGCCTCAGGTACCCGAGTTGAAATTGGTTGCCATCACGCAGAAATGAATTTGATTTGTAACTCTGCAGCAAACGGCGTCAAGACGAATCATGCCTGGCTCATCGTTACAGGGGAACCGTGCATGATGTGTGCAAAACTGATTCATCACGCAGGAATTTCTCGAGTTGTCATCGTTGACGGTGGTTTTGGTGGCCAAAATGGTATAGATTATCTCGAAGACCACGGTATTGAAATTCAACGAACAACAGGTCCACAGGACCCTCGTTTTTCCAAGACCTAACCTTTCCAAGGGTAAGCATATGACCATATGACAAGGTCATTGATGATGACTTGGATGGCGAGAAAAATAGTTCCAAGAAGCATCCAACCGGAGCGGGCTATATCCTGTTCGTACGCTGAATACGCTAGGAATATGAACAGAATATTGCCAATCGATGCAAGAGCGAGGATACCGATGACGAGAACAGGTGTCCAAGAATAAGTCTGCAGTTCGTGGAATCGTGCGCTTTCCAACCATAACATCGAAGGGACGAGAAACAACATGTAGGCCAAGAACATTCGTTGGACACCTTTGCCATCGTTATCACTCCAAGGGAATTGTAATGATTGCAGTTCTGCGATTGAAAGAGAGTACATTGAATTCCACCAAAAAACAAGGAAACCAATGGCCGCTAGAAACATAAAAGGAACAGTGATTTTTTGTAACGACTTTGACACACCACCCCATAACTGGTCAGGATGTTCCATTTTTGAAACGCCCCAAACATATGAGGAAAGCACCAAAATTCCTCCAATGATGACCGTGGTTCGAACGAAATCTCTAGAAATTTCCATGACCACGAGGATTATTTCGTCAATATCAATGTATGTACACGACCGAGATCAATTACCCCAGAATCGTCTTGTTCTTGCATATTCGACCTCAGCATGATGAATTGCTTGTAGTAGGCCTTCTTCATCCCCTCGTCGAACTTTTCGTAGAATCCGTATCGCTGTCGCCTCACCAATACCTCTTCCCATGAGACAAAGAATGGCTTCATGCCCTCGATTTGCTACGATATCGGCATTCTTCATCATCCTGTCCTGTTCAGCAGTATCTTCGGAACCGACCCATTTTTCGAGCATATCGAGCATACCCTCCCTTGCACATGCAAGCATCCGACCTCCACAACTTAAGCAAGTTTCTACATTGTCGATAGAGGTGTATCTTGCCACCCTGAATCGCTTGGTTTTTTGGCACTTAAGACAGCAAAGAGCGGCCCGTTCATTGCTCAGTCTTGATTTGAGTTGGCTACGCAATTCAGCATTATCCCAATTTGGTAACGTCATGTCCTCTCTTGTCCGACTCGAAATACCCAATGGGCCCGAGGCTGTGAGATGACAATCAATTGTACCATTTTGCAATGCTTCGAGCACATCTCTCGCACCGTGAACATCCATTCGCTCAAAAAAGAGTTTACTCAAGACCTCTTCCATAACAACCGTTCCACGATATTTCTTCAGCAAGGCTTGGAGGTTAATCTTCCGTGGGTCGACACCTTCTCGTAAGATACCGAATAATTTTGCCACTTGTGCAAATCTCCAACGAACTTGCGTAGAATTTGGTAGTGTAACGCTGAGGATGTTCTCCAGAGCATCTGGGGGCGTTTCTAAAAGCCATTTTTGAAGGTCTTCGACTTGTACAGCAGACCCAACGGATAAAGAAATTCGAGTTGGTTCACATTCAACCCTTCCCCATTGACCAGTTATTGTTGATGACATAACCAAAAGAAATTGGCCCAACGCTTCGTTGATTTTTGAGCCTTGACAGCAATTCACAACCAAAGCATCACTTCGTTCTTCGATGGTGATTGTAAAATCACTTGGCAGATGCTCAGCATCTTCAACGTGTTTGACGACTTGTTCAAGCAACATGTTTTGTCCAACAGTATTGATGGGTACTTCTTGCAAGGTGAACGCTCCAGTGTTCCTGTGTCCAAACTTGTCGATTGATGGTGGTGGAGTGAATGGATAATCCAAATCGATTGAATCGGCTAAAAGTCGACGGAATCGACCAACTTTTTGTGCAATATCTTGTGGCACCGGAGGAATTTCACCCACCCATACTGGTGCTTTCCCGTGTGATTTAATGGGTGCGACAAGCAATTCGCTTTGGTCAGGGTCCGCATCGACGATAATCCATGTTCGGCCAGCAATGACAAATTGACGTGTTACACCATCTTCATCTTCCCCAGATTGATTCAATGACAAAACGAACGCTTCGTCAACCTTTCCCAAACTTTTCCGTGTGACAGCATCACGAACAGTGTACATTCGTTTATTTGGAATCATCGAGAGATTATTCCTTACCCAATCAAATGTTTTTCCAGCAGTACTGAACCATCCTTTTGAAAGGTGCTGAGGAATGGGCAAATTGAATTCTTTAATTTCCCTCGGTATGTCTTCTTCATCTGTTGTGTATGAAGGCAGTTGTTCAAGCACTTCATTTTCATCAATATTAATTTCAGCACATGCTTTTCGAATCAATGCCTTCGGCCATCGATACCATGGCAGGAGATGAGGTTCTGATGAAAATCGAAGAATCCAGTGTTCATCAAGGACCGACAGAATCCGTTCGGTATCTTCTCTTGACCATCCATCAAATTGGGGCGATAAACCGATGATTTTCGTTGCATCATCGATGGCCATTGCCCCATTTGCATGGGCCATCAAGACCAATTGATTCAATGCTACAGTCATCGGCCGACGACGAAGTTCAACCGGTTCTATGTCTCCATTCATAGCGAGCATGGATATGATACTTGATTCCGCAAGATGGTCTACATCCCAGGAAAAAACAAATCCGTTTCCAATACCGCCAACCTTGTGGTCTGCTCGCCCAATTCTTTGTAGCATTCTATCTGATGATTTTGGAGAATGAAGTTGAAGAACGGTCTTTATCGTACCCACATCAATTCCAAGTTCTAATGATGACGTACACACGAGAGCAGATAATTTTCCACTCCGCAAATCATTCTCCATTTGCTCCCGCACATCCTTTGCTAAAGAACCATGATGCACCCCAATGTCAAAATCAGGGGCAAGCGTTGACAAATGTCCTGCAAGGGTTTCGGCTTCATTCCTGCTGTTGACGAACACGAGGCAAGGGGGCTCTCGCTTGATCACATCGAGTACTTCTGTGTAAGTTGACCATTGCCTTGGTTTCATGGCATGTTTTACAGCGCCTTGTTCAGAATCTTCAGTAATTTCAGATGCACAGACCTCGATGTTGGTCTCCCTGTTACCCGTGTGAATAATCGGTTGACAATCTCGGTGGGAAAGCCACGCCGCAACTTGTTCAGGGTTCCCGACGGTTGCTGACAAACCAAGTCGCTGAATCTGCCGCCCAACGAGGGTGTCGAGTCGTTCAAGGCCAATTCGTAGTTGCCATCCACGTTCACTTGATGCAATATCGTGAACTTCATCACATACGACCGTTTGAACATCCTTCAGCATCTCTCGTAGTCGTTTTCCACTCAGCATCAGTTGAAAGGTTTCAGGGGTTGTAATGAGCATATCTGGCGGATTTCTCACCTGTTTTTGCCGTTCGCTTTGCGATGTATCACCGTGGCGGGTGCCAACCCGTAAGCCAACTTCTTCTGCAATTTGACTCAATCGAAAATCGACGTCCCGATTTAAGGCCCTTAACGGCGTAATGTAGAGAATTGAAAGACCAGACCATTGTTCATCGAGGCATCGATGGAACAATGGCAATATTCCAGCCAACGTCTTCCCAGAACCTGTAGGGGCGATGAGAATTCTGTCTTTGCCAGATACGATATCCTCAACAGAAGCAGCCTGTATTGGTGTCGGAACCCAATCCCTTTGATGGAGGACATTGCGAAGTTTTTCGTGTAGGTGGGAAAAATCAACAGACATACTCTCCCCACCCCGTTTGAATTATCCGTGGGCAACCCTTCTTGAGGATTTGTGTAAGGGTGAAGTCATGATAATGAATCAATCTTCGTCATCTTCATCATCGTCTTCTTCGTCATCTTCGACGCCATCATCGGATTCAAAGACATCTTCATCCCATTCAACATCTTCTTCATCAAATGCACCTCCACCATAGTCGATGCTTGTCCTCGATGCAATGCTGACGACTGCGAAAATTGTGATGATTGAAATAAAGACAAATATCCAAGCTAACGGATTTTCACGCGGTGAATCAAACCAACCAAAATACTGGGCGTAGGCGATATCAATCGAATGTTCGGCTGAATTATCAAAGTCATTCACTTCGGGAATGAGATTATCATAGTCAACAACCACACGCACTCTGGTTACACCATCTTCGGTTGTCCAACGTGTTTCAACGTCAATCATTTCTCCCTTTTCGATACCATTGATGGTTACAGTGTCGAATGGTTCAGCATCGTCACCAGAGTAAAATCCAATCTTGAATAAAGACGTAGTATTTCCGCCATTGTTCACAATTGTTGTTCGAACAGTGATGTCCGAACCAGGCGAAACGTGGTCATCGGAGACCGAAATAGAATGAATTCTCAATTCAGGCCCAACAGCTCCGAGTTGAATCCATTGTCGTTCAAAGTCAGTATCATCTGCAGCGAGTTCAGGAATTGGACTTGCTTCAGAATTTGACACAACTGGGAATTGATTACCTGCAGCATCCCATCCAGTAATGTAGAAGCCAACGAAATCCCCAGCACGTGGAGTAATTCTTCCACCATCTGTCAAATCAACGATCGCCGTCCAAGTGACGATTTGGTCTTCTTGTTGCATGCCGAGTAAGGTCGAACCAGCACCGATGGTGATCGTTCGTGTTGAATCCCGCATCACCCAATGAACGGTTTGTTTCGAGCCTGTGAGGTCTGCATCTTCTGTTCCTTGGAACACGACCGGCACCTTGGATAGGTCGTTGTTTGCTGATATGTCAATTACGTTCAGCGGAGCAATCCGTCGAGTGACACGTGGAGCTGCATCGTCAACGATGACCTGTAGTGTTGTCGAGACCAGTGTTCCTGTCATGTCTTCTCCACGTCCCGGGATGTTGGTGATGGAGATGAGGCATGTCCTTGTCGGTGAAGATTGAAGGGTTCTCGCTGATGATAGCGGGACTTCGACGTCATAACCACCGTCGTTGGTTAAGGAGCCGTCACTCCACAACTTTTCTCCATCAAAGACTTCGACGAGAATACCAACGTCCCTTGGAGCAGCAACATCGCTACCTTCGTAAACGACTCTTCCGGTGAAAGCCAATCGGTCGTCTTTCCGTACTCGTGTACCATCGGCAATTGGGCCAGTTCTTGGTTCACTTACATCTTCGACCGAGAACATTTCAGGGTCGAGCATGAGGTCGTTTTCGACCCTGAAGGTATGCTCAAGCAAGAGGATTCTTGATGGGTCAGTATTACCAAGTTCCTTGTAAAGAAGTGCGACATCACCCATTTCTTCGTCTGGCCAGTCCCATGAGAACTTAAATTGGAAGGTCACGATAATCCACGGTAATCCTGATTCGTTCGTCCTTTCGACCATGGTGCTCGTTGGTAGGAGGTTGATGTACGGTGAATCTGACCAAAATGTATCGTTGCGGCCCGAATAGGAAATTGCTTGGGCATCACGAAGTGGATTTGGCCCCTCGAAATCAAAGACAAGAGAAATGAATTCAAAGTCGATGACGGTATTTGCGTCAATGAATCCAAGTTCAATTGTTTGTGTTAAACCGGCATAAACCGAGTCATCATCGTTGTGACCTACCCAATCTAAGCCAGTGAAAATAGCTGCCGAATCCTTTCGAGTCCTAAAGGTCGCATCGTCATATGTGAAGCCAGGTTCAGATTCAAATTTCAAAATGTTATCGTCATCATCCATGACAGTGTAATGCAATGGGTTACCTGCTTGATCGCCACCATCCCAGAAGTACGATACTCGGCCCATGTTTGGATTCCTTGAGGTGTCAATCGTCGTGAGGAACCATTTGTTCTTTGCAATCGTGTTGTTTGTTACAATTTTGCTTGCGTATTCATTGTCGTCAGCAACACCATTTCGGTTAAGGTCGTGGTCGGATTCAACCCAATAAAACAAGCGAAGTTCCATTGGGTGACCAACATCGTCATTGACGAGAATTTTAACATCCTGTTCTCGATTTGCGGCTTCGTATGAATCCTCCAACGGATACACAGCCATACGTTCAGGCGCCGTTGCGTCAACCTTGTATGTTCGGCGCCAGTCTGCATTTGGTTGCAAGACTTTGTCAGGATTCTTGTTGTTGTAGGTTTGAACTTCGTAGGTCATGCCGTCAGGGACGTTGATATTTGGTAAGTCAACCGAGATGAAGAACGAACCATTGTTGTTTGTTGTGTCCCTTGCTGTTGCTTCAACATAGCCATTTCTGGAGACTCGGACATCGAATTCACTGTCCTTTGGAGCATCCTCTGAATCGATAAACCACATCGCACCAGTAAATTTGAGTGCCTCACCGGCTGCTACCCATGACCCGTCTGGAACGTCCATTGACGTGATTTCTCCATCACTATCTCGAACTTCAAGCCATCCAAGCCCATAGGTTTGATTGACTCTCAAACCATAACTGCTCATCAAGTGAAGGGGTTCGAAGCCTTGTGAGTCCATGCAACCGACTCTAAATTTGACATCATTTTGGTCAGGGAAGTCAGATGTGACGAAGAATTTCCAATGAATTTCGAGGATGCCGTTATTCTCAACTGAATACGATGATTGGTCGACGCTGATGTACATGCCTGGGTCATTTGGTGCAGGGAAAATATCTCCTGATTCCCAGTAGAGTGTTGGATTATTTGCAATGCTGTTGGTTCGAATTTCCAAGGAAGCTTGACTGATGCCAGAAGCATCTTCACCGATAACGTGCCGAGAGACGACTTCGTATGGTGTGGCCCGCTCGTGAAGAATCGTGTTTTCAGGAATGGTGATATCGAGATTCACAGTTTGCATCGTGTATGTGATTGAAAATGATTCAAGAGAGAGGATTCCACTTGACTTCGCACGTAGGTCGATTTGAATGTCAGCGATTCCTGCTCCTTGGTCGGGAATTTGTGCGTTGAGGGCATTGATGATTCCTGCATGATTTTTAACCTCGAGCATACCGAGCAAGGCTCCGTTGCTTGCTGGCCAAGTGTACGCTTCGACTTTGTTGATATTGATGCCAGGCTCTTTAGGAGCGTTGGAGTATTGAGCGATTTTCAAATCGGTTAGGGTTGGTGTGTTCGCAGAATTTGATGTACTCATTTCCAATCGAAAACAGGTGTAGTAACTGGTTCCTGTCGGCATGTTTACATTTTGTCCAGGTTGCGTAAAGAGAACCCTCCCGCTGGTGCTTTGGCAACTGGAAGATGAGGATAAGATGCCGAAATAGACATTGATGTTGGTCCCAGAAGGCACTGATTCAGTCCAGTTTGCGAAAGCAGCAACAACAGAACTTGTTTGCCCCCACTGATACACATATCCGTAGAGATATCCAGAGGATTGGTAACTTGTGACATAGGACATAGCGAGGTCACCCAAAACAGGTGATACACTCGATGTACCGTTCAAAGTCGCCCTCCAAACGAGGAATTGACCGGACGTTGGGAATGTTATTGTTTGACCGGGAGTTGCTGAAATCCAAGTTGATCCACCATCGACGGATAAATCGATATCAATCGATGTCCCATATGGCATGTAGCCAAAGATGCCGTCAAGGGATACTTTGTTGACAGAACGGGTGAGGGAAATTGCACTCCCAATGACAAGTTGTGAAGTTTGACTTGGCGTACGAGCATCAAAAAGACTACCGTCGCCATATTCGTAGATGTATCTTGAATTTGATGAGCAGTAGGAAACATAGTGACAACCGAAAAACATCGTGTTGTCTGGGCCATCGACGAGTCCATAGTGGCCTG
This sequence comes from uncultured Candidatus Poseidoniales archaeon, assembly GCA_964637985.1. Taxonomy (GTDB): domain Archaea; phylum Thermoplasmatota; class Poseidoniia; order Poseidoniales; family Poseidoniaceae; genus Poseidonia. Next base: position 30,450 of record CAZWXR010000003.1, read on the forward strand.
CATCGGTTGAAGTAATGATGCCTTGTTCGTAAATGAAACCATTGTTGGAGTTGTAGGTGTAGTGGTAATGGTGACTCTTTCGGTCAGAATTTGATGCCGAAGGATGGTTGTACATATTGTAAATGATGTTTGGCATGTTGACCACCAAGCCAGCACCGTAGGCGTAGTAGTCGGAATTGTATGTCATAAGCCAAGATTGGTTAATCACCGTAGGCGATGAAGGATTGACTTCGTTAAGGTAGTGGTAGTAACTATTCCTGTTCCACGTGGCGACATACATCTTGCCAGTCGCATCATCAAAGTCAACACCAGTAAGGTAGTTTGATGAACCGAAGTTGTAACTTGCCTGGCAAGTCCACATCGTGTTGGTATAGGTCCATTTTGTGAGGATGTAGTAATTTCGAGATGTGGTGTACATGATTGTGTCATTGTATATTGTTGCGTCTGTTAGGTCGTAGTAGTTTCCAGTTGTTCCGCATCCCGTATTACCAGAGTTATAATTCAGGGTTGCAGTACTAATCACACTTCCTGTTGATGTGTTCACTCGTTCAATTGTCGGTGAGGAGGTGATGTAAGAAGAGGAATACCTCAAGACATGATATTCGTAGTCAGAAATTGGGACAACAAGACCTCGATAATAACCAGAAGTTTGACTAATCAGCGTTTGAGATACTTTCTTTGTTGGCGAGATGTATCCTTGGTCGCCGAGTGCAATGAATTCACCTGATGTGTTGATGGTTGCACTGTTCAGGTTACTCACATCAGAAGTTTGGTCAAAACCTGCGTACGTTGTCGTAGGTGTGCCAGCGAGAGAAATGACTTGATTGTCAACCTCCAAATTCTGTCGGTACGTGTATGTGTATGGTGATGGAAGGTAACCGCTACTCGAAACATAAGCATCGCCAGCACCTCCGTAGTGGTCATCAGTTGTCCAGTTAATCCATGAAGTGGTGCTCGCTTCGCCGTTTAGATTGAAGGTTGCAGCGGTGACTTCTGCACCATATGGCATAGAAACAACACCTGCAGTTCCGTTTCCAGTTCCTGTGAAGGTGTATGAAAACGATGTTGTTCCATCTTTGAACTGGGTCTCAGTCGTTGCACCAGAAGCCAATGGCGTCAATGTTGAGAGGGTGAAAATGAGTACGAGGAGTAGAGCACGGCGCATAGGTATACCTCAAGCGTAGTATGAAATTCCATCTATACCATATCAAGTATTCGCTTATCGGTCAAGAAACAAATTCGCACATACTTAAAAATTCAAACGAATCAACAGGAGTATAGGGGGAAAACGAATGTCGGAAAAACAAGGTCTCATTGAGCGTCTATGGGCGAAACAGTATGGGCGCCAATATCAGATTTCAGCGATTGCTAGCGGAGCTTCAACAATCATATTTTTGTTGAGTGGGTACCAACTTCTTTTCATCAACGGTAATCCAAATTATCCTGATTGGCAAGATATGACAGGCTTAGCCATCGGTTTATTGGCGATTTCAGGAATTTTGATGATGGTTTCGATTCCAACATTTTTTGTTTTCAAAGGGCACGTTGCTGTTTTAGATGAAGTCATGGCCATTGAAGGTCGACCCGAACTCAAGAAAAGGTCGTCAGAAGCAGAGCAAGCTGCAAAAGAACTCGGTGCAGGCCACCTTGAAAAATGGACCAAATTCGCACAAGACAACAAATTGTACAGAAAGTAAGACGGGTGTGAAATCCTGAGTAAAAAAGCAGACCCAGTTGTTGTTTTGCTCACAGAATTCGTTCTCGCTGCAGGGATGATCGCCCTCCTCATCTTCGGGTTGTGGGCACACACTGGTTCAATGCCACCTCTTGTGGTCGTGGAATCCGAATCGATGATGCACGATTCGGAAGGTGAAGTTGGTGCAATCGATGCAGGTGATTTAATTCTCGTTCACTCAACACCGTTCGACCAAATTATCACCTTTGCAGAAGCTTCCAACCCTGATTCATCGTCCTATGGTTATGAGCAACATGGCATGTTTGGTGATGTGATTATTTTCAAGAAGAATGGAGGCGAAGAAACACCAATTATTCATCGAGCCATTCTCGAAGTACAGCCATTTTCTTTTACTTCATCTTCAAATAATTCATCCAACCCTTGTCCAGATGGAGGAATATACGACGACGAGTGGCTAAATCTGGAAGGTCAATTTGGAGTCTGTGTCATGACATGGCAAGTTCCAGGAACTGAAATTACAGGTGTTGAAAACATCAGCATTGAATTTGATGGTGAACAACACGCACGCTATGATTGTAATTTTGGAGTAATGGCACATGAGGGATTAACTCAACATCTCAGTATTCGGGAATGGACACCAACGCATGCGGGATTCTTGACCCTCGGCGATAATAATCACTGTTCTGTCGACCAGCGGCGAGTGATCAGTTCTGGAGGGTCATTGGATGGTCCTGTGCGTGAGTCATGGATGATTGGTACAGCCGGTGGCGAAATACCTTGGTTAGGCACTGTAAAATTGATGGTGAGTGGCCCTCCATCGCCAGGCACATATTATGTTCCTAGTTCATCATTTATCTTCCTCTTTCTCGTCATCGGTACGGTGTTTATTGCCCCTGTTGTGTACGAGAAATTAGCAATCAGAATCGTTTCGAATTCACCAGAATTTGAAGAGGTAAAAACTTACACAGAAGAAGAATGATTGTGTTTGTCGATGGCTTCTTCAATGGACAACTCTCCAACAGCAACTGAATATGCTAAGGCTGTAGAAATAGATACCTTTCCTTCTGATAGTTCCCGACTCTCTCTTTGGATGTTTCGCAGGTCGCCTTTACTCGGTTCAATCGTACGTTCTTCAAAGACGAGTGTGCCCGATTTCATGGCGATTCGAACTGCAGCCTTTGTGTGGTCATGCCTGTTTCTACCTTTGCTTGTGGATTTTTCATCGATAATTTCAACACGATATCCACGATGAAAACTTCGGTTAATAATTTGGTCCCTGTGGAGAGGAGAGCCGTTGCCAACTTTGACTTGAATTGAGTGAGTGCTGTATCGACGACCAAGTTTTGATAAAAAATCAAACAATTCATCAAATGATTCAGTCTGTTGAACTCCAACGATTGTAGCGTCGGTTCTCCATGCACATGCGGGACGAGGCCCAGGATCGATACCAATGGTGAGCAATGAGGTTTCATCAATTTGATGAACTGCCCTGTAATAAGCTTCAATTGCCTCGTCTATACTTTCAGAATCCACCAAAATTGAATTGTGATGAGGATTTTTTGTTTTGTCGGTAAATAAAACACCATATTCAGGGGCAGGTTCTTCGATTTCTAGTAATTCAAATCGTATGTTCTCATGACGCAATCGTTGCATAAGGCGAAAAGACATCACAAAATCATCTGTCTGAATGTACGCCCTGTGCACAGTGCTGGCTCATCACAATTCTCTTCTAACCTATCGGTGTTTTTTATTGACGGGAAAATTAAGATAATTGGCGTCAATATTCCGAAGTGGCTAAGAACGATTGACGATGTTGAGCATGCATGGGTCAAAATTACGAGCGAGAATTACGGCTTGTATTGGCGGGAAAAAAGAAGAATGTCGAAGGCGTCATTCGTTCATGCTCAATTGAGGAAAAGAACCGTATGCGTATGGTTCTCAAAAAACCATTTTTTGTCATACGTGTCGCCGGTTCGGGTATCGAAGGAAGCGGCGATATTTTTGCAGCGAGAAGTGATTACAGTTTTCCAATAGAAGTCAAATCTTCCCATTCTGAAAAGTTGTATTTTGATGAGCGGCTTCGAGAGCAGTACGATGCAATTCGAAGAGATTGTCAACGAAGTGAATTGCTTCCATTGTATGCTTTTCGACGTAAGGGCGTTCGAGGAGACTCATGGCGATTATTTAGAGTTGAGACAGGGGCGGTCACGGCAAAGCAGTGGAAATTAGCCCAGCGTATACCTGCACTTCCGACAACGAGGACAGGGTCAGTGTATCTGAATTGGGATGATGGTTTGCCGCTCAATAAGTTCATTTCACTCATTTGTTATGACGCCAATCAACATTTGAATGAGCAGCATGAACAAACCAGCGTTTTCGATGAGGCTGTAAAAAGGAGTCAAATCTTTGCAGAATTAGAACGACGCAGATCAGAATCTACATTGTTCAAAAGTAAGGTATGAGAATCGTTGCCATCAACATGATGAACAAAAAGAGTGACGAAAAGCTGGTCGCCTTTTGTGCAAAATGCTCAACCCATAACGGGTGCGTATCGCCCAGCCCCAATTTTTTCCTCAATCGTTTGAACCTGTCCAGCCACCCATGAGCGAAGTCCCTGAACATATGTCCGCCGTCAAATGGCACGATAGGGATTAAATTCGTAAATCCAAGAAGAATATTGACCCAAATGAGCCAAAAGAACAAATGAACAAAAAAGAGCAAACCACCAAGCCCCAAAAGGCTTGCAATGATTCCATCAGATGCTGCAAGTCGAGATTCTTCAAAAGGATGAATGGCAACGCCTTGAAATTCAAAAGGAACGATGAGCAGATTGATGAAATGGAAAGGAAGTGCAATCGTTCGTGAGATTACCCCACCTTCCCATTCAGAAGAGAGTGGTCCTGCTAAACGGTCAACTCCTTGCGTACCATCCGAAATACCTACGACACCTAGAAAGGGGTCGCCTTTTTCAATGCCAATCAATTCTAAATTATCTTCACTCCAACCTTGGGCTTTGTAATGTTCAAATTTATCACCTAAAATAAGGGTGAGATTCTCCTGGGTTCCATTGACATGCAGAACATGAACTAAAATGGTATCATTCGCCTTGTACCCTTCCATCACATCGTAAAATTGTTGGACGTCAAGAACCGAACTTTCATTGATTGAAATGATAATGTCCCATGGTTCCATTCCCGCAACGTCAGCACTCTCGTCAACAACGACCCCCTGAATGTGGATATTTTGGTTTGTGGAGGTAAATTGCGTTGCGACAAGGCCAAGCATGATGAGGAAAACCACTGCTGCAAATATGTTGGTCGCAGGTCCTGCTGCAAACATTCGCAGCCGTTCTCTCCGAGGTGCCTGACTTAATTCTTCATACTGTGGCTCAGCGAATGCTCCAAGGGGAAGCGGACCGAGTTGGAGCAATCCGAACGACCTTACTCGCATACCGTGGGCCCTAGCCTGTAAACCGTGGCCGAGTTCATGAATCACAAGTGAGACAACGAACGCAATAATTCCCCAACCTAAAGGTATGACAGGATTTAATCCCGGTATGGCAATTAATTCTGAAGCACCAGGTGGCTCACCTGTTTGGGGAGAAAGAAGTGAGGACACAAATGCGAGAATAACTAATAAAGCCACAGCAACGAGTGAAATGCTACAAACCCAGACTGAAATTTCACCATATACTCTCCAAAACTTTCTCGGTTTTGCAATTGTATCCAGTGCTTTCTGTCCTTTACTGGTTCGAACCATAAGCACGAAACCCAAAGCCCTCGAAGCATTCCATCGATCGAGTGTACCATTTTTTTCAAGCACTCGCAGAAAGACATACCATGCAATAAAGAGGGTGAAAATTAGCCCAAAATTGAATGAGGGTTGCCACAAGGTTGATTCAACACTCGATTGAACCTCAGTCGCCATCATGACTCGTATGTGGATGTCCTCTTTGAATCTTCACTGTGAACGTAAAAAAAGGAAACCTTCAAATCGTGTCGCTAGATTGCAAACACATGAATCCGAGACGTTCA
>CAZWXR010000004.1:0-30306 GCA_964637985.1 uncultured Candidatus Poseidoniales archaeon
GTCCACCATAACGACGATTTGTGATGTAGGGTACGCCGAGCTCCCCACCTATCCCGTTTGCCGTTCATGAGGGTTATATTTCAACTCGATGGTATGAGGTTCAAGATTCTGCTTCGTACTTTGATGGACATGAGGTTTTAATCACCGAAGCCTCAAATGTAAACACTCCATCGTTTTCTACGATTTTCCCTTCTGCATATACTGTTCGATTATCATCAAGCCCATTTGAAACTGCTGCAGTATTGAATGAGATTAAAATCTGAGCGTTTTCACCTTCTAAAATGAAAGTCAAGGACTCGTTATCGATACTTCCATCCATAACTTCACCCCTTATTGCCACATCAGAGCCCACAAATGATTCGGGGGCTTTCATGATCTCATCAACGGTTCGAGTAGGCTCCGGAGTTTCCAAAAGGAGGGTAGATAGGAGCAAAATCGTAAGAATCCCCCCCGTTACGAGAAGCCGAGTCCTTCGTGCCCACATGTGTTTCATACCTTCCATTTCTGCCTTGATTAAAAACCATGGTCTCTTCCTACAAGATCATTATAGTCGGATAATTGCTCATTCTTTAGTTCAGATTCAATACCTCGGACTATACTTCTAACAATTGTTGGTCCATGAAAAACAAATCCTGAGTACGCTTGCACCAAAGTTGCCCCAGCACGAATACATTCAATTGCATCCTTTGCATCAAAAATTCCGCCAACCCCTACAATTGTAAGCTGCCCTTTTGTCGTTGAATATGCATGCGAAATCATCTTTAACGATTGTTTATGCAAATATCTTCCACTTAGACCTCCAGTCTGGTTTAGAATTCGTTCCTCTTTCGCATTGGATGGTGAAGGCCTCTGAGTCGTTGTGTTACAAATGACAATCCCATCAAATTTAGACTCCAAAACAGTGGATAAAATCACATCAAAGTCGCGTCCCTCTAAATCCGGTGCAACCTTCACCAGCATTGGTTTTCTATTTTGACCAGATTGGGCGGCCATGTCCTCATTTTTCCGATTGCAATGTGATAACAAATCATTGAGAAATGACTCGTTTTGTAACTTTCTCAATTCGGGTGTATTAGGGGATGAGACATTAATGACAAAGGCGTCAACTTGGGACCACAATCGTTCAATTGTAGTTCCATAATCGGATTTCGCATCTTCTAATGGTGTAATCTTCGATTTGCCTACGTTCACCCACAGCGGCTGGACATGTTTATTCCGCCTCGCCTTTGATTGACGCAGATAATGAGCCATTTTTTCAGAGCCAATGTTGTTAAATCCCATTCGGTTAATTAGAATCTCTTTTGAATTCAAGCGAAACATTCGTGGTTTTGGATTGCCGTCTTGCTGTAGCATTGTGATACCACCAATTTCAGTAAATCCAACACCAAGTGAAGACCACCCCTCCAAAGCCTCAGCAGATTTATCCATACCAGCGGCCACGCCAAATGGATTCGTGAAATGCAGCCCCATAGCGTCAATGTTCAAATTTGATTTTGGGTGATACATCATCTTTAGCAACCAACGTGATATTGGAATCCTTGATGTGAGTCTCAACATTCGAAGAGACCGACTATGCGCCTTCTCTGAATCCTGAAATTTTAGGGCCGACATGAAGAACATTCGATAAAAAAGGCCCATCTTTTCATGCTACACGAAACATGTTTGAAAACTTGTCTTGAATTAGCAATACATGATGCGGATTACTGACCCATTGTGGCCGGCCGTTCGTGAGGTTTCAAGGCGATGTTTGAAATCAGCAGTATTGGAATTTTATTTTCCAGCAAAGTATTCTCAGAAAATCCATCAACTCGACCTTTTAATTCAACAATTTCTTCCTGCTAGAATATGCCCCTCATCGCATCAGATATCTACGACTACTGAATGGTCAATTTTTAGTGCAGAAGGAACTGAAATCGCAAATTCAAAAGATACATCATCGTATGATTTTGTTTATATCCCCATGAATCTCGATGATTTCTGGAACGCATTTCTTCAATGTTGTACAGAATTGCTTCAGGCTGGATACCCAGGATGTGAAGACTGTATTCACGATTTCAAAGACAAAGAATGGGATGAACACCTACATCGAACAACGATAGAACGAGATGGGAATAAATGAGATTGTTTCCGTTCTCGCCAAAAAGGAGAGTTCAAGTAGATTAGCAGTTGGGGACAGGTTGTGTCGATTGTCATCATCGCTGAGAAACCAAGTGTAGCCGAAGACATAGCAAATGTTCTTGGTGTATCAAACAAATCTGAACACTTCTTCGATGGCGATGAAATTAAAATTACATGGGCTGTTGGTCATTTATTGAATCTAAAAATGCTTGACGATTATGACCCAAAATTCAAGGATTGGCACAAATCAGTTACTGATTTGCCTTACGTACCAAATGAATTCAAATTACATCCGGAAAAAAGAACAAAAAAACAACTTGATGCCATTTTGAAATTGATAAAATCAAAAGATGTCACAGAAATTGTTAATGCATGTGATGCAGCACGTGAAGGTGAACTTATTTTTCGAAGAATTATCACCTATGCAGAACTATCGACACAAATTTCTCGAATGTGGATGCAATCTATGACGCCGAAAGCAATTCTTCAAGCATTCGAATCCCGAAAAAATGGAGATGATTATCAATCGCTATCAGATGCAGCGTTCGCTCGAAGTGAGGCAGATTGGATTATTGGAATGAATGGCACGAGGATTGCAAACAAACATCTTCCTCGGAAAAAGGGACAGCGTGCTGCAACATCTTTGGGAAGAGTACAAACTGCTACTTTAGCAATGATTGTAGATCATGAACTAGAAATTTTGTCACATGTTCCCGAACCATATTGGCAATTGCACGCGACGTTTGCCCATGAATCAGGACATTGGGTTGGAAAATGGGTGAGGACGACGACATCTCATCAAGATTGGAAAGATGATCGCATTTATGATGAAAAAGAAAAAAATGAACTCGAATCCAAACTTAAAAACCCCCCAACTGTAACTGTAAGCGAGCAATCAAGAATCAAAAAGGAACGTCCTCCACTAAATTTAGACTTAACAACACTCCAAAAAAGAACGAATTCAATGTGGTCTTGGACATCTACACGAACGCTCAAAACAGCACAAGACCTCTATGATTCATTCAAACTCATCACTTATCCGAGAACAGATTCTCAATACCTCCCCGATGATATGAAGGATATGGTTAATGAAACAATCAAGAATCTAGGTTCGCAAAAAGAATACACGAATTTTACAACAAAATTAGGATCAATGGGTTTAGCGAACGAAAATAGAAATTTTAACACGAAAAAAGTTTCAGACCACTTCGCAATTATTCCAACAGGTGAAAAACCAAAAGGAAAATTATCGAAGGACCATGGGAAGTTGTACGATTTTATTGTACGAAATTTCCTTGCAAGTTGGTATCCTGAATCTGAATGGTCTGTTAATAAAAGGACTGCAAACGTTGAATCCGAATCATTTGTTAAAGAGGTTGAGATCCTTAGTACTCCTGGATGGAGAGAGGTTGTTCCAAAAAATAACATTGTCCCAGAAGATTGGTTTGAATTAATGAAAAATCCTGAAGATGCTACATTAAGTTCGTATGATTTTTCAGAAGAATTGACAAAACCAAAAGGACGATTGAAGGAAGCTGGTGTTCTCAATTTAATGGAGAATGCTGGAAAAATTCTCGATGATGACGAGTATGTCAAAGCAATGAAAGAGAAAGGTTTGGGAACGCCTGCAACAAGAGCAGATACTATCGATCGACTGGTCGAAAAGGCATACATACGGAGGTCTAAATCAAACACAATTTCTGCAACTTCACATGGAATTCAAATCGTTGATATCTTACGCCGCATTCCTGTTGAATGGATTACTTCGGCCGAATTGACAGGTGAGATGGAGGCCTCATTGTTATCTGTTCAGAAAGGTGAAATCCCTAAATCTGATTACATGAACAGAATCATAGAACAAACAAATGAATTAGTAACCAAAATTCGAGAACATGACCGTGCAAAACTCTATGTCGATGATGCATCAATTGGAGATTGCTTGCTCTGTGGCAAAGAAATTATCGAGACGACAATGTCGTACCAATGTATTGAAAACGTTGGTAAAGGCAAGGGCTGTGAATTTGTGATTTGGAAGGACTCAAGTGGCAGGTGGTATGACACAACCACAACAAAACGATTGCTTTCAGACCGACAAATTACCAATCTTCATGGGTTCTTCAATTATTCAGGAGAACAGTATGAAATGGATGTAAAACTAGAGGATAATGGAAGAGTTTCAGCACTATCATCTTCAGTTGAAGATGTAACCGACGAGGACATTGAAATCGCACAATGCAAAATTTGTTCGGATGGAACTATTCGAAAGTCATCAACATCCTATCAATGTGATAACACATCGTGTAAATTCAGAGGAATGCAAAGGGTTATGTGCCATAGAGAAATATCAACCCAAGAAGCAAAGGTACTCTTTGAAAATGGAAAGTCTGAACTCTTTGAAGACTTCATCTCAAAGAAAAACACACAGTTCAGTGCATATCTCGTCATCAAAGGAAATGGAATTCGCTACGAATTTCCTTTGCGAAGTAGCAACAACAACTTACCTAAATTTGAGGTGAAACCTGGCGTAGTTGCCGTATGCCCAACACACAAAGCAGAAATCATAGAGACTGAAACTCATTTTCAAATCGCAGACGACTCTGGCACTTGCCGACTACAAATCGCAAGACAAATTTCCGGTAGAGAATTATCTCGAGATGAAGCAAAGGAACTTATCGAATCAAAAGAAGTTGGACCATTTGAGGATTTCACATCAAAAGCAGGTAAACCATTTGCAGCATTGCTCTACCTAAAGAAGAATGAATCAGTAGGATATAGATTCGCAAAGCGTTCATAGTTTCATTAAATCGAATAACATTCAAGGGTCACCTACCAGTGGCTTAAATGTGGACGAAGTTGATGTTGCCATTATTGGAGCAGGGCCAGTTGGTGGCTTCGCTGCACGACTTTTGAGAGAACAAGGAATATCTGTACATATTTTTGAAGAACACAATGAGATTGGACGGCCATTCCAATGTGCAGGTTTAGTCAATCCGGGAGCCATCGAGATGATTGACGATTATTCATCGGTGCTTCAGGAAATCGATGGAGCTCTCATTCACGGTCCAAACGGCACTGTAGTCCCAGTAGGTACATCTGGAAAAATACGAACATATTCAGTATGCCGGAAAAAATTCGACATGATTGTGGTTCAGCAAGCAATAGAATTAGGTGCAACTCTATCCTTACAAACTAAAATTACAGATGCAGAAATTCATGAAGATTGCCTTGAGCTTTTCTTTGAATCAAATCAGGAAAAAGATTCAATTCGATGTAAATTACTCATCGGGGCAGATGGGGCACATAGTTGGACAAGACGAAAATTCAAGATGGGGTATCCTAAAGAAACTATGATTGGATTTCAAACTGAAGTTACAGGTTATTCCTCAAAAGAACGTTGGCTAGAAATGTACAGCGGATCTGATATCGCACCGGGATTTTTTGCATGGGTTGTTCCAACTGGATTTGGCACCCACCGAATAGGACTTTGGTCCAATCCAGAACACATGAAAGATGGCAAATCTATTGAATCTTACTATAACGACTTTCTTTGCCACCCATTATGGAAAGAAAAATTCTCAAAAATTCAAGAAATATCAAGATACTGCGGGCCTATTCCCGCTGGAATGGTTCGGCACCCTGTCAAAAAAAGAGTCATGCTCCTTGGTGATGCTGCAGGAATGGCAAAACCAACAACTGGCGGGGGCATTGGTCCTGGATTTGAGCAGATTTCTCTGATTATCAAGCCACTTTCAAATCTCATTCAACAGAATCAGTTAGAAATATCCCATCTCAAAAACCTCGTTTCAAAACCATGGGCAAAAATGAAAAAAGAGCAAGATAGGGCACGAAAATTGAGGAATATTTTGGTTTCTGATTGTGATGATGCGACGCTAAATAAGCACTTCAAGGCATTTGCCCATCCAAAAACAATTGAATTAATCAACAAAGTAGGGGACATCGAAAAACCTGTTCCATTAGGCATTGCTCTGCTCAAACATGTACCTGCATTCAGACCTCTTGCCCTTAAAACGGGATTCAAATTTGTTCTTGGCACGTGATGTTATGGGGAAATTAACTATAGAATCGTCAATTAGGTATCCACCATTCGATTCATCTCGATGGGTTCCTGAATTTATCCCCCCTGCGAAAACATTTGAAAATCTTGGTCAATTTGAATCAAAGCAAGAAGCGTTGAACCATGTAAAATCGCTTCATCCCCAATTTTGCATAGGGACGGAGGATTCTTGGCATTTGAAAAGAGAAATTCGATACGATGGACAAACACTCCAACATGACAATTCATACAATTTTATTGAGGAAAATCGTTTCCCCCCGATTGTAAAGCGACAAAGACGGGGCTGGTATCTTCACCCACATCCCATTCACTCCCTTGTTCGAAAAATGATAAAATTCTCAGTCATCGTCCTGCTCATATGTTTGATGTATCTCTTTATTGAACCAATCTTGTCGAACTATGGATTGCCAAGTGTTGGTACCCAAACCGTTCGATTTGGATTGCTTGATTACCCGCTGCTTGCATTTTTTGTTGTTCCACTTTTGTTCGCTCCAATCATTATGAGAGTGTATGGAAATTTTTCGGATTTGCGTGCTCAACAAAAATTTTTGAATGCCGATATTGAAAACCCAATCATTCATTTTCATTCAAAGTCATATGCGAATAAATCATTAGAAGTTTCAATAGAATTCCCATTTTTCTCAGAGCAATGGGATAAAATCAATGTTGGCTGGCAAGTTGGTGTACTACCACCATCGAGAGATGCATTACTCAGTGCCCACCAACTGACCACAGAGATGCAACCACCCCCAGGTTTATCCACAGAATTACCTCACCATTGGGAAGCAAGCCTTGATGACGGAACAGCAGGAGGTGAGGACGCCCCTATGGATTCTCGTTTGGTCAGCGGTGGGCTTTTTTTACGACCAATGAGGATATCTGAGAAAGGAGGTGAAGATGAATGGGTTGCAGAAAAAGTGATGAAATTATCGCCCCCACCCAATGTTTGGCCCGGAACAACCTGCACCGATCTCATTCGAATTCATTGGGAATGCATTATTACATTTTTCCGAAAAGATAAGGCTCCACTCTATTATGTCCAACCTTTAAAGGTACATTATCCAGAAGAGAAAATTCATATTGAACAAATTCAAATTCATGATGGTAGAATTGAGTTAAATAACCAAGACCAATCAACAACTTGATTTGAGTGATTCGCATAGAAGGGCCATGCGAGCGAAGCCCGCTGTAGCCATATTTTTTGTACTATCAATGGTTCTTGCTGGCTGTACTTCAAGCGAGAATTTGAAAGAAAATGAGAATGAAGTCATGAAAGAAGTATTTCCAAGCACTGTCGAGTTGACTTGGACAACATTAACCGACGAAATAACACTCGGAGAAACAGCAAGACTCTCTTTCACATTGCAGATAGAACCAGCCATACCAGTATCTGTTGAACCCCTTGTCATTTCACCGACTTTCTCTCAGGTTTCAAATTTCAATTGGTCAGAAAAGTCCGATATTTATGATCTTCAATTCTCACCAGAAAAGGTAGGCGAATATCAAGTAAAAATTAGTGTTCGTGAAATAGAATTTGCTGGAACACTCAAAGAGGATTATGATTTCTTTGCAACGATCACGAGCCTTCAGCCAATTGAGGATGCACCGACAATGACCATCCCTTCGATGATTTTCCTCGAAGAACCAAACATTGTCTGGATTGAAGGCGAGGCGAGCCATTCAGATGTTTCAACTTGTGAACTTCGTTATTCGTTATCTGATGATGAAGGCTCAATCACTGTTTCAGAAGATGGTGGATGGAAAGCATTGTTTGACTTTACTGAAATTGAAGACACTGTTACGATTTCACTCGTCATCTCGTGTGGAGAATATACGAAAAAATCGAGTTCATATACCATACAAATCATTCCAGAATTCGAGTTGGATGATCAAGATGGAGATGGAATCAGCGATACCATTGATCGCTGTCCGTATGGCGTAGGTGAAAGCGAGGGTTGGATTTCTTCTGCGTCAACAGATTTTGACAACGATGGTTGTCGAGATTATGACGAAGACAATGACGATGATAATGATGGTGTTATCGATATGTATGATTTATGTCCAGGAGATATTGGTTGGACAAGCACACCTGATTCAGACCACGATTCTGATGGATGCCACGATGCAGAACGCGACGACGATGATGACGGCGATGGTGTCATTGATGGTGATGATACTTGCCCTGTCGGGCGAACGGGGTGGGCTTCAAACATTTACAGTGATTGGGATGATGATGGTTGCGAAGATATCGATGAAGATGACAATGATGACAACGATGATTTCAATGATACAACTGATTCATGCCCAAAAGGAATGATTGACTGGACCTCGGATATGAATACTGATTTCGATCTTGATGGTTGTCACGACGACCATGAAGATGTCGATGATGATAATGACGGTGTTCATGATGTCAACGGTACGGGAGATGCTCTTGATTTGTGCCCATACACCCCAATAGGAGCAGAGGATATCGATCAATTTGGATGTGCTGCAATTGAACGTGATACAGATTCAGATGGGGTCAATGATGCAGATGACCAATGCCCTGGAACACCACTTGGAAATACAGTTAACAACGTTGGTTGCGCTGATATCGATGGTGATGGCGTATATTCAAACGTTGATGAATGCCCTCAATCTCCTGAGAAGTGGTCCGTTGATTCCAATGGTTGCGCTGTCGTGCAAAAACCAATTCCATTCACCGCCAATTCAAACCTAAACGGACCGATGCAGGTTGTTCCTCAATTTAGCATTCCAACGCTTGACGGAACATACAACTTTCAAAATGAATGGAGTGGTGAAGATGTATACTTCTTTATGTTCAAATATACAGATACTTCTGGAAATTCAAATTCTGGCACTTGGGCACAAAATCCAGGAACGTTCATTCGAAGACTTCCACTCAACACTCAACTCTTCTTTGGGTCATTTGACTCTTCATATCATAATGATGTGACAACACGGAAATCAGCTGTTTTGAATGCATTATCTTCACAAGAAGAGGAGCACTGGAACTCAAGAATTCACTATATAGATATGGATGCGAGCAACCTTCAAGGCGGACTTGGCAACATCATTTCTTCGTTTAATAATCCACTCTATTTTGGTATTGACCGATTTCAGTTAGCACGGGAAACCGGTTCGTTGTATGCTTGGACTACTCAATCAAATGACCCTAAACACCTTTCCTATGAAACACATCAGTGGAATACCGAATTCCCGGTAAAAGTTAGAGAACTTGACCCTGCAGTTGAAGTTGTTACAATTTTTGATTTTTCTCGACACTCAGGTGGTTGGTCGAGTGGGTTTTCATCATTTGAGAATGCGACGATTGATTTGAACAATGACATCACTGCCTATGATACTCTTGAAGTCTATCATGAACACGCATGTTTTGAAAGAAAGAATCGGTATCAGAAAAGTGATGGAAGTTATGGAGGATGTCATGAGTGGGATTATCTTGCAAATTTGTATATTTGTGATGAAAACAACTCATCATCTTGCAATACTGAAATTATGCGTTGGATTACGACGTACGGAAGAGAAGGTCAATGGCTTACAGACATTACACCGTACCTCTTTATGTTGAACGACGGTCAAGAGCGCCGTTTCAAGTATGGAGGCGCAAACCGTGGTGATTTAACTGTAAAATTCCTGTTCAGCAACTGGGGCTCAGGTGAACGTTCACATGACGCAACATATGCGTTTTCAGGAGGTCAATTCGACGGTACATACAATAATGAGTCAAAATACACTCGCTCGCTCAATTTTACTGTTCCCGCAACAACCACGAAAGTTGAGTTGGTCGCAACAATTACCGGCCACGGATTTGGAAAAGATAATGCAAATTGTGCAGAATTTTGCGACCATGAACATCATTACTATCTTACTCATAATGGTACATCAAATACTGCGTATGAGTGGCATCCAATCGTTTACTCAAGTGAAGGGTGTGAGAATGAAGTGAATAATGGCGTTGTAGCAAATCAATTTGGTTCGTGGCCTTTCGGCCGTGCAGGCTGGTGTGCTGGGCAAGATGTTAAGCAATGGCGATACGACATATCTGATTGGCTTGACCTTTCACAAGCAGGAAATTCTGCGTACACCTATCAGTTGGATTATCGTGGATTGTACAACAATCAGGAATATGTTCCATCAGATGGCATAGGTAATGGACAACGACAGATACGTGCAGTCATCTACGTTGTATATTTCACTTCAACAAGTTAGATCTTGAGCATTCAATATTGATAATTCAAGATATAGACGGCAAGGACAAATGCTGATAATCGCTGTCTCGTTTTACTGGAGTCATACCTGAACGTTCAATTGACATGGTTAATTCTTGTTCTGTTGCCTGCACTTTTGTTGTACCTGATGCGGATACAACATTTTCCTCCATCATCGTTGAGCCCGCATCATCAGCACCGGCAAGAAGAGCGACTTGAGCAATTTTCATTCCCATTGTTGGCCATGACGCCTGTATGTGCTCAATGTTATCTAAAAAAAGTCTTGAAATCGCAACATGCCGAAGATATTCAGTTGAGCCTGCACCTAGTTCAAACTTGTTCCTACCACGGTTACGTTTACCAAATGTATTGACTTCAAGTTGAACTGGCCAAGCAATGAATGAAGTAAATCCTGTATCGTATGATATGAGGGATGAATCCTGTAAAGTTCGAATGCGGACCATGTGTTCAATTCGATCTGCAATTGTTTCACCAAAACCAAAGACGTTGGTTGCACTTGTGGTCAATCCAATCGATTGTGCTTCTTCCATAACTCGGAGCCAATTTTCTGGAGAACCTTTCTTCGGTGATACATCTTTGCGGACATTTTCGACGAGCATTTCGGCACCACCTCCAGGCAATCCGTGCATACCCGCTTCTTTCAATTCAATCAATACTTGAAGGGTTGATTTACCAGATACCTCAGCAATTCCTTCGATTTCAATTGGGCTAAAGCAATCCAAGTGTATTTCAGGATGGTTGAATGATAAAAAATGTAGCAAATCTGTGTACCAAGTGAATGGCAATTCTGGATTTACTCCACCTTGCATCAGAATTCTTGAACCTCCAATGGCTTCTAATTCTGAAATTCTATCTGAAATTTGTTCATAGGTCTGCGTATATGTCTCTTCATGATTTGGTGGACGATAAAATGAACAGAATTGGCAGTTAATGGTGCATACATTTGTGTAATTGATGTTACGATCGACCAAGTAGGTGACTTTACCCGAGGGGTGCATTGCCATTCTGCGATGATGTGCTGCTTGCATGAGTTGATGCAGCGGAGCATTTTCGTATAGTTCAACAGCATCATCTTTCGATAATCGAAGTTTTTCTTTGGACTCTCTAGTCCATTCAGATTGGACTCGAAGAATCTCTTGCCAACGCATGTACGTTCACCTAGATTCCTTGTCCGATGATGGCCTCTAATTCTTCAATTTCTTTTGGACAATCTCTTGTTAACACATCTGGGCCTTCTTCTGTTATGAGTACATCGTCTTCAATACGAATTCCAATATCGGCATACCTTTCTGGGCAATCTACATCAGGCCGCCATGCACCAAAATAAAGCCCCGGCTCGATTGTTAAGACCATCCCTGCCTCTAAGCGACGTGGGCTGCCATCTGGTTTGTAAACGCCTACATCATGTACATCTAGCCCAATCCAATGACTCGTGTTGTGCATATACCATTTTTTTAAATCCCCTGTTTCGATATCGAGTGCTTCTTCAATTGTTTGGTTGATTATTCCGAGGTCAATGAGTCCTTGAGCTAGTACTCTTCGTGCAGCATCATGAGGTGCAGTGTATAAATTTCCAACGACACATTGTTTAATCGCTGCTTTTTGAGATTCAAGTACAATCTTGTAAAGTTCTTTTTGAGCATCGCTAAACTTACCCGATATTGGCCATGACCTTGTGATGTCTGCGGCGTACCCTCTATATTCCGAACCAGCATCAATGAGAACAACTTCGTCGTCTCCACATTGGGCATTGTTTGCTCGATAATGCAGTATGGTAGCATTTTCTCCGCACCCCACAATCGAAGGATATGACCAGCCAGAACAATGTGCATATGTAAAAAATCCCTCAATGATGGATTGTAAATGCCTCTCGTTTAACTCAGGTTGTTGCAGTCGCATCGCCAATTCGTGAGCTAAACTTGAAACCTGTGCTGCATAACGCATTTGAGATATTTCACTTGAACTTTTGATGAGGCGAAGTTCTGCCAAGAGTGGTGAAGGGTCGACGGTTGAAATTGGCCCAGTCCCAAAATGCTGTCTGTTTCTGTCTCTCTTTTGAATTGCTTTTGTTACTATATCGTCAATTTCATCAATCACTCCGGTTCGGAGGAGTACACGTTTTGAGTCGCGAAGGTATTCATTTAATTTTGAATTCAATTCTTCGATTGAATAGGCTTTGTCAATTGGAAAATGTTCAAGGGCACCTTGAACTCCAGGCCGACGTCCTTCCCATATTTCCATGAGCGTGTTCTTCGGTTGAACAAAAAGAATCGTCAACCATTTCTTCATGGAATTATCGAACCTTGCTACTAAAACTGCTTCGGGTTCTATCCAACCAGTTAGATAAAGAAAATCACTAGAAGTTCGGTAGCGATAATGTACATCGTTTGAATGAGTAGCCTCTTTTGGTGCTGGCAGAATGAAAATGTCTGACTGTTCAAGACTTGAATAAAAATTCATTTGACGGTCCCTATACTCGCTATTATCAATTTGATGAGGTTCTCTTGGCAACCTCTCGAGCGCTTGTGCGAACATGCTTCACCCAGTCCGTTCCATGTTTTGAATCGTTGCATTTACGTGGTGTTCAGTGTTATTTTTCATTCTCATTCGATGTTGACCATTTTGGTAATTCATTAGAAAACTTGCTTTTTGTTTTTATACCAACAACAACCAAACCAAGTAAGGCAATTAGCATGATGAATAATGCACTTATAATCGTAGATTTCGTCACGCCATTCGATGTTGAGTCGGAGAATTCGAGAATTGAAAGTTGAAACGAAGTAGAATATCTGTTTCCTTCATCATCAATTGTGCTCATTGATACGACATAGTTACCTTCAATTGGAAAGAAACTCGAATTAAGAATTTCTAAGGAAGAGGATATTGTAGAACCATTCGGGTATTTAATCGTCCATGTACTCATCACATAATCACGTTCTGATATCAACTGTTCTCGAATCTCCCAGTCACCGTTCAATTTGACCTCGATTTCTGATGTAGATGTGATCTTCATCGTATCAATATAAAGTTCAGAATAAGGCATGACATCATTGATGAAAAAAGTTCGATTTGATTTGTTGTAATGACCTGCTGAATCTCGAACCAAAATTTCAACATTGTACTCTCCTGGTTCACTCAAATTGAGTTCTAATTGATTTCCTTCAATTATTTCCTCATCGAGTAATGCTCGAATCTCCCCTGATGGAAGATGAAGAGTCCACGTAATGATTTCATTCGAACCTTTGTAACCATCATCAACATTCGCAAATATCGAGAAAGGCATGTTCTCATTTTGAAGATTATCAAATTCGATGTTCACAACAGGTAATTGAGTATCAATATGAACCTGTAAATGAATTGTAGCAGATTCCGAGAGTAATTCATCAACAAGAATCAATTCAAAATCCCAAATACCATCATCAAGTTGAAGCTCATCAGCGTTAAGTAAAATTGTGATCTCATCATCTTGTGTGGTAAAATTTAACATGATTTCAAAGCGTTCCTGTAAACAAACCCAAAACGGTGATTCACAAACATGAGCAACAAGCGTGGAGGATTCCAATGTACCGGATGGAACATAGGCCTTCAGTGAAACTGTTGCATCCAATTTTGAAAGAAGGATACGATTCTGAGATGTAAAAGAGGACTCAAGTGAATGCGGGAGCATCATTTCTGGTCGATGATTTGAACTTCCAATGTAGAGAAGAAGGTTAGTTTGGATAACATCAATACCGTCTGGAACAGAAATAATGAGATAGCAAGTGCAATTGAATTCTTGAATATCAAAATCTAATGTCCAACTCCAAAAATTGTCGGCTATAGGAGTTACAGACGTCAAGAAATCTCCTGATTCAACATGCGTCGTCTGTGAAGTTGAAGTCACATCCCATAATTTCCATGAGGCACTTTTCATTTCAATATTCGAATGTCCAGATACATTAATCGACGATTCATTAATGGTGAGACCGTGGTCTTGGTCAAAGCTAATTATTG
The DNA here is from genome assembly GCA_964637985.1 of uncultured Candidatus Poseidoniales archaeon. Classification (GTDB taxonomy): domain Archaea; phylum Thermoplasmatota; class Poseidoniia; order Poseidoniales; family Poseidoniaceae; genus Poseidonia. Next base: position 14,440 of record CAZWXR010000004.1, read on the forward strand.
GGGACTGTGCTCCATTTGTTGAAGGAATGGTCAACTGTGCAAATAAAATGAGCACGAGTAAGCATTGTATTCTAACCATTTAGACACTATTCCATCATCACTCAAATGGATCGCAAAGTTCACCTTGGCCAGGGAATGAAACTGGATTTCTTGGATTTGTATCCCATTTGTATTCGCAATAATTCACATGGCCGTCGCCATCGGTGTCAACCATTCGATCTGCTCCATCATACGGGTCAAATTGGAAGTGATATTCCCAACCTGTGGCCATTCCATCGTTATCGTGGTCTTGGTAGTAGACCTCAGGTCCATCATTCCAATCATCCCCATCTGTATCGTTTCGGACCGGATTTGTACCATTTTGCATTTCTTCAAAGTTCGTGTAATTTTCAAGATTGTCATAGAATCGTTGGCCATCTGGAGTATTTGGGTCAATATTACACTCAGAGTTGCTTGTGTCGTTGAAACCGGGACAATATTTCTTGACGAGACCAGTGCGATTGAGTCCATCACGATCTGGGTCCTCTAGTCCATCATCAATACCATCGAGGTCGCTATCTTTCATTGCAGGGTCCATCACACCTCTTGCACCATTGGCACTCAATGTCTGGTTATCAACAAGTCCAAGGTCAAAAGCAAGTTCTGAGTACGATACTTCCCATCCATCTGGTAATTTGTCACCATCTGTATCGTCATCAACTGGGTTGGTGTTCCATCGGTCTGGTGCTTCTGCACTGTTGAGGAGAGTGTCATTATCGACATCAAAAACGTCATCGGCTAAAGATCCAAGAGACGGGTCGAGTGCCCAACGACCGTTGCATCCATCACATTTTTGGTTGCTTGGTATAGAGAAACCTGTCAAGTTCATCTCGCTCACTTGGAACTTTGGTTCCAAAACGAATCCGCCTAACCAATTCTGCCACACGTAACCACCCGGTTCCATTGTACAGGAGGATGTTTGAGATGCTTCACAACCCGGTCGTAGCCAGGTCGATGTTGTCACCCACAAACTGTGAGAATTCGTATTGTCTTCAGCAGATTTGACTTGCATTTCCCAACCGTCAAGCATTCCGTCTGAGTCTGTGTCATTGATGAGTGGATTCGTAGGGTTCTGGAAAGGTCTCGGTACATATAGTACTTCTTGGCCATCGACTAAACCATCGTCATCTGTGTCTGATTTGTTTGCGTGGGTGAGGAAATTGTCTTGTCCTGCGATGACTTCTTCCCCGTCTTCTAGGCCATCGTTGTCGGTGTCAAACATACAAGGACTTGTAGAATAGGCAACTCCTTCCCATTGGAAATTGTCACCTGCTTCTTGCAAATCTGTCAGTCCATCGGAATCAGTATCCGGATTCGATGCATTTGAACCTCCATCACATGTTGATGAAAATTCTTCATAATCTGAAAGACCATCCATATCGGTATCGTAGAGGCCAGGGTCAGAAGTGACCCAAGTTTCTTGGACACCACGATTAATCACAAGAATTTCCCAACCAAGAACTTCAATGCCATCGATGAGGCCATCACCATCAGTATCAGCGACAAGAGGATTTGTACTTCGGCCATCGAGAATTCCATCTCCATCACGGTCACGTGCTTGATATTCCATGAGGTTTGTAAACCGTTCATGTTCTTCCACAACGGTCAGCCAAGTGAAAAGACGAGAGTCAACGGTGTCACCGTTGACGACGTTAATGTCATACACATAGCCATCAACAGGGGAGAGAAGTGGGATAATTTGTTGGTTACCTCCGCCGAGAGTAATTCGTGCACGTGCCACCGTTTGGTTTGCAATGACTTCTTGACCGAGGGTCACATCGACGCTGTAAACAACAGCAGTCAATTCAAGCGAGTCATATCGTACAGCACCATCACCATCTGTGTCCCAACCATCCATGTCTGGATCTTTATCGAAATTACTGCTGTCACGAGGATGTAATCCGTTCGATGCTTCCCATTGATCTGGCATTTCGTCTTGGTCTGTGTCAAGCCTCCATGGCGAGGTAAAATTATCTTCACCAAAGAGTTGGGCAACCATGTATTCCTCCACATTGTTGAGTCCATCCTCGTCCCAGTCGTTGTATCCGTCAGAAGCATTTGCAGGGTCGAGAGTTTTGGATGAGTCCTGATTTGGTGCAAGGTTTGATTTCGAATAACAAAATTCGAACCCATCCGGCATACCATCGCCATCGGTATCCCAATCTGAGGGTCCGTTGAGCTTACCATCGCCATCCATGTCTTCTCTAAACCATGAGGTATCATAACCGTAGAATGGACCAGTTTCTTGGATAAACTCTACGAGACCTCTGTTGCATTGTTCCCCAAGCCCTTTCTTGAGCATGATGGTTGAATTAGCAACTTCAACAATATCATCGATGAGGTCCATGTCTGAATCACGAGCTGTTGGGTTTGTCCCAAACATCTCTTCTTCAAAATTTGCTAATCCATCATTGTCAGAGTCAAGAACCATGTCGCATGAGTGTCGACCATTTGAAGCAAGATTCATCCACGAAATTTGACCATCTTCGCCGTCATATTTTTGCATGAGAGCTTCCCTCATCGCTGAATCTAACAGAATGCAGTCCCAGTTCCCGTTTAGTGGGTTAAACAATGTAATGTCACCACCGGGTGTTTGAACAACCATCGTGTATTGGGATTCCCAGTTATCGTTCAAACCATCGTTATCGGTGTCTGCACGTTGTGGGTCTGTTCCTAATTCTTCCTCGACTTTATTTGTAAGGCCATCTCTGTCAGGGTCTCCGTTTGGACCTTGATTTGGGTCCGGCCATGAATCTGTTTCATTTTCCACCTTTGCGTCTTCAGTATCCGTTTCGCTACCAGGGTCGTTTTCCAAATCTTGTGATTCACCATTGTCGAGAGGATTGAGTCCATGGGCTACTTCCCAACCATCACTCATGCCATCGCCATCTGTATCTGGATCGAGTGGGTTGGTACCATATTGCGATTCTTCGAGTTTGTCCGAAAGACCGTCGCCGTCGGTGTCAGGTGAATCGTCATAATCTTGCCCTTCCCCCTGAATATTTTCTTCGAGAGCACTGTCAAAACCGCCGATTCCTTCGTTGGTTTGATAGAATCCAGAAACCCCAACAAATAGAGAGCCAAAAATCAATGTTGAAACTATTGAGATATACGCCATTTGATTAGGACTTAAACTCATAGACATACCCCGCACATCTGTGCAATCTGTCCGACTATTCATATCGGTTATAGACCTTCACCCCTGCTGAGCATGACTTCGTAATCAAAAAAATTGATTTTGTATCATCGAAGTGGAGAAAAATCGACCAAAATTTCATTTTTTCCCACTTTTATTGTACATTTTGAAGACTCCCCGATTGCCTTATCCCATTTTGACCATATTTTGCCTATGATGTAAGGAGCATTGAAACCGAACAGCATCACCGATGTTGATTTCGTTTGTGCATTAAAATCAAGAACTTGTACCTGCCCAAATCCCCTGATTATTGAGGCCGAGGCCAAAATATTCTTCCAATCATATTCCGATTGAACAAAACACGGTACATTTGATTCAAACTCAGTAATTGCACTTGACAACAGGGCTGTTCGAAAGACATGAATTTGCAGACTCTGGATACCTTGAATATTGAGCAACTCATTTCTTCTGTGTTTCGATGATAAATTAACAGATAAAAGGGAGTGATAAAAATGTCGAAACGTTTCAACTGGGACAAAAAAACTTCTTTGGTCATCAACGTACCATCCAATGCTCCGTTGATTTATTTCAAAACCTAATTTTTCAAATTCTCTAGGCTGTTGATCAAATTCCCAATCAAATCGCTGAACAACTGGAACTGGAGTCATTTGGCGGCCAGAAGGTTCTGCAGATATCCGGATGATATGTTCTTGTTCTTGGAAATGTTCAATTGTCAATCTTCGTCCTTTCAAGAATTCCATGATAGCTAATGAAAAACCCGTTGTTAGTTCAGCGTGCACACTAGACATGATTGTCATGTTCTGCGGAGAAAAATCCCCCCAGCCCATGGCTTGCCAATGTGTTTTTATTTCTGAGGTAAATTTCCTTTTGCCAAAGAATACACTGGGCTTTTTGATTCCGAAACAGTTCTGTTGCTCATATGAATCAGTTGCTGCATAAAGCAATTTTCGATGCAAAGGAATCTCTGCAAATGAATCAAGATGATTGAACCATGACTGGAATTCATTCATCCCAAAAAGAAGGAGTGGGTGTTTATCAAAAAATACAATCGTTCCTTGGTTTGTTGATTCAATATGTTCTTGAACATTCAATCCGAACACCCTTACTCTGGGTAGCCTGATATGTTATTTTCGTTGAAACAGTATCGAACTATTTGATGATCTGATTTGAGTTGCCGGACACTCTCTCGTACAGATTTGGGGTCTTCTTTGTCAATCAATACTCGTCGAAATAATTGTGCGATTTCATTCATTTCAGACGCACCCATGCCAACACGCGTCAACTCTTGGACACCTAATCGAAGCCCAGATGGAGACAATGCCTTTGTATCACCAGGGAGCATATTCATGTTTGTGATAACACCGGCTTCCTCGAGTGTTTTTGCTGCACGAGCACCTCCACCTGAATCAAACTCACCATGTCGTGTAACAATCTGATGCGATGATGTGAAACCTCTCGACTCGGCGAGAACGTCAAAGCCTTCGGACGATAGTGCAGCACCTAGTGCTCTAGCATTTTGGACTGTGTCTCGAGCATATGCCTCTCCGAATTCTTTGAATTCAGCTAAAGCCACAACTTTTCCTGCAACATGGTGGAGGTGGTAAGAAGAACAAACCCCTGGAAACATCGCATTGTTCAATTTTCGTTGAAAGGTCTCATCTTCCGATGACGAAAGAAGGAATCCTCCTTGAGGCCCAGGAAATGTTTTGTGGCTTGAACCAGTCATCACGTCGGCACCTTCACGTAAGGGATCTTGAAACTGCCCTCCTGCAATTAAGCCTAAGACGTGTGCTCCATCGTACATCACACGAGCACCGCATTCTTTCGCTGCATCAGCCATTTCTTTCATAGGAGTTGGAAACAAAAATACGGATTGTCCAAAGAGGGCACAATCAGGTTCGACATCTCGAATCATTTTGCAAGATGCTTCGACATCAGGTTCCATTCGTTCTTCATCCCATGGATATGTGGTCAGATTCAAATCACGCAATCCAACTGCACCCATTCGCCCGTGTGAGATATGGCCTCCATCTGCTGTTGAAACTGCGGTTATTTTACCTCCAGATGGTGCAAGTGCTTTCAAAGCACCAATGTTGCTAACTGTTCCAGATGTTGATTGAATATTGGCAAAAGGAGCTTTGAACACTTCCTTTGCAAGTCCAATGCCTATCGACTCAATGGTGTCAAAATCATCGCATCCTTGGTAGTATCTCTTACCAGGTAAACCTTCAGCATAACGACCATGAAGGTCACTCTTCACAACTTCTGCAACACGAGGAGAAATAATGTTTTCAGATGCGATCATTGGAAGGCCATAACGATAGATTGTTCCACTATCTTTGGTTGCTTGAAGAACTTTTTCTGCATAGGAAAGAGCGTCTTCGTTCGGAATCCATGCACTTGGTGTCTGAGCCATGAACCTTGAGGAGAAAATAGGTTCATGAATTGATTGCCCAAACAAAATGGTCAGTCTGTGAGTCGCTGAACATTGCGTTCGCTTCGAATTGTGTTTCTTGGTATGAATCGTTCTTTGACATCAACCTTTCCACTCTTTGCAAGAGAATTGAGGCTTGCTGGTAATTTTCTTTGTATGTATTGTGGCCGTCCTCTGTAAGCAACGTTTCCGAGGTTTCGCTGAAGTACGGTTGTATCTTCTTCATTTTCTCGTGGTCGTTTTAGCCACCATGCCTTCCCCAAAATTTTGAATCTCGGGTCTCTTGCATTCACCATTTTCATTGCACGTTTTTTCAACCTTGAACGAACAACCTTGTCACTATCGGTTGAGCAGCGATGAATCATCCATGCAGGGAATCCGATATCGAGAACGACACCATTGACGGTGATGAGAATACCAGAGAGGAGAAGGTGTGTCCCTATGGGTATATTTTCCTCTTGTGGCTTTACTTTAAATCGCTTCATACGCTTAGCATACTTGATCATCAGTGCTTGGTCACGATGTTGAATCAAATGTTCTTGTTGAGATTTAAACCGTCGATAGAAAAGATATGAACTCAAACCTATCAAAAACGCTACTGCACCTTCGGTCTCTGTGGTGAGACCAGAATAGAAAATGGAAGCACCAATCATAACCGGAAAGAGAATGACATAAACAAAGAGATAAGACAAAATCCCCCTCGAGTATCTTGAAGGCATTCCTTGTCGAACCGCCTCATGAGAAGCGATAAGCACATTTGCAGTTAAAGCCTCATCCATCCCACCTTTCAACTGGATACCGGCAAATGCATTTGTTGGTGCTAAGTCTATCCAACGTTTCAGTTGCTTTCCTTTGTCAAGTACAATGGATACTTCGAGTTCTTTGCGTCCTTTTTGTCCGTAGCCGAAGATTGCAGATAATGCGAGGACTCGAGGGTCGTTAGGGTCACTTTCTATGAGTTCATCGAGAATATCTCGAGCGTCATGCCACTCACCGATGTCGACGAGGCAGAGTGCTACAGCAATTCTAGGACGAACACCTGTCGGATGTTGACGAACCAAGCTGTATGCTAAATCCAATGCTTCATCGTATCGGCGCTGTGCCCGAAGTAAACCGACCATTGACAACTGAGATACAAGGGTGATTTTGTTTTTGGATAAGCGCATTTCATCGGGAACAGGAGACCACTCTGAGAGCATTTCCAATGTATCTTGCAGGTGTTCAATGATTGGATTATTTTCCCAATCCCACAAGTCGTCTTCGGAAACATTACCTTGCCATGGGTCAATCCATTCTGCTACAAATGAAAGCAATTCTGGCTCATCGTAACCCTCGTCCTGTTCTAAGCCATTGAGGGCCTCTTTTGCAGCATCTAATCGGCGAAGTGCGAGATACCCAGTTGCTATCACCATTCGAGCAGGGTCGTCGTCACCACCTGCTTGAGCCAACACTTTCCGGCCTTCTTCAATGGCTTGAGGCCACAAGCCTCGCAAAGCTTTTTCCCACATTGAAGCCCTAATTTTTTCCTGTCGAATCAATGAGGGGTCGCCTGAAAATTCGTGTTCTTGAATTCGAACCAGCATATCTATGTCTTCTTGTCCGGCAGCATCTTCAATCAGGTCCCGAAGCCAATCACCACCTGCTAATTTAACTGCACCTTCACGACGGGTCTCAGGGTCGAGGTCAAATGACAAGTTCGATAACGAAGCAAACTTTGCAATTGAAAGAACCCATGCTAGCAAGAAAATTACTTGACCTACTGCAATGAACATCCAAGTGGTTAAAAGGCGCATGCCTTCATCGAATCCTTGTTTTTCGAGTACATCAATCAACGGCATGAGTTCACCAAATTCCTTGTAACAAACAAGGATGAGCAAGAGCACAGTATAACCGGAGAAGCCTGCAAAGGCAAAGGTCAATTGACGTGCTTGGGCACTTTTTTCGCTGCGAATTTCACGAGGAGTATCGAGAGTCACACCGAACAGTCCTCCAAAGGTCTGTCCACCGAGAACAAGGTTTCTTGTCAACTCAAAAATGAATGCTAAACCCACAATTGCAATATTCATTGTCAGATAAAGCGATAGAAATTCTGGTAAACTTTTGATGAATTCAAGTTGGCCCAAAACCTCTGAGATTTCATCGATATTGGTATACAAGGCGTGCCCTATGATTCCACCGTAATTCAAAACCTCTTCTTGATTCACAGGTTTATTGACCAGAACATGAAGCACAGTCACAATACCATTCAAGGCAGTTAACGGCATCGTGAGCAAAAAGATAACGAGAATGAACGAAAAGAGACGTCCTAGAAAACCATTCTTATCTGGATCGATTGGGTTTGCCTTTCCCCGAGTAGTTCTCCATTTGCTGATCAGAAGCATATTCCAAGAGGCTCCCATAATTCGACCATAAGCAAAAATTGTTGGTGACATAAAGGCCAGCAAACTAATTCCAACCCATAGTGGAGTAATTTTTCCCTCAATACTTTGCCCATAAAATAAGACTGCACCTGTGGCGCCGATGAGAACACCAATGGTGAGCACCCGTCGTAGAAGTGTGCTTGTAAATGATGGTTTGAGTGAACCAGATTGACGCCTTCCAAGGATCTGAACATTCAGTGTTTCCCAAGGAGAAATAATGACTGGAATGGCAATTAACAACGCAATGAGCATAAGATTGATTTCAAAAAACTGGTTAGCATCAAACAAAAGTTCTGCGATTAATATGAGGACGCCTGTTAGACCCATGAGGTACAAAATAATACCATAATTCACGAGATCAACTTTGAATAATTCTCGCACTTCACTAGAATTGTGGGTTATTCTGTGAACCTCATACACATCATCGTCTACTTCAAAGGCAACTTGTAAATTTGATAATTGACTTGGAATGAACCAGATTCGTATAATGACGGCTGCTAAGAATGCGAAAATGAGTGGAAAGTAATTGAAAAATGTCGCATCTGAGGCACTCGTGATAGAGGATGCTGTTACCACAGGCAAACCTGAGAGAAAAAGTGTGACGAGAAAAATCCACACAAATCGCTTTCTCAACATGATAAACCCTTGAATGTCCTTTTTTTCAATTCATCGCCATTTCACTCAACTTTCCTGTAAAAAATCACGTATTCTATCAAATGCTTGTTCAAGAATGTCCATATTCGCAAGATACACAAGTCGAAAATGCCCTTTTCCAAGGTCGGACGAAAATCCGCTTCCATGGACAAGAAGAACATGTTTTTGATGAAGTAACTCAAGGACAAATTGCTTATCATCAGCACACCATTTAGGATGAGTGATTTTTACAAACATGTAAAATGCACCACGAGGGCTTTGTACTTCGAGCCCATTGATCTCTTCAATGCGCTTAAGACAGTAGTCAAGTTGGTCTTTCACACGAGAATGGTACTCCGCCATCCAGTTCTTAGGTCCCTGCAAACCCGCCAAATAGCCATACTGTGCAGGTGTTGAAGCACATAATCTCGAACGCAAAATTCTTTCAATTCCATCCCTGACCTCTGTCAACAAGTTCGCTGGGTCGTGGATGCCAAGGTAACCAATTCTCCAACCGGGTGCGAAATAGACCTTCGAGACACCGTTCAAAACAAAGACGGGTACTTTGTTACTACAACTTGCGGCAGAAACATGTTCACCAGAAAAATCTAAACCGTCGTAAATTTCATCTGCTATGAGCATACACTGGGGATATTGACGTAAAATGTTCAGCAATTTTTCCATTTCTTCTTTACCGCAAACAGTCCCACATGGATTATTCGGATTGATTAAGACGAACAATTTGACATCATTATTCATCTTTGATTCAATGTCGTCAAAATCTATTTTCCAACCATCATTATTCTTAAGACCATACTCTACCGTTGTAGCTCCAAACATTTGTGGGTAAGCCATATATGGCGGGTAATGCGGTCCAGGTGCCAAAATTTGGTCACCTTCCTGGAGTGTCGCTGCAAAGATTATTTGCAGTGCCTCAGTTACACCATGAGTCACATAAATATCATCTGGTGTTGCATTCCAACCCTTTGCCTTCTCATCACGTGCAATCTCTGCCCGTAATTCAGGTATCCCGTACGAAGGAGAATATCCATTCTTACCTTCGTCTAGCGCTTGTTTATACGCATCAATCATATGTTGTGGTGTTGGTAGTCCAGGGTATGCGATCGGATCGCCGATATTGAGTTTTATAATCTCATGACCCTCCTGTTCAAGTTTAGTCGCAGGTACAACCACATCTCGAATTGCATATTCTATCTTCATTGCACGTTTCGTGCTCGAAATTTTTTGCTTCTTCGACGTCAATGTTTCAACTCCATTTGTCATTTATTATCAAATCAATTTTTTGCCATTTCCATGATGATATTAAAATGGTGTTCATCGACGGGTTGAACTGATAATCGTTGACCTTTTCTCAGCAATGGCATGCCTTCGAGTTCAGGTGTATTTTTGAGATCCTCTAGAGAAAGTATCTCTTGAAATGCGGCCACTGGAGCGATATCCACCATAAACCAGCGCGGTGAATCTGGAGTTGATTTTTCATCAAAATATTTGCTTTTTGCATCCCATGACGTGAAATCGGGATAGCCTTCCTTCGAAATTTCTGCCACTCCTGCAATATGCGGAGGTGTGCAATTTGAATGATAAAAGAGAACCTTGTCACCAACTTTCATGTCGTCACGCATAAAATTTCTTGCTTGATAATTGCGCACTCCATCCCAATGCGTGGAGCCATCTTCAACAAGTTTTGAATATGGATATACATCCAATTCAGATTTCATAAGCCAGTATCGCATGACAACACCGTGTAGTAAGGGGTCTAAGGATTTGCTCATTACCATGCATCAACGACTTGACCTTCCAACTCGGCATCGAGAACATCGTAATCTTTTGATTGCACCCGTTTCAACCCGAGTTTTCTCGCCATACTTGGAGCACCATCAACTGCTCCAATACCCAACTTTTCTAAGGTCACAAAAATTGCTGGAAGCAAAATAAGTGCACTTGCAGCAGCAACCCAAAGCAATATCAAAATGACTGTGATGAATGGTTTGATTTCAGGAATAGGAATGCTGTAAGCAGTGAACATTCCCAACGAGGTGACGACAGCTGCTTCAAAGAGCGACATGCCCGTACCTACTGCAGCACTACGTATCGCTTGAATACCACCGCCCAGTTCTTTGATACGATTTGCAATGTGGATAGAGAAATCGACACCGACCCCTACCAGAATAGATCCTATCATCACGGTGACAAGTGAGAGTGAGACGTCCATTTGCCACATGACCAACCATTGTAATGCAACTGTTGCAATCACTGGCGAGGTTGTCCAAATTGAATATTTAATGTCTTTAAACACAACAGCAAGTGTGATGAGTGTGAGAATAATTGCAAATCCTAACGAAGTCCATTGAGAACTAACAATCAACGTGTTTACTTCGATTGCAGTTGCTGCAACGCCTGTAAGTTCTTCAGCAGATTCACCGTGGTCACCCTTGAAATTGAACGTCGCCTCATTGATTAATGACACACTCTTGGCGGTGTCTGCTACTGGTATAAATGGCATATCGACATAAATGAGCGTTTTATTGTATCCTTCGTTGACGAAAATACCACGTGTTTCATCAGTAAGTGACGCATAAAACACATCCAAAAGGAAAATCTGAGTTTGTGCATCACCCGGCAATCCATACAAATCTGGTGCCTTCAGAATATCCCAAAACGATGTGTTTGTGTCGATATTTTGGCTAAACAGTGCGTTAGCGAAATCTTTGACGTCATCAGGTAGAGGCGTATTATTGATGATTTGGGCTGTATCACTGGTCGATACGCCAATCGAAACACCAGAAGCTTTCATCAAGAAAACAACCGATACAGCAGATGTATTCTCTATTTGATTGAGTTGTAATTCCAAACCCTCGATTTTTTCTAGATTGCCATATGGATCGTCGTTTGCAGGGTCCGAATCACTCAAGTCACCTGTTACTTGTGCATTCACGAGGACCATCCCGACTTGTCCTGCTTCGAATTCTCTGCTGTACTGTTTCATTTTGACAACTGCAGACTCCCCTTCTGGTGCCATACCTAACAAATCGATATTTTCTTCGACATTTGCTTGACCAATCGTTGCCGAAACTGCAATAAGAGCCACAAAGAACACGAGAACATACCTGTTTCTCTTCACAGGAATATCGACCATAACGTCGAATGCTCGTAAAGGTGGGTGGCTTGGTTTACGTAAATCGAGGATTAATGTCAAATTCGGAACCATGAAAATTGTGAGGATATATACGATGACAATTCCCAATGAAAGGGCAATACCAACTGTTTGAATAGGTGCCATCGGTGTGAACACGAGACTGATAAATCCAATCACAGTTGTAACTGCAGACAAGAATACTGCACGCCCTGTGGATGATAAAGAGGCTCGGATTTTCTCCGTCTTCTCACCTTTTTCCTCTGCGTAACGATTTGTAATGTGTAAACCATACGATACACCAAGAGCAAGAAGAATTGGTCCAACAATAATGACGGTCATCGTCACTTCATAATTCGTCGCCCCTATGATTCCTAACGTCCAAAATACAGCACACAGCGTGGGCAGGCCAGCAATCACCACCACCTTAAAACCTTGAAGAGGGCGAATTCCAGTTAATCCGGCCTGCAACAAATCTGAATGGAAAACGAATAAACCAATGGCAACCAAAACGACTGCAAGGGGAAAGATTTCCCAAAACAGACGGAACGAAAATTCTGTAACAGCGTTCGTGATAGGAACTGGCCCAGTAAGTGTCATTCGTATACCTAAATCATCCCAGGTGCATACCTGCGAACCATCTGGGCTACCGTCTTGGTTAAATTGACATGGACGTTCCTTTTTTGAAATATTATCAAGCAATGCTTGAGTTTCTTCGATAATTTCCTTTGCCGGACGGTTTTCTGTTACCGCAATAGCCATGATAGCTCTATCTAGAATTCCATCTGGCCCCCCATCTTCTGCTCCTTGAACATCCCGAGCCATCTTATCTAAACCAGCACTGGGTTTTCCATCCTCATACATGTTGTTAACGACCAAGTCAATTGTATCTTGACTCGGAACTTCGTACGCACCTCCAAATTGTTCGTCGGTTAATTTGAGTGCATCATTAAGTTGTTCAGCCAGTTGTGCAGAGAGACAGTCCTCTGTTTGACCGCCTGGGCAAAGTTGGTTCCCAGACTCTGTTATGAATGCCTCTCGAATCCTGGGAGCACTGGAATTCACCTCTTTCAGGACTGTGGATAACGATAAGATGTAAATGACGTCATCAGACTCATCATTAAGCGAGGGATTGATATTTTTCTCAACATAACTTATTTCCTGCAAAATTCTCTGGTCTGTGATGTTTCTGTCTGTGGATTCAATATAGATGACCATGACATTGGTGGACCAGTCATCTTCCACTTTTCCAATTAATTCTGCAACTTTACTTCCATCTGGCAAATAGACTTCAAGGTCGCCATTGACATTTAAGGCGGGCACATCTGGGTCATCATCGAAACGTGTATCATCCAAAAAACCCGATTGGGTCACAAAGTAACTTGTGAGGAGCAGAAAAACGATAACGGTAGGTATTGGAAACCGTGTTATTGCTCCTGTAGCCCCTGTTTTTTGCCATTCGCGTTGGAATCGTTTTGGAGCTTCGAGGACTGCATCAATTGTTGACCTAGAATCCATTGATTTGAGGCGACGGCCGACCTCTGCACCCTTCTTCGAGAAATGTTTTTTGCTTTTTTCTGTGATTTCTCCAATTCGTCGCAGCCCTTTACCTTGTTGAGGTTGTTGGTCTTGAGATGAATCAGAACTCAGAATCTCACCAATCTCTTCCAGACCCTCCTTCTTCAAATGGTTGCCGACAAATTTCTGTCGATGTGATATGATTTTGTAAGATAGCGACGCCTTGAAAAACACCTTGAGAGAGGAGTGGATGGACCAGCCAATTCACGTGGCCGGGGCCGGTGAGGCAAATGCCAACTCCAAAGTTACCTGAGAAGCGATGGTCAATTGACCTTGAAAAGCAAATTCAAGAAGGACACTATGCGAACGCAGGTGTATATTCTCAACGGTATGGGTTCAAACCAGATTCTGGAAAAGAAATTTTCGTTATTGACACTCCACCACCATACCCTTCGGGAACCTGGCATATCGGTGCTGTCGCCCAATATTCAATGATTGATGTGTTAGCAAGGTCACAACGACTCCTAGGAAAGGAAGTCTATTTTCCATGGGGCGTTGACAGGAACGGTATCAATATCGAATTCACTGTTGAAAAGAACACCAAGCGCAAAATGAAAACGTATGACCGTGAAGAATTTTTGCAACTATGTGAAAAAACAATAGAGGAATTCACAAACGCTATGCGAACAACTGCTCGACGAGTTGGACTTTCTTGTGACTTTGAACGCGAGTATCTCACTGATGCTCCGAATTTTCGAGCAGTGACTCAATCGATTTTTGTGGATTTGTTCAAACAAGGAAAAATCATAGAAGATTTACGGCCTAATATCTACGACCCCGTTGAAGGAACGACAATTGCCGATGCTGAAGTGGAGAGGATTTCTCGCAAAACAAAATTAGTCGATGTTCGATGGACTTGTGAAGATGGAACAGAAGTAGTGATCTCTACAACTCGCCCAGAACTGATTTGTGCTTGTGGTGTCGTCATGGTCCATCCTGATGACCAGAGGTACACACATTTGGTCGGGAAAAAAATCAATTTGCCTGTTCCTGTCAATGGACGAGAGTCAAGTGTTGAAATTCAAACACACCCATCAGTCAAAAGCGAATTTGGTTCAGGGGTACTTATGGTCTGTTCCTTTGGTGACCAAAATGATGTTGCGGTGTTTAGAGAGCTCGGACTATCTCCGTTCCAGGCCATAGACCTTGATGGGCAAATGACTGAAATTGCAGGTCCTTTTGCAGGATTGACCGTACTAGAAGCACGAAGTTCAGCGATTGCATGGCTCCAACAAGAAAACAAAATTGAAAACATCGAAGAGAGGGAACAAGAAATTCCAGTCTCAGAACGTGGAAAAAATCCAGTTGAAATTATTCTCCTCAAAGAATGGTATGTGAAACAAACAGACATGCAAGATACGATGAGAGAACACATCGAAGAAATAGATTTTCATCCTCCACGAAATCGTCAATTTTTACTCGATTGGATGGAAAATATATCCATTGATTGGCCAATTTCAAGAAGAAGATGGTATCATACTGAGATTCCAGTATGGTACGTTGACAACGGTAGCAAGATTGTATTGCCTCCTTCGGGTTCATACGTTCAACCTTGGAAACAACAACCACCTGCAGGCTCCGAGGTTATTGACCGAGAATCAAGAGAATTTGTGGGCCTTTGGGAAGAGGTATCTTCACACTACAATGATATTCAAGGTGAAGAAAAGGTCTTTGATACTTGGATGGATTCATCAAATTCAAACCTCTTCACGAGTGGGTACATCAACGAGCCTGAAATTTTTGAGCGTGCATTTCCAACTGCACTGCGACCACAAGGCAAAGAAATTGTTCGAACATGGCTTTACTATACCCTCCTCAAATCATCTCTTCTTCTTGACAAACCAGGATTCAAGCATGTATGGATTGATGGTTTGGGCATGGACCCATGGGGTCGAAAAATGAGCAAGTCCCTCGGTAACGGCATCGATGCAGACAGCGTTCTTGAGTGTGGTGCAGGAGGGCGAACTGCAACATGGAAAATAAAAGGTCCAGATTCACAAGTAACCTTGAGTGCAAATAAAATTGGCTCAGAGTGCTTTCGTCTCTGGAAAGCATGTGATGCCCAAGTTGGTGATGATTTTCAAATCAATCCAGAGGAAATTGAGAAAAAATATTACGGAGTATTAACGAAATTATTCAATGTTTCTCGATTTGCTAGCCAATTCGATATACCCTCATCACTAGACGAAGAACCAGAATCACTAGAAATCGAAGACCGCTGGATTCTATCAGAATTTCAGGATGTACTCGATAAGGTCGAATGTGCTTGGAAAGAACTCGATATCTACACGGCAACTCAAACTCTCAAAAGTTTCGGAACTGGCGTCTTACCATCCCACTACCTTGAAATGGTGAAATCAAGATTGTATGATGGAAACAAAGGAGCAGCGTGGACAATTCATCGTATCGTTCGGGATTTCATGACAATGTTTAGTCCTATTTGCCCATTTTT
>CAZWXR010000004.1:30406-34996 GCA_964637985.1 uncultured Candidatus Poseidoniales archaeon
ACGCTTACCCGAATGCACAGTCTAGAATAATCACAAGAGTGTTTCTTGTCGATACGTCAAAAATTCTAATTGACCTAAACGAACACCGATTAATCGAATTGGTCGTTCAATTTCGATATTTTGAGCAAAAAGAGTGGTCGCCAATCGCAAAAAAACTTCATAGTCATCCATCGGCACTGGTATGCTTCTTTGATGGGTATACGTTTCAAAGTCCATGTATCTTATCTTGACCTCGATAACCCTTGCTCCAGCTTGTGCTTCATTCAATTCTTTGACAGTGCGTTCAAGAAGAGAGTGGAGCGATTGAATGACGACCTCCACATCCAACATATCCTTCGCGAATGTGTGCTCTTTTCCGATGGATTTTCTGTGACTCAGCGGATGAAGTCGATTGGTGGTTGTACCCTCAAACAATTGAATAATCCAATCAGCAAACCGTTCATTCAAAAGTCGTTGTAGGCCTATTGACCCAAGTCGATACAATTCATCGACAGTTTCAAGCCCCCATTCAGAAAGATGAGTTGCCGTTTTTGGCCCGATACCAGGTACTTGTCGAACGCTTCGTCCTTCGAAAAAATCTGCTATTTCATTTGGTAACACACGAAAGATGCCTCTCGGCTTTTTTTCCTCACTTGACATTTTTGCAATGATCTTGGTTGGAGCTATGCCAAATGATGCCGTAAGACCAATTGTTTTTTCAATATCATTCTGCATCTTCCGAACCATCGCATATGCATTATCCCAATCATTTCCACATCTTTCTGTGATATCCAAATATGCCTCATCGATTCCAGCCTGTTCGAATTCATCGGATGCTGCACGTAATATTTCCATCACTTTTCGACTCGCACGGCTATACAAGCCCCTTGTGCCACGTATGTACACACCTGGGCCGTATGGTGCTGCGGGACATCGTCGCCATGCTTCTGAAATTGACATCGCAGAACGGATTCCAAAACGTCGTGCAGCATAATTGCATGTTGAAACAATCCCTCGACCTGAACCTTGTTTTGGGTCCGAACCTATGATGAGAGGTATGTCAGGATTTAATCCATGGTGAAGGACTTCAACTGCCGCAAAAAATGCATCCAAATCGCAATGGACCAAAATACGATTTGTCAAGAATCCCCCTCGTATGTTCTTATCCGCCCAAGGTGTTTCAACTTCTCCCTTTCATTTTGACACATTCACTTTTCACAGTCTCTCGGAGAAAGTAATCTCGACCTGATTCAATAATCATCGATGATTCATATGAATCCTGAATTTGTATATGGCGAAGGCACTGGTATAACAACGACATCGTTTGAAATGAAACTGGAACGACCAAAAAACTCCTCATTCCACACAGATATTTTTCCAAAAGTAGGACAGTGGTATCATCTCTCTAGTCCTGGAAAGGCAGGACGTCACATACGAACTGTTGCTGAAATATGGGTTTGCCAAATTCTAGCACTCGGCTACCCTGTTCATTGGATTGATGGAGCATGTCGGATAGATCCATCTCGTTTGTTAAAACTCCTACGGCAAATGAATGAGCCCGCAGAAGAATGTCTTTCCAGACTTTATGTAAGTCGTGGATTTACGCTACATCAACTTGTACGACAAATCGAACGGTTAGCTGATGAAATCAAACTTACTGGCACTCCTTTCGTCGTTGTCGACGGCTTGCTCACCATGCATATGGATGAACAAGTAGGCGATAGAGAGACTCGAATGTTACTACAACATCAATGTAAAAAACTAAGCACACTGCATCAAATACAGCCATTGATGTTGGTGACAACTGGCGATTCAAATCTTCGTTCAAAACGTGAACTTCAACTCAATGCAATACTCATGAAGAACATTCAAGCAGAACTTTACGGAGAGATTCAAGGTGAAGGACGTCGACAGAAATTACTTCTACAGCACAAACCAAGTTTCCAAACTGGGTATTGGATAGATGAAGTACCGGAGTTGACACTAAAGCACTTTGATTTAGGATACGACAAAATCATTCAGATTTGACTGAATATTGGATTGTTCAAGTGCAGCATCACTCCACCCAAACGGAGCAAGTATTGACCAAAGTGCACGATGTGCTTCTTGAATGTAAAATTCGGCATCCACTTTTCCCTTCGCCCCATAGATGATTTCTTCTCTCAAGATTACACGCTCGAGTGGTATCTCGTGATGTTGATTGATAACGACGAATTGAATTCGACCTCCTGGGGGCACATCCATACCATAGCGCTCAGCACGCAACAATGCAGCATGTGTGAGATTCATGACCCTACGTTCGAGACGAGTTTTTGCAATTCGGCGCGAAATGACAAAGGATTCAAGCAACACTTCGGAAGTAGAAACTCGATTGTATGCAGTATGAAAATACGAATACACTTCTCTCTGTTGACGATAGGAAGGAAGTGTTTGGTCAGTATCTTCTCGTTCAACGAGACGTGCAAGCCCCTCCAACTGAAGCGAACGAATCCATTCACATGTTGAGTGTTGACGTGATTCAATGCCACGGATTTTGAATTCGGTCCCATTCCAACCCCAATATTTTGTTAAAGTGCCTGAATGATGAACTCGACTGGGGACAAAGGCAATACATTCGTACAGGTCTTCAAATTCAAGTGGTATGCCCACCAGTTGTGACATTTGCATTGAAAATTCATGTGCATCTAGACGTTGCTGGTCTTGACTACGACCCAACGTATCCCGTATCCACACGCTGTCGACAACGGCATGAAGAACCTCCCAACCCTTGTTCTGAGCTTCTTCTATGGTCAAGAGAAGGATTTCTCGTGCCCAAGCACAAATAGCCTCGTGCGCTTCAATACGGCCGAACCTTGCATTGCGATAGCCAGTATAACCAAAGCATGTGACAAGCAACCACTTTAATGCATTCTGTTGCAAATCGAAACTATCCTTTTTTGAGACTCTAAGACTTTTGAGTTCTCGCCGCCTTTGAATAATTGGACTGACAACCCTGCCAAGAAAACCCAAACGCCGCCCGCATGTATGTAGATTCAAACCTGGGACAGCAAGAGCGAATTTGTTGCTTTGAGGAAAAAATCCACCACCGTAATTTTGACGAATATTTCGTTGATTCATCTCATCATGAGCGTCTTGAACATCGAGTGGAAGGAAGAGTGTATGTTCATTTCCCTGAATCGGTACGCAACACGAACAATTGAGTGTTTCAGATGAAATGTTTCGTGTTGCGATAATGCTTGGAAATAGACTCGCATAATCAAGTTCAATCACATTTGCGTAAACGCCGGGGGTGCTATCGAGATACAAGCCGCCACGATCTGAGTGAAGCAATTCCAATGCCGTCTTCGTATCCTCTGGACGATTTTTCTTCCAGGGGACAAGGATGCCATCATCCATTGCTGTGCGTATCTGAATCGCACTAATGACTGAGCCTGGTGACAATCGAGAGATATCTTGAGAAGATTGGTTGGATAAGCGTGCCAATTCGATGAGCCCGGAGATGCCGCCTTCACGAACGATGAAACTTGAAGACACATCAAGATGAATGCGGCCTCGCAAAGGATGATACGCATTCTTCCTCAGTGCCTGCCCGTATGACCATACGGTGCGTGCTTGGCTAAAGGCACGGAGTGGTGTGGCATCACGTCCAAAATACAGTTCAATACCTACTGATTTTGCAGCATGAAGTAATGCAGGAAACTCAATCTTGTCTCCTGAATGCGTGCAGACAATGTCGGGGTCTATTCGTCGGATTTTCTTTTGCACCTCAAACAAAGCGAGTTTTACAGATGTGTACTGAGAAAAATTCACACTTTGCGTCATCTCAAGAGCCGAAGCAATGACTTCTTTTTCGTGTTGTAGTGGACGAAACTCGACTGAGGAAATCGGTGTCGTGCCCGTTCGAAAACCGTCAGTTGTGTCGAACACAACAGCAAGTTCAATGCCTCGTAATCGAATGTTGACACCATTCTCTTTTGGTGTTGAAGAAAGAAAGCCTGAATTCCACTGAACCACATCAAACAGTGAAACTCGAGACTCAATAAGAAAACGCTGTACAAGGTTTGCGTCTAAAGAATAAAGTGTGTAACGAATGAAATCGCCACGCTGTTCAATATATTCACCAACTCGTTTCATTCTACGACTTGAAGTTAACTCGACTTCAAGGACATGATGTATTTCATATTCCTCAAGGTCAAGTCGTGCCTTCACATAGCGAACATCTCGGATTTCGAATTTCATTCGTATCTCTGGTTGTTGCAGCCACGTTTCAAGATATTCAAGGTCCTCTTCAGTTCCGGAGACCTGTAATGTTGGTTGCCATGGGCAGTGGCATGAATGTGCATAGCCTCTTGAATCAAGAATCCACGCCACCATATGTGTGCCACAAGTCGATGGATGCACATCAAAGAGCAAACCCTCAATCAACAGGTTCACCTTCAACGGCTGACTGCAATTGATTCAAATTTGCCTCTAAATCATTTATTTTTCCCCAGGCCTCAATCAAGAGTGAAAGAACCATCGGTAAAACAACATCATGACTGGGAAGTAATCCTCCAGCAGAACGCCGTTGGCGAATCGCATTCATCATTGAATCAAAGACTTCTTTCTCAT
>CAZWXR010000005.1:0-30648 GCA_964637985.1 uncultured Candidatus Poseidoniales archaeon
AAATATTTCACTTCAAGAGGATGAACTATCATTCGTGACGACCACCTATGTTGCTTACCTCGTGCCAAGACAAGACCGTCTTTCAATGCACCGATGTGTAAAAATGTGAGGAAGACATTTCAATACTCTGCTCGTGTTATCAGCATGGGGGAGCAGGGTCCGATGATTTCAGCCAGTGCTCCAGCAAAATGTGTCCTGTTCGGAGAACACGCTGTCGTGTATGGTCAGCCTGCGATAGCCGTTGCCCTCGATTTGAGAACGACTGTTTCAATTCAAACGAGCAATACAATGAAATTAGAAGGTCGAAAATATCATCCAGATTCCCACCCACATATCGATTTCTTGTTGAAGAAATTGTGGAATCAGTCAAATGACTTCGACTCGCTTTCGATGCAAATTGAGAGCGATATCCCTTCGGCATCAGGATTGGGGTCGAGCGCGGCTTTGTGCAATGCACTTGTAGCATGTTTACGTTCCGCACGAGGACGAAAAATTGATTCCAGCGGTGAATGGTTAGAAGGATGGTCATCGAAGCACCAACCATCTCAAGCATACATACCCGAACTCACACTCGACGCAGAGACGGAAACAAGTGGACAATTATTTGGTAAGGAAGCGATTTCTATCGACGAATGTGGTTTGTTGGCTCATGCTGCAGAAGCAATAGCACAGGGAGGATTGGCTTCACCGATGGATACCACAACCTCAGCCCATGGCGGACTCATTCTCATTGGTGGTAGTCAGCATGAACACTTATTGTACAAGCGTGAATTGAAGGTAGAAAAGACCATTCGAGAATGGGCGATGAGCCAAATCGAAATAGAACTATCCGATGATGTGTATCTTGTGATAGGAGCCACAGGAATTCGTTCTTCAACCAAGAAGCAAGTTGAACATGTTGCTCAACTTCTTGCTTCCTCTGACAAACATAAGGCATACATCGAAGATATCGGCAAGATTTCTCTCGATGGATATGCAGCGATGAAGAATGGAGATTTTGAAGAAGTCGGTCGGCTAATGAATCAAAACCAAATTCTTCTTGAAAAACTCGAAGTATCGAGCACTCCACTTCGACGCTTGATTCGTGCTGCTCTTCCTTTTTCCCTCGGTACCAAACTATCGGGAGCTGGCGGCGGAGGCTGCATGATCGCCTTGACAAGGCAACCAGAATCGACTGCTTGTGCCATTCAAGAGGCTGGTGGAACCAGTTACATCACCTCGATTTCAAAGGATGGCGTCAGATTAGAACATTACGAAAACATTCCAATATCGAAGAAAAGAATGTAAATTGGAAAGTGTTTTCCTTTTATATACTGGTTGCAGGTGGGATTTTCATGCCAACCGATGAAGAACGCTTAACCGTAGTAAATGTAGTCGCGAGTACACGAGTTGCTGAAGAACTCGACTTGCCTGATATCGCAATTCAATTGAACTGTGAATATGAACCTGAACAATTCCCTGGTGTCGTGTATCGAGTCGTTGAACCAAAACTTGCCATCCTCATGTTCCGAAGTGGACGAGCAGTGTGCACAGGTGGTAAAGACGAAGACAATATTCACCACGGTATTCAAATTATGATTGAAGACCTCCGAAAAGCAGGTATCACAACATGGGAACTTGACCAAGTTGAAATTGAAGTTCAAAACATGGTTGCAACTTATGCACTCCACTATCCAGAAGATTACGACGGTGCTGACAAATTCACTGGTGAGCCATTAGCAGGACAACCACGAAAACTTAACCTCAACCACCTTACATTCCACCTGCCATTCGATAAAGTAGAATATGAGCCAGAGCAATTCCCTGGACTCATCTACCGGTTAGATTACCCCAAGGTCGTTTGCCTTATTTTTGGCTCCGGTAAAATGGTGATTACTGGTGCACGCCACAAAGATGAGATTCTTGAGGCTGTTGAAATCATCAAGGATGAATTAGCAGACCTGCTCTGAACTCTAAACTGATTACAGAAGTCGTTTCATACATTCACTCAAGTAGTTGAATGATATCGCATGGCTATGGACCGAAGGCTTGTTTCACTCTTCCTTTTGTTCGTTTTTTTACAACCGATTGCACTCAACTTACTCGAACCTGAACATCGACTTCGAAGTGATGAATCTCCAAGCGAATCAGGAAGAAGTTCTACATCTGTTGTCGATATTCCAAATTACAGGATTGGAGATACTTGGGTGTATGATACCGATTTTGATGTATCAAGCCTCGTGCAACAATCTGGCGTTTCTGCATCAATCAACACTCTCGACGGAGATACCACACGAGAAGTGAATAACATAGGTTTTGTTGATATTGACGGTACGCAAACACTCATTTACGAAATTCTCATCAGCGGAGATTTCACTTCAGGAACGAACGGAGCGACGCTCGACGGAAATCAAGGCACGCTCAACATCGCATACGATGGAGCAGATTATGTTCGAGTACGAGACCTCGCAACTGTCGTTACTGTGTTTGAAATCGATGTCGATTTTATTCCATCCATTTTTGGATTTCCTGCGAATTGGCTAAAGCAGGACATTGCAACCCTTGAGTTCAATACAACATACACTCCTCCGAAGGAGTCGCATGATTTCCCATTACAGAATGGAAACCAGTGGTACTCAATTCTTGAGGCAGAAACAACTGTATCCGGCTCATCGGATTATTTCGATCCATCTGGATTTGATAACACATTAACAGAAAATTACTCGTGGCAAATCACCAAGAATCAGGCACCTTCAGAAAACGGTAACGCTCCTTCATATCAGGGCTGTCAAAATTCCTTCAAGATTATGGAATGGAATGGAACAGGAGTGAACACTGGATTTAATTGGTATTGTCCAGAAGTTCGAGGCCCGGCATGGAACAGGGTTTCCAATACTGCAGGTTTTACCATTGACTGGTTTTTGAAAAGTTACAGTCCTGTTGACTCCACGGGTGTATCTTCAACCTCAAACCCAGGAACGAGAAACAAAGTCATCAATGTCCAAATGGCATACCCCAGAGTCCTCCCCGAAATCGATACAAGCTTCACGGCACAATATCTCAACAATGGAAATGGTGTAGCAAACACAAACTTGCAGGTACGATATGAAATTGACAAATCAATAAGAAATCCAACAACCAATAGTGTTGGAAATATTTCAATTTCAGATTTAGACACATCTGAATTTACCGACGACACCCCGAGTAGCGATGATTATTCGAGCAATGGGCTCATTGTTTGGGACCCTGTGGCCCAAGTCATTGGTGTCACAAGTGTCGTCATGGACCTCTCAATCGTCGGCGTAGACCTCATTGCACAAGCGTCTGCTAGCATTGTTGAGCGCACCAGAAATGGTGAAACAACAACGCTAAATTCAGCAATCGGTTTTAATTCAATACCCGGTGATTTGCTAACACTTTCATTACCCATTCAAAATAGGGGCATAGCAACTTCACCCACAACCGATGTTCAGCTTTTGCTTGATGGCAACCCACTCTCTTCGATGTCAAGTGTCACCATTCCCGCAATTGGTCCATATTCGACCTACAGGGTTGAAATTGACATCACTGTCGCAGAAGATCAAGCGATTGGAACATCGGTGTTCACATATATTGTCGACCCAACTGAAAGTGTGACTGAAGATGCTGATAGAACAAATAACCAAGGCACAATCAATCTCTTCTTTGGAAGGTTACCAACCAGCAACATGACATCGACTCAAGGAATGTATACGTGGGAAAACATCACACTCGATGCCACATCGAGCTTTGATACCGACGGTGGTGAAGTGGAATGTATGTTCGAAATCGAGAACAAACCTGGCCTCATCGAAAGAATTTATTCAGATACTTGTGTCATCGAATTTAATTGGTCTGATGATGGAGAATGGAATGTCCATTTGATTGTCACCGATGATGAATTGGACACATCCGAGCTCAATCATACTGTGAGCGTGTTAAATCGTGCTCCTGTTTTTGATTTGATTGGACCAGAAACTGTCAATGTTGAATCCAAGATCACGGTCGAAGCGACAAATGTTGCCGATAACGACACAATATCACCCGAAGGCCAAGATGTCATCATTTCTTGGCCCGGTGTATCTTGTGACGAAGGTCTCACCCAACGACTCTGTACGTTCACTCCTGTTGAAGAGGGAGAAATGACAATTACAGCAATCGGCGTTGATGATGATGGAGCTTCAATTGAGGTGAACTTCAGCGTTACAGTTCTCAACATTGCCCCAACAATTTCTGACCCACAGCTTATTCTTGCTGGGGAAGCCGCGGAAGTCAACCAAGATGGCCTTTGGGTTGTTAATGAAGACCAAGTTGGATTCCTTACAGTTCAGGCCGACGATTCTGCAGGCGATGAACCCTCTCTGCTCATCGAATGGCATCCATCCGATAAAGATGAAAATTGGACATTGACAACCACAGGTGCAGATTCAAATCAACGTATTTCGTGGAATGTGTCAGGCGAACACATCATCAGTGTCCGGGCTGTTGACGATGATGGGGTGACCTCCGAAACACGATACGGAACGGTTTTGGTCAACAACCTCGCACCAACGATTTCAGGATTCTTTGGCGATGTGCCGTTATTTGAAGACGATCCACTGTATCTTACGGTCGATGTTGACGACACGCCTTCAGACATGGATTCTTTGCGTATTTGCTGGGACCTCGATTCCACAACCGATTTGGACAACAATGGAATCATGGATGATGATTGTGAGGCTACCGGCGAAAATTTGAATGCATCTTGGGGAACAATGGGTATTCGGCAAATTACTGCAACTGTTATCGACAATGACGGTGCTTCAGCATCGATTTCGATGAATGTGAGTGTGCTCAATCTTCCACCTGTTGCGGTGATTGGAACCGAGGCAGTTCTTACTGAGTTAACAGAGGGGGACTCTCTCGTCCTTGATGCATCAGGTACTCGAGAAACGGAGACAGACAAACTTTCGCTGATTTACACATGGGATGTAGGTTACATGGATGGAAACCTCGATGGGAAAAATACTGGGGATGTTGATTACAGTACTGAAACAATAGAACTCACGAACCTCCCCCCCGGAACATGGGACATCGTTCTAACTGTGATCGACGATGATGGGGAGTTCCAAACGACAACGATCACCATCAAAGTTGCTGAATTACCACCAGATGGCGTCTTTGAATCGATAGAATCCGCAATTGGAACCACAATGACATACACGGTATTTTCGATTCTTATTATCGTAGCACTTCTCGGTGGATTCATGTTGATTACAAAACCAAGAGCTTCCGACCAAGTCTATGAAACGAAATTTGATGATGCAGTCTTTGGCATTGGTGGTACTGGTCACATTCCTGCATTCCAACAACCTCAACAAAACCAACTCCCTGCTTTACCTGCACTACCTGCATTACCTCAACAACAAACACAGATGGAACCCACACCATCGTTGAATGCTGAAGTTGTGCAACAACCAGTCGTAATGCAACAAACATCCTCTACCCCGCCAATTCCAGCAACTGGCCTACCACAAGGTTGGACGATGGAACAATGGAATTACTACGGCCACCAATGGTTGGAAGCAAATTCAACACCACCAGCACCTATTCAACCACAAGTCTTTGATACTCTAACTCAGCCTGCTCAGCCATCGATTGACGATTTATTGGACGATCTGGATTTCTGAGGAAAAAATATGGTTAGCCTTTGGCAGTTTTTTGGTTTACCCGACCCTGATGGAAATAAATCTCCTTCGAAGAAAAAGAGAAATCAACAGCGACAGCCTCCACAACCAAGTGGTGAAGCACTTCTCGAAGCGGAATTCGACGACATTCCTCCGCCAGTCATTCAACCTGTTCCAGTCGCCACACCTCAGCAAAGACGAGAAGTTCCTTTCGACTGGAAAGGCCCTGTTACTTCAGATGGCGAACCATTTCATGACTTAGGTGTACCACTCACCTATCAGAATCCAATTCCCGATAAAGCAGTTCGTTACCTCTGCCCAGATGAAAAGTTTAGAGTTCCATTCCACCCGATGTTCGAGCGAGTTATGCAGGGCGATTCAGTCATCCTCGACTTCCGACCTTTGTTACATATGGAAACACATCAAGATGCATTGAAGAGGGAATTAAAATCGAATTCAAATCATTTTGGCATTGGTGTATACTCACTCGATAACGAGGACAAATTGTTCCTCATACCTGGAATCGACGTTGTCGTCGATTCATCTAACCACGATTTGGGCCTTACTCCTCAATTGTCTTCTTGAAACACCGTATACAGGTAGTCGATTGCACTTGATGAAATGCCAAGAACAGTCGATTCGTGACCTTCCTTCAATTCTGCATATTCGCCCATTTTCCCTTGTAAATCATACGCTCCTGCTTTTCCTATCCAAGAGCCTGAATCGAGCAGAACCTCAAGCGTCGCAGGTTCAAGATGAGGAATGAAAACCACAGAATAATCAATGAAAAATTTCCATTCTCCATACACACTCACGCCTGTTGCCGTCCAGACTTTGTGGTTTTGATTTGAAAGAATCAACAATATTTCATTTGCATGGTTCCTATCTATCGGCTTTCCAATGCTTTGTAAGACATCATGTGGATGTTCAATCATCGTATCTGCAACGACAACAATATGCTCTTGATGAGATTTGAAACCCTCGGCCTTTCGGCGACAAATTGATTCAACCTGGGATTTTACATCAACTCCTGATGGAGGGCGTTCATCGATACCATCCATTGGATGCTGTACGGCATCAAAACCGAGCTCTTCAAGCACAACCTTTCTGCGAGGTGATGCTGACGCCAAAATGACCTCCATCGACTTGACCAGAAGATGAAGTGCCGTAATTTTATCCATGAAAATTGAACGAGAACTTGAAGAAACCAAACAAATTCCGATACTTGGTGAGCCCCGTGGCAGATAGCGAACGAATCCCAACAAATATTGAAGGATTAGACGAAAATATGCAAGGAGGCATCCCTCAAGGGCACATTTGCATCGTTGCAGGTGCATCCGGTGCGATGAAATCCAGCCTCACATTTTCAATGCTCTACAATGCAGTCCTGTATGGTGAAACAAGTGGAATCTATGTGACATTGGAACAAGGAAAAGAATCACTTCGGTCACACATGGCCAACATGGGTATGAATGTTGAAGATGCCCGTGTCAGAAACAGAATCGCAATCATTGACTTGGCTGACCTTCGTGTTAAACTTGATGAGCAGGGAATGAACAATCGTGTTGATTGGATGGGTCAACTCATTAAACAAATCACATCATACAGAGAGTCCATTGGATTTGAATTACTTGTCTTTGACTCACTTGGAGCATTTTTCACATTAACAAAAATGGAAAACCCAAGAGACGAGATTTTCCGCCTGTTCGAAGCAGTTCGCAGACTTGACCTTACTTCATTCTTCATCTGTGAAATGACAGGAGATGACCACAAACAGTTTGGAGAATACGGCGTTGAAGATTATCTCTCAGACGGTGTCATGCATCTTGTCATGGAACGGCATGGCGATGATGTATCGAGAAAGATTGGCATCGTAAAGATGCGGCACACACGTCACGTTCTAGGTTACAAACCATTCACTTGGAAAGAGAACGAACAACGTTTCTCAGTGCTGTAGAATTACTCAACGGTAACCGATTTCGCCAAATTTCGCGGCCTGTCGATGTTGCATCCACGAGAAAGAGCGGTGTAGTAGGCGATGAGTTGGAGTGGCAGTACTGTCAAAAGTGGTGTGAGGACTTCATGAGTACGAGGCACTGCGATTGAAATGTCACCTTCTGATGCTATCGAATCGCCTTGTTCATGGATGAGAATGATCTTTGCACCTCGAGCACGACACTCATGAATAGCAGATAGAGCCTTGACCTGAAGTGAATCATTTGGTGCAACGACAACCACGGGACTACCTTCTTCAAGGAGTGCGATAGGGCCGTGTTTAATTTCACCCGCTGGATACGCTAAACAAGGAATATATGCAACTTCCATCAATTTGAGTGCTCCTTCTTTGGCAACAGGTGCAGAGATTCCTCTTCCAAGAAAGAGAACTGAGGCAGCATCTTTGAGCAGGTCAACCGCCTCCTGAATGCTTCCTTGAGATTCAAGGTATTCTTCCATTTTATGAGGAATTTGTTGAAGCTGTTTCAGGATTTCCACGCCCTGATCCTTTGAAATGTGTCGAGAACGTCCAATTTGAGTCGCAAAAAGGGCGAGTGCCGCAATCATGTTCGTGAAGACTTTCGTTGAGGCTACTGCTTGTTCAGGGCCAGCATGAATGTAAACGCCCTGACCACATAACCGAGCAATTGTGGAACCAACGACATTGACTACGCCGTGTACTTTTGCCCCTTTGAGATGCATTTCTTGAACCGCTGCAATGGTATCCGCAGTTTCACCTGACTGTGAAATAGCAAGGTGTATTGCTAAAGGGTTGATGACTGGGTCGTTGGTTTTGAACTCACTCGAAATTGTTGCAACTGCAGGAATTCTTGCTAAACGTTCAATCAAGGCCGCTCCTATTTCTGCAGCGTGAAATGCAGTTCCACAGCCAAGAAGTCGAACGTGTGGAGTTCGTTGAAGGACACTTGGCTCAAGTCGCATTCCTCCGAGCCGGCCAATGCCTTGGTTCAAATTCATTCGTCCAGAAACACAGTGACGTAATGCATCTGGTTGTTCAAAAATTTCTTTGAGCATGTAATGCTCATAGTCCCCTTTTTCTGATTCACCCCATTCTTGTTCAAGCGTCACTATTTCTGCTTTGACAGGATTGTTGTTTGAGGAAGAAGATATGTCAACCTTTGACGCTGTTATTGTTGCAAGGTGACCTTCCTCAAGGAAAATCACTCTGTCAGTGTATGGTTGAAGAGCATGAGGGTCGCTCGCTACAAACATTTCACTCTCGCTTTTGCCTATGAGAAGCGGTGAGCCAAATCGGGCACAAACGAGTTCCTCATGGTCAGCAAACATCACACAGATACCCCATGTTCCTCGTAATTTGAGAATGGTGTTTTGTACGGCTTCAGTCGGCGTTTTACCATCCTTTAATTCCAAAGCGACCAAATGAGCTATGACTTCAGTATCTGTTTGCGAATTGAGTTTGATGTCCTTCGATGCAAGTTGACGGGAGAGCATTTTGTAATTTTCAATAATACCATTGTGGACTAAAACAACTTTTTCATCAAAAGAAAAATGTGGGTGAGCGTTTTCATTGGTCACGCCCCCATGAGTTGCCCATCTTGTGTGTGCTATGCCTCGGGTCCCTAGCAATCGTTCCGATATTCGTGTTTGTAATTGCGATACATTACCTACGGATTTAGCAACTTGGATCTTTGAATTTTTTATTGCTACGCCAGCAGAATCGTATCCTCTATATTCCATTCTTCGGATACCATCGAGCAAAATTGGTTGTGCTTGTCGATGTCCGATGTATGCAAAGATGCTACACATAATTCCACTTCAGGATTCAATCGTTGCCGAACAAATCGGACATATGATGGATGTTCGCATGATGTCTTTGACTTTTATTGCCGCCGAACATTTTGGACAGACCATTTGTTTGGAAAGTTCTGGTAGCGGTATTGCCGGTGATGGAACAACTGCGGTGTCGAGTGGAGGGGCGTCTGCGATTTGGGGCAACATCGGCGGTGGTAAATTCGCAAACATCTCAGCGTGTTCGCGATCTTTCTTTCTCTTCATCCGGCGCTCAAGTCGGGCACTTCCTTCGCCTTGCTCTATTTTTTCCTCGAGCTCTTCAGTTAATGTTTGCTCTTCTTCATCATCTTGTTGATCGAATAAGGTCGGTGCTGACACAACGAGTTCTTCCTCTGCATCAATAGCAAGCAATGGGCCAACATCTTCTTGTGGTTGTATCATCAATTCCACATTGTCTTGGTCCTCGACGACTTTCGCAATTTCAAGCTCAACTTCTCTTCGACTTCTTCGCAAAGTAACAATGATGAACATCAAAAATAATCCAAGAAACAGTGTTGCAGTTGATGCAACAATGAGTTTTGTTTCGTAGGAACCAGGAAGAGGTTCAAGGAGCAGTTCAAGTCCAGATAAACGCTCGCCTTGCTTGAAACTATTTTTCGAAAGGATGTCTTTGAATTCGTATGAACCAGTTTCTGAAATTAAAAACATGAGGCCGTCGTTGTCCTCATTTACACCGTAACCACGGATGTATCCAGTTGAGATGATGTTTGAAAGTCCATTAATTGCATTTCCATCTTGGTCAGAGACTTTTCCAAATCGAGTCACTGGTCCAAAGGCATTGATCTCATCATATACAAGATAATGACCGTCCTTGTGTTGACCAATGCTAAGGTAATTCGAACCTGGTGAATGGATATAATTTGGTTCATCAATTGACCAACTCGAATCCGTTATCGCAATTGCTATTTGTGTGAATCGTCCTGTGTATTTCATCCAAGCTGCAATGAGAATATCCTCGTCGTCTTCAACAATGACATCGAGTTCTGCGTTGTAACTTTCATCGTCAACTGCAGACTTGAACGACCAAGACGATTGGGTAGGGTCTCCATGAGTATACATCAATCCAACTCGTTCAATACCTGTGACATCATCTCGCTTTTGTTGGTAGATGATGTGAAGATACTCTTCGCCCAAGGCGATGGCGAGAGGTTGTGCATCACTTTCACGAATATCAACATCAGCGAGAACAACGACTGCGTTCCCCCAAGATGTCCCTCTGTCGGGTGTTTCGCTCACAAGTGTGAAGACTGAAGTGACATCCTGCCATGAACCACCTGTCGAAATATCTCGATGATATCCTGCCAGAACAACTCGGTCATCGTATTCGTCGAGTGCGAGACCCCAATACTTTCCTTCCGAAAGTTTCAGTGGTTGCATGTGATAATGTTTTGGCGTTAATTTTCCTTCGTACGATATTGAGGTCATACCAATGTCCGTCAGTGTATACCCATCAATGCTTTCTGTTTTTCTTGTCCATGCAACATGGACGAGGTCATCTTCTCGCTCAAGTGTAGCAAGTTCTCCATCCCAGTTACTTTCCAATAAAACATCCGTGAAGAGTTGATTTGTCTTGTCATACACTCGGACATGCAATTCTTCTTTTTGTAATGTAAAGAGAAGAGAGCGGTCTTGAACACTCACGAGTTCTAAGGGTACTTCATTCGCGTCGAGTTCTGCTCGAACCAGAGCACTCACTTCGTAATCGGTAACAGTGATGTTGAATCTATATTGGCTGTGGTCGACTTCCACACCATTTCCACTTAATTTCGCCCTGTATTCTGCAACACCCGATTCTTGGGCAAGTTGGTCGAATGTGACCTCTACGAATCCTGGGAACACAATCGACCCGGGTATCACAATGATTTCTTTTGATGCGACTCTATCCCATCCAATACCTTCGACTTTCTTGTCGAGCGCTAGTTGCAAGTTTGTTGCGTCATTTTGACCATAATTATCGACTCGAATATTGATTTTAAACTCAGTATTCGGTGTCGGAATGACTGGAGATGTACTCACTGCTCCAGACTGGAATCGAAGAACTGGTTGTTCTGGTCGTTCGTAAACAACGAATGTGAAGGAATAGATATTGTTCTCCTCGTTGGGTTCAGTAAATCGATTGTTTGGGTCGATTTCGATCTCAACTGTGTGTTCACCTGGTTCCGTTGCCCACCAGTTAAGTGTGAAGGAGGTCGTTGCACCTTCTTCAATCAAATCGAGTATTTTATCGGAGGGGAAACCAGTTGACTCAGTTCCTGGTGCATTCAAAACAACATAAACATCCTCACCATCTTCATCGCCTATGTTACGAATAGCTACCTTGACCTCGAGGAGAGTTCCTGCGATAGCATCGTAGACGGGTAAACCCTGTTCATGAATCTCAGGGACGCCAAAAATCTCAAAATCAGGTGCTGCGGGGAAGTTATCCACTGTGAAAGAGCGACGCTCAACATCTGTTTTGATTTCAGAATCATTGACCATGCGGACACTTAGTTTGTGAATACCGTCCTCAACCTCTTGTGAATTCCAAACAAATGACCAAGATTGAATTCCTTCTTCCATCGGATCAAGATTCGTTCCAAGGGTCCAATCGCCACCGTCGACTTTGTATTCGATACGGTTATGGTCGGTTCCTTCAACAGTCCCGGACACCTCAATGGAACCCGATATTGTCGAATCTGCTAATGGTGATGAAAAGGTGATATCCATTTTTCCAAATTGGACAATTTTGTATGCGATTGAGGAGGCATCTCCCTCATCGGTCACCGCACGTGCATAGACCACATTGTAATCTGCATCAGGGTCGGCCCAATCATCTTGAACGAGGATATCAAGATACCAATTTTCAACAGACCCCGTCGCTGCAGTCCAGGGTAATAACTCGGTTTTATCTCCATCTTGGTTCACCTGTTCGAGCAAGATTTGAACCTGAACATAATCGACATCTGTTGGAATATCTGTTGTACCTGAAACTCTTAGGTATTGTCCCGCAAGATGATATGTTTGGTTTTCAGGCTCATCGACATCAACATGGTCGCCAACACCGCCACCGGGCGGCGGGTCGATGACGACTCCAGAATCATCCAGAGATGTACAAACACGCTTCAACGCTTGGTCAAGAGCACACGATGCATCGACAAGGCCAAAGCCCCAGTTGGCATTCCATCGATTTGAGACTGAGGGTTCACTTGCACTTCCCTTTTGTTCCGAAGAATTGCGTAGAATATCTTTAACCTGCTCAGGAGTTAAGGAATCATCTGCTTGGAGCATAATGGCTACAATCCCTGAAACAAGAGGCGTCGCCATGCTCGTTCCATCAAGAGATT
Source organism: uncultured Candidatus Poseidoniales archaeon (assembly GCA_964637985.1). GTDB lineage: Archaea > Thermoplasmatota > Poseidoniia > Poseidoniales > Poseidoniaceae > Poseidonia. The sequence goes on from CAZWXR010000005.1 coordinate 12,815, forward strand.
CGTACTCATTGTCTGCAAGTGTCTTAAATTGGCCAGGTAAAGATGGCCCCGTGGCTGCTGATGCAGAAATAATCGCTGTACCATAAGATGTAACATCTGGCTTGAGTTCATCCCAATCATCATCATCGCCATCTGAGAGGCGAGGTCCTGAGTTGGAGTAAGATGCGATGACATCGTTGGTTCTGTTGACATTGTTTCTATCGTTCGCTGCTGCAATGGAAATTGCACCGTCTGCACTTGCGGGTGAAGGAACACGTCGAGAACCGTCATTCCCCATGGCTACAACACACACGATACCAGCCAATGTTGCGTTGTTCACAAGTCTCGCTTCTGCCCCTGTTCCGTTATCACCTTCATCACCTGGGTTGAGAGGAGAGGAAACGGAACCAAACGACATGGAGGCGACATCAATTCCGCGACTTGAAGCGTTGTTACCCCAATCCGTGTTACGGTTGTTGATCATCCATTGAATACCATTGAGGGATGCTTGTGAATTGGTTCCACCAGAATCTGTGAGAACTTTGATGTCAACGAGATATGCTCCAGGTGCTGTACCCATGTGGGTTCTATCACTTCCGCCTGTACCAAGAGCACTTCCCGCTACGTGCGTTCCGTGACCTTGTCCATCGTCCGGGTCTTGACTTCCGTCTGGATTCGATGCTGCTGAGGTGGCATCATATCCAGCAACCCATTTTTGGTCGTCGTAGGAGGCCGGGTCTTCGTCCGGCGCGTCATTTTTATCATCAAAGTCGTTGAGAGAACGATGCTCGTTGTCCACACCTGTGTCGAGAACTGCAATAACAACACCCTCGCCACTATATCCTCGCTCATATGCTGTTGCAGTATACACTTCTGAAGGTCGCATTCGTAATGCACGAGTGGCGATGTCATTCGACGGCATCATGACATTTTGCATTTCAACAACAACAACACCATCGAGGAAATAAATGTCCATGAGGGCTGAAACAGGCACCTTGTCAACGACAATCGCATCCAAAGAATCGAGGGCTTGATACCAAGCACCACCTTCTTCACCCACCCATCCATGTTGCTGTAAAACACCTTTCAGAGCGGCATGGTCGTCTTTGGTTGGGTGCCATGCAAAATCAACAACGATAGCGACTGTTTTTCTTCCATCTGGACCAACAATAGCGGAAGGAGAAATTGATTCAGCTCCTGCCATAACCCGTTGGAGACGGTCATCCATACCATTCCAATCAAGGTCAGGACCGTACGACAACCACCAAAGGTAGTCCTCGGATGCTGGCAAATCATGTCGTTCGATGTTTCTTGATTCAAAGGGGCATACATCTTGGCCACACATCAACGGCGGCAAGCCATCGATGAGAATTGGAGCAATGCGGTCCTGTTGCATTGTTTCAGATGGTGCTGGCTGTGCCAATATTGGGGCAATAGTGGTTGATGATACCATCAATCCAGAGATGAGTATGAGAAGCATTATCCGCAAATTTCGACGATACATCACCACCCCTCCTGCCTCTATGTCTCGGTTTACCTCTTTGATTCTATCTTTATTTTGGTTGAAAAACCACAGAAAATTAACTTGGACTTGCTGGCCAATCAAGATGGTCTGAGCTCTGTGTACAATTGATGCGAGGGCCATCAAAATGTTCGTTCATGACAAGTTCGTTTGAGCAACGGGGGCATTGGCCGAGAACTGCTATCTGCTCCATCCATGCAAGTCTTGTTTCGACCTCATCGCCTTCTTGTCTTAATTTCTTCAACGGCTCTCGTAGATTTTTCGGTATCGGTTGACCTGCTGCAGTCCATGGGTCATCGATCGATGATAAATCAACCATTTTTGCCCGAATGGCCTGATTTTTTCTCTGAATCGAATTGATGAGAGACGGGCCTCCATCCTCAATCCCGAGGGGAACCGGCCCCCCTTTTGCAATGAGTGGTAAGCAGATATATGCTCCAACAAAACCGCCAAGGTGTGCCATATGGGCAACATCACTTGATTCTTGAAGGCCATATGTCGAATATGCTCGTAGGATTTCAAGACCAAAATACACAAGGGCAATCAAGGTAACAGGCCATTTCCGAATCAGAATGAACGGGAAAGGTATCTCATCTTTTGGCCAACCAGCAAGGTATGCTCCAAGCAAACCAAAAGCTGCTCCTGAAGCACCCAGTGCGGGCCGATATGAATCTGCATTCATCAACACCCAAGCAAGTGAACCGAAGAAGAGCCCAGCGGCATACACGGCGGCATATCTCCTCATTCCTAATCGTTGCTCGAGAGGAATGCCAACGAGTGCGAGGATGATCGTATTTCCAAGCACATGCATGACATCTTGACTATGAAGGAAACCCGATGTGAAGAGTGTGTGCCACCACATCGCCTCATGTGTTCGACCGGCAACGAGAACAAAATCGTACCATAACCAAGTCGTCAACAATCCATATTGAAACAAAATATACCAAAGAACTTGAACAATCGAGCCGAGCAAAACGCTCAATGTCAAGGATAAAGCAAGCGATGTTTGATGCCTCAATGCGTAGACGATCGGTGTGAAAATACCGAGAACCCACAGGCTAAATACAAACCATTCTGCTGCACCAAAGGTCAACACATGGTAGCCCATATTCCCAACGATGAAGTGGTTGCCTATTGGTTTGACGCTATGGGAACAGTAGGAGATTTGACTTATCAGAACCTCTTGGCTTAAGCATGGCTCGTGTGCTGGTCAAGCTCAAGCAAGCCAGTGTACGACGTGGCATGCGCACCGTCTTCGAAAATATGGATATTGAAATCAGACAAGGCGATGTTCGAATACTCATCGGGACCAATGGCTCAGGAAAATCGACGTTAATTGAAACACTCCTCGGCCTTATTCCGCTCGAGAAAGGGAATCTCGAGCATAATGAATCCTTCGTGCTCGATTCGGACGGCCGAAGTAAAAAAAGTATGCTCGATATCGGTGTTGCTCTACAATCCAACGGCATGATGGGGTCTGAAACAGTTGCCGAACATCTTGAATATGCTACGATGATGTATGGAAAGAGAATAGATGTTTCACCGTTTCTAGAAGCCTTTTCGTTGTTGCATCGAAAGCACGATCTCGTCGCAACATTATCTGCAGGTCAGCAACGCAAAGTTGCAGTGCTCGCTGCACTACTTCCAGCATTCGCTTCGGATGTACCAACCGTTGTTGCTCTCGATGAACCTGATGCCGGACTGGATGAATCCACAATTGCAATTTTGGTGAAATGGATTAGGCACTTGAGTGATGCCGGCCACGGTATTGTCATCAGTTCTCATCAAGGTGTTTTCTCAAAAGTAGCAACGCACGTCCACTCGATGGATACGAATAAAGTCGAAGTCCATGAGCCAATATCGTTCAAGAAGATGGATGATTTTCCTCAAAGTGAAACAAAGAAAAGACTCTCTGCATCTACGTTTGGACTCCGTCAACAAGTTCGAACCATGCGATGGTTAAGCCATAATGGAATGGCTGCACTCATGACATTGGGGGTGTTCATGGCTATCTTACCTCAACCCATTGGTTCAGATTCAATAGAACATCTGGGATTCATGCTCGCCCCCGCACTTGCCATTGGCCTATGTGGTGACGGACTGGTGGTCATGTTACGAGAAGAACGAAGTCTATCGTGGTGGAAAGCAACAGCCAACACAACACCACATTCATCATGGCTCCCTTTTGCATTAGGGTGCATTATGACTCTTCTTTCGAGTTCAGTGTTGGCTGGAGTTGAATCATTATCTGTTGAATTGGTTCTTTCAGGAACAATGTTGGCTGGCTGTTTAGCCCACATCATGCGATTCATCCAACTTCAAGTTGAACAACTCGCACGTCCGCATGCGGTATTCATTGGACTCCTAACGCCGATTCTAATTTTACCATTCGCTCTTCTGCTAGAAGTTTTGGCAGCATGACACCACCTTCAAGAAGGGGAGTTCAGTCCTTGATGCATGCTGACTGACAAAGCACCTCTTGTTTTGGCAGCAGGTTATACTGGAATGGCGGCAACATTAGGCTTAGGCTTGCTCTGGGCTCCTCAAGTCTCCATCGACGCTTTTGAGTCGCCGAGTGCTCAACGCATTTTCTATTGGCATGTACCCGCTGCATGGGCTGCTTTTCTCGCCTTCGGATTCCTTTTTATTGGTTCAGCAATGTGGATTTTTCGACGCTCTGAATTTGGATGGAAACTTCACATCGCTGGAGCAGAAGCGGGATTGGTTACAGGCTTGATGACCGTCTGGTCAGGATGTATTTGGGGTGCTGCAGAATGGGGCGTTCCATGGGATTGGGCTGACCCACGTCTCAACACATTTGGACTACTCACATTTCTCGCCATTTACTTGGTACTCGGTCGGCAAAGTCAGCCCGATAGTGTTGAAACGCGCGATACATTTTCCACCTTCGGTCTGTATGGTTTTGTGCTCGTACCAGTTACCTATGTTGCAACAAGATTGTGGACCATTCGCCATCCCGGTCCGGTTGTAGCGACAGGCGAAGGGAGTTCACTTGATTCAGACATGGGTACAGTCTTGCTCATCGGTGCCATCTCATTTTCAGTTGCTATCGTTGGCCAAGTTCTTCTTTCCCTTCAAACAAGTCGCTTAGAACAACAACTTGCTTTAATGCAATCAAAACTGGATGGATGAAAATGGAAAGTATCACGTATCTTGCAATCGCATATTTGGGCATGCTCTTCGCATTAGGATTGTGGACCTATATCGTTGCTACACGACACAATCGGTTGAAATTACAAATAGAATCAATGCATGAAGTCATGGAAAATATGTTAGGAATGAAAGATGATTCGCAAAGCGAAGAATAAGGCTATACCTTCAAAACGAAGTGGCGTTTCCACAACAATGGGGTTCTAAATGTCAAGTAATCTCGGCGGCGACTTTTGTCTCGTTTGTGGCAGTGAACCACCATTGTTCACAGACAGATTGTGCGAAGTATGCTGTAGGAAACGAACCAAACTCGCTATCGTTCCAACAAATGTTCCTTGGGTACGATGTGCCCGATGTGGAATTGTTGAACTTGAAGGGAAGTGGACAGACATTACCCACGATCAATTATGGAATGAACTGCTCCAACGCCATGTGCAAGTGCATCATCTGGCAGAACAAACAAGTGTTGCAATGGACGTTGAACCTGTCAGCGATAGGCACACATTGTTGCACATTCAAGTCGAAGGCATCATTGATTCATTGCTGTACCAAGAGGAATACACGATGCGAGCGAGAATGGCAAACGGAGTTTGTATTACGTGCACTCGTAAAGCGGGAAATTATTTTGAGGCTACAGTGCAGTTAAGGAGTTCTGCAAGAAAGTTGGATGAAGAAGAATTTAGAGCACTGCGTGACACTTTTGATGATGTGCTTGATTCAATGCCAGAAGACCCGATGTTTTTCATCACCAAAGAAGGCCCTGTACAAGGAGGCTATGATGTCATCTTAGGCAGCAAGGGGCTTGCACGCACTTGGGGGCGTCACCTTATCTCCGAATATGGAGGACATGTGATTGAAACGAATTCTGTCGTTGGGAAGAAAGATGGCGTTGACGTCACTCGATTAACCCTCTTGTATCGAAAACCAGGCTACGACCTTGGCGATGTCATTTCGTTTCGAAACGCATTGTGGAGGCCAACATCGTGGTCAAAGGATGGGGCGATTATTCAACGCGTCACCCATCACGAGAAGACTGGCGTCACATGGCGCGACCTTGAGTCTGCAAATGTTGCTGCAAGGAGAAAGGACATCCTCGAAGTTGAACTTCTTACAGAGGATGATTCTGTTGGAGAATTTCTTGACCCAACGAATTGGAAGATGAGTTCTGTTCGTCTGCCATACACATACGAACAACAATCGAAGATTCTGCTGTGTAAAGTAGAGGGTGAATGGATTGCAGTTCCTCGACTCGGAATTGATGAAAAGATAAAATATGGAAGTGAGTGACAAGGAGATTGAAGCATGAACTCACAAGACCAACATCCCAGCACTCTCGTCGACCTCGCACTGAAGTTCGACAATCAAGGTATCATTGGGCATACCCAAAATTTTGTTGAAGATTTGAGAAAGGGATTTGATTTCATCCACCGATTAAATGCTGAATGGATTGATGAATTTAAACACAAAAAATGGACCTCCGTATTATGCTTAGGCATGGGCGGTTCCGCTAGTGGAGGAGATTTCCTCTCCGCTCTTGCTGACCATCAAGGCTCAATTCCAATCAAGGTTCACAGAGATTACACCATTCCTTCGTGGTTAAATGATAGCACGCTCGTGCTTTCGACAAGTCATAGCGGAACCACAGAAGAGATTGTTGCTGCTACTGAACAAATCTTACAACACGGTGGAACTGTCGTGGTCATCGCTACGGGCGGGGAGTTGGCAGGATTCGCTGAAGTGTATCCAAATTGTCATCTTATCCCAACCGTTGGTGGTCAACCACCACGGACCGCTTTCGGCCATATATTCAGTCGCCAGTATGCGTTTTTGCAACGAGTTGGCATTCTCCAAGGAGAAAGTGACCAACAACTCCAAGAAATCTTCAACCGGTTGCAACAAGTTTCTCAAAACTTTGACTTTACACTCGACCCAGAGGGTGATGTGGCACAGTTAGCTGCAGCAATGACCACGAGACCAATTTCGATTTTAGGCCCAACCGAATGTGAGCCTTCGGTTCTTCGTTTCAAAAATCAATTGAATGAAAATTGTGCGAGGTTCGCCCGAATCGGTTTGGTTCCAGAAATGAATCATAACGAAATTGTAGCATGGGGTGGTGTTGGCGAGCACGGCGACCCATCGAATGATTCGCATGTCATCCTCATTCTCACTTGGCAGAATATGCACCATCGCGTTCAACAACGATTGGATTGGTTTATTGCTCACAGTCCAACTGAATTCGCTTGGAAAATTCAAGGTGAAGGCGAGTCGTTATTGGAAGCACTGCTGTATCACTGCATTGTCATGGATTGGTTGAGCATAGCACTCGCTCTACTTCACGGAAAGGACCCTTCGGTCATTGTGCCCATTGATTCGTTGAAAAAATTCCTTCAATCTGTTCAGTAAAGCTCACCGAGGATAAGGCGTGGGTCTGGATAATCACGCAACGCATCGTCCCTTTGTTCAATCGCTACAACGCCCGGCAAATCGCAAATGCTGGGTTCAATCCGTGACATCTGAACATGAACATGAGGAGCCCAACCACCATTTTCATTCTCGTCCCCTATATGAGCGAGAATACTTCCTTTTGCAAATGATTGACCAATCGTCCATGAATCGAGCACTTCGGAACCCAAGTGACCGTACAACACCCAAAATGTCTCGACTGCTCCCACCTCTGCTGATCCAACGCTTTGAGGTAAGGCCACTTGATGTTTTGTGATGAGGGTTGGACCATACGACCCTTCTTCATCGTTCACATCGAGCATGAAAATTTCTCCATCCGCAAAAGCGTGAATAGGTGTACCAACCGGGCCACCAATATCGACCCCTACGTGATGATTTCGAACATTCCCAAAAATTTCTGCGTTGTACATGCCTGGACGGGTTTCATCGTATCGCCCAATGGTGTACTTGAAACTGTTTTGCCAAGGTGTCGACCTGGGTTTCGTGAAATCAAAAACCCAGTATGGTTCGCTGAACACTACTGTTGGATGGAACATCGTATTCCCCTTCGTCTACCTTATTTGGTGGTTCTACTTATGCTTTAACAGAAAGAAGAAGAGGTTTCAACTTTAGGCATGTGGTATGTGGGGAGTCTTGTTCATCCTCCTCGCAGGCATACTTCCAAGTGCAATTTATCTCATGCTGAATTTTGAATTGAGAACAAGATTACAATGGCTCCTCCTCTCAATTTCTCTTTCTGTTTTCACCCAGTTTTCCGTATCTGCACTCATCATGCTCTTTTTCGGTTTCTCGCCGTGGGTGTTCATTCTTGTGCTCATTGGTTTGAATGTTGTAGCAATGTGGAAATGGTTGACAAGTGGCATGAAAGTTGAATTTAAGGAATCGAAATTCGAAGTCGATTCTCTCTTAGGCTTTGCCTCATTGGCTATTGCAATTTTTGTCTATCGAATGATGTCAAGTATTCAGTTTGGTGTTGATTGGATTGGATTTGCCGTCATTGCCTCTGAATACACGATGGCAGATGGTGGCATCGTTGGAATGGAAATGACATGGTGGTATTCCCCTGCCTTCCCTTCGCTCGTTGCACACATTGGGTTTCTTACACAACAAGGTCTCGACGTTGCAACCTTTGATGTCGGTATAGCGGGTATGTTCGGATTGATATGCGGCCTAACTGCTGCGTTTGATGAACGGAAAAAATCACTTCAGGCTCTCGTTGCAATGATGCTTGGTGTCGCAATTTTCGCAAAATTCTTTGACTCGGGCTACCCCACAATTGCAAGCCTTCTACCGCTTACTTTTGCTCTTTTTCTCATGTTCAAACAACATGACTCGATGAAAATAAGACTCATTTTACTCATTGGTAGCGTACTCATTCACCCAAGTGGCTTCATCTATTTGCTCACACTTTATATCGTCGAGGCGGTTATTATTGAGGGCGACACATCCAAGGAAAATCAACCAAACAAAAAATTCCTCATCGGAGGCAGTATTGCCCTCCTCTTTGTGTTCACTGAACTTCTGCTTAGGCATCTGAACTTATCAACAGGTCACTGGATCGACAAGGAATATGGATGGCAGGGAGGGGTGCCATTTCTTTTGTTCAATGGCTTCTTATTTGCAACTGCCATTTACTGCTACCTAGGGGAATCAAAGAATAAAGAAATACAGTTTTTCGGTTATTGGTTTGTTACGATGTACGCTTTAAGTTTTGTTCAATATTTTGGCTCCAAAACACCATTAGAAACTTTTCATGTGTTGTCGCAAATATTGTATTCGATGAGCCTTCATGCTTTCCAAATACCCCTGCTCGGCATCGTTGCATTATCCTTGAAAGTTGATTCTCATCTTCAAAAAAAGACCGTCAAAACCATTGTTTTAACCATCATGCTCTGCTTGCCTACAATCTTGGTTTTACAAATCATACCGCATCATCAAAATCATGCTGTACAATCCTCCGATATTCTGCTTTTTGACAAATACATCCATGAATATGATTTGATTTATTCTGAAAATGCACCCTGGGGCTACACTTGGTTTGAACATAACAGTTCTTTTGTTGCGAAGCCGACGGTGGGTGTTGTTCAGTCAGATTTGACCTCGCATTCGAAGGCATATACTGCAATTGTCTACGACAACGAATCCGGAATAACTGAATTGGGAATTCAGGCTGCGATTTCATCACCCATGGGTTCACTTCAGTGGATTTTATCCAGCTCAAATTTGTGGGAAGAAATCGACCACATCGATGGCAGCCGCATCTGGGAATTTCGCGCTGCAGGAAATGCTCAACAATTTGAGGTTGAGCCGATTCATTCTGAACAATGTATAGGGTGCGAATCAAGGGATGACATTTGGTCATCAAAACATACACTTTCACATCGGTTTGGATTTTTACCCACCATTGAATTCGTTGAAGAAGGAAAAGAAGCCTCAATTGAACTTCATAATTCTGCGGTGAATTCCTCGACAATTTGTCTATCCTATATCACACATGGTTCAATAGGAAGTGTCAAAATCTTCAATGAAAATTTCGAGCACGTGCTCAAATCTACAGCAGGTTATCATCGCCTATGCCTTGAGGAAGTTCAAGGCGATTCATTTTCAATCATTTGGGAACACGATGATTCTTCATTTTTCATCAATCCAACTGGCATCTCGGGTCGAAGCCAGCATATATTTGATGTCACAGGCGTCTCGTTTCTAGCAATTGAAACAAATTAAGTCGTCGAAAGTATCAATTTAGAAGGACATTTCGAGAGGGGTATGAAGAGCCTCGTCGTTCTTCTTCCCACACTCAATGAAGCGGATGGGTTACGCTGGGTCAATCGACACCTTCCTTTCAAAAGACTTGAAGCCATGGGTTTCAAAACAATCTGTATTGTAGCGGATGGGCATTCGATCGATGGTTCGAATGAAATTGCAAAAACACTGAATTTTGATGTATTCCAACAGCATGGGACTGGGAAGGGTAATGCCATTCGGGAAGGTTTTGGAAAAGCGATGCAATACAACCCTGATGTTGTTGTGATGCTCGATGCTGATGGAACATATGATCCAAAAGATATCATTGAATTTCTTCCATCGCTTTCAAAAAATGATATTGTTGTTGGGAATCGGTTGACTGGCAAAAGTTCCCGGGATAGCATGACAAAGATGAATATGGTAGGGAATCATTTGTTGACATGGTTTGCTTCAGTCTTATTTGGTCGGAAATGTGAGGACTTGTGTTCAGGATACTGGATGTTTTCATCAAAGGCCCTCGAGAAAATGAAACTTAACAGTGTATCATTTGAGTTAGAAGCAGAATTATTTGCGACCTGTGTCCATCATAGGCTCAAAATCGACTACGTTCCTATTCATTATCGACCTCGTATTGGAGATGCAAAATTGGGTTCGACTGCTGATGGTTGGCACATCTTGAAGAAATTGATTGTACGGCGAATTTTCCCAATCCCATACGAGCCGACGCAACAGAACATGAATTGAAAAGGAAAGATTTTGGTGGAACGATATGAGCCAAATCAGTACAGTCGTGCTTGGTTCATCGGGGATTGTTTCACAATATGTTCAATTTCTCCTCCATAACCACCCATGGTTCAATCTCGAGTACATTGCTGGAAGTCCAAACAACGTCGGCTCAAAAGTTGAGCAATTGCCATGGACGATAGAGTATGCTCATCCCAAGCGACTTGACAATGTTGTCCTTCCACTCGATGATGAGAGCATCATCGCAGACCTCGCTAACAAAGGCGTGAAAGTAGCAATTTCGACCATTCCTTCGGAATTTGCTTTGAATATTGAACCCATTTGGGCAAAATACGGCATTCATGTTTTTTCTAACGCAAGTTCATACCGTTGTCGAGAAGACATACCTACAGTTGTACCAGAGATCAATGCTGAACGATTATTCGCACCTGCCTCCCATCATGTTTGTGCGACGAATTGCACGCTCCTGAGTTTTTTGTTTGCAGTATTTCCACTTATACATAATACAGAAATCAAGCGTTGTGAGATCAACACCAAGCAAGCACTTTCAGGAGGAGGGAGGCGATTGCTCGACGAGTTTAGCATCAAAAATACATTGGGTGACGACACCATTCCAGGTGAAGCGGAGAAAATCATTCAAGAATTTGGATACATTACCCAATCAAGCATACCTATTGACGTTTCGTGCAAGCGAGTACCTCGACATCACGGCCACCTTGTCGACATCAATCTTACATTTCATCAACCTACACATGTTGATGATGTCCGAGAAAAATTGTCAATATTCAACCAAAAACAACACGATGTTCTACCGTCGAGTCCTACAAAACTGATTCAATTCAAAGATGAAATCAACCTCGATGAAGACTTGTGGTCTGATGGTGTTCAAATATCAACACCGAACGATGAAAATTATCATCGGGGAAATGGAATGGCTGTCACGATAGGAAATTTCAAACAAAAAAATGAATCATGCATACATTTCCAAGGGTATTCTCACAATCTCATTCGTGGAGCCGCCGGTGGCACAATCCTTCTTGCTGAACTAGCTTATGCAAAAGGTATCCTTGACTCATGAATTTTGACCCCTATCGCTAAAGAGGATAACAGTCTCAAACAAACCGGTGAGACAATGGGCATAACTGCAATGATTCCCGACGCTACCATGGGACAGTTATTTGATGAGGCAGAGCAAAGATGGGGTGAAATTTGGGATGGGAACGCAACCCGAATGCGAATTCTCATGCTTTGTCCTAGAAAAGACCGCAAAATGATGGAACTTCATGGCGACCTTGTCGAGCACGGGCAACCGATTGTGTCGATGTTTCATCGGCCCAGAGAACAAGCCAAGCTCCTGGAGGAACAAGGACTGAATCCTCGTGATGCATCATTCCAATTCGTTGACCTTGCAACAACCGACCTCGGTCCATGGGTTCAGCACCTCATAAAAGGCGAAGGTTGGAAAAGAAGCAGCATCAAGGTTCACCCCCTTCCATTTTCCATTGATTCTCCTGCTCAAAGGGCATTCGAAGCCGAACAAATCATGTGTTTTTCACATCCAGACATCAATCCAATTGAAATCTACTACTTGCCATTCCCAACCAGTTCATTACCAGGGAAAGCATTTGTCAGCCTACCAAGAAGACAGGCGGCAGAATTTGCTCGGCAACAGGCTGAAGTCCTCGGTGTAGGCCGACTTGAGCGTCCTAAACCAGAAATCTCGGAGACACCCGAACAGGCCGTTGAAGAAGACATCAAAGAAGAGTCCAATAACGAACCCGTTGAAGAGGTACATTCCGAAGAGCCGGAACCAACTGTAGTCGAACCTCAACATGTTGAACAGACTACTGAAGAGATTGAACATGTGCCTCTGCCACCGTCTGCAGGTGATGAGGAGAGCGAAGTTGAGACTGAAGAAATCGAAAGTACAGATGAGGTTATTTCCGACATTCCTATCGAACCTGCAATAGAGGTCGAAGAAAACGATTCAACTGAGGAAGAAGTGCCACAGGAAGAAGAAAGCGAACCTCAGTCAGAAATCGAAATTGAGTTTCGTGCCTTTATTCAAGAGAAAATTGATTCTGGCATTGAAGTTTCAGAATTCATGGCGGACCCTCGATGGGAAGAAATGAATGAACGTGCAATAGCCATTCAACTTGACACATGGTCCATTCTCGTCGAAATGACATCAATAGGTTGAAAAAGAAAAAACGCTGGCAACAAAATGAGGAATCATCATGGCTTTTTGCATCAACTGTGGTCAACAGCATCCAGATGGAACTCGATTTTGCAGATTTTGTGGAAATCAGCAACCTGGCGAAGCCCTTCTCCAAAGGCTTCGAATGGAAGCACAACAAATTCAAAACATGAGATTCCAAATGCAGCAGCGTCAATTCCAACAGCAACCTCGATGGTGAGGGAATGAAAACAAAGCATCTCGCGATGCTCCTATCAAATCTTGAGCCCCACCCACAACGAGATATCGTTCTTGAACAATACCAAACAGATGGAGCCCTTGCTGCGAGATGGCTTACCGTGCTCTCACACAACGATGGAGTCGAAGGATTACGAATTGCAGATTTGGGGAGTGGTAATGGGATTCTTGGTATCGGATGTTTGTTGCTCGGTGCCACGCATGTATCATTCATTGAAGTTGATAATGAAGCTGTAAAGGTCCTACAACAAAATCTCAAATCATTTCCTGATGACATGTATGAGGTGGTCCAGACCTCTATTTCAGGTGACACCGAACTGTCAACTGATGTTGACGCCATCATTATGAATCCACCATGGGGCGTTCAAACCCAGAAAGCAGATCGTCCATTTCTTGACCTTGCCTTCACCTCAAAAGCGACCAATGTCCATATCCTTCATTCTTCTGAAGCAAAACACCTCGTGGATATTGCATCAAATCACGGTTGGTCTGGTGAGAAATTATTCAACGACCATTTTCGTTTACCACAAGCCTATCAACACCACAAAAGTCGTCAACAAACGACCAAAATCTCATGCTGGTCATTTTCAAGACAAGGTTGACCAGAGTGAATTCATTGTCATACTTGGGTTTGAAAAGGAAAGACATGTGGGGTCGAATAGCGGCGTGTGACCTGTCGATGGCCATGCCCAAGGAATGAGAAACATGACGGCGAGCATCGTCACCCCAGGTACGAAATTAGGCAATGAAGGAGAATTCGAGGCAGGCGCCGGCGTCCACCTCCACGAAGGTGTTCTACGTGCACTCGTGCTCGGCGAAATTCATCGAGAAGATGGCATCATTAGCGTCGTACCTCAACAAGAACTCCCCACGCCAGTAGTTGGCGATACCGTGTTGTGCGAAATCACTCGACTCAATGAAAAAAATGGTGAAGCTATGATTCTTGTCATCGAGGGTAAATCAGGTTCCATTGATGCTGAGAACCTCATTGCACAATTCCATGTCACAAACATCGCCGACAGATATCTTCACCAAACAAGAGATGCCCTCAATGTTCGAGATGTCTGTCGAGGCATTGTCACAGATACACAACCAGTTCTACGAATTGACTTCCGCTCCGCCCCTCACCTCGGTGTTTTGAGTACACTATGTGGCTCGTGTGGAGGACAAATGGACATAGATGTGAGCGATGATTGGAATGTCATATGCTCAACTTGTGGCTCAAGGGATTATCGTGCAGTGTCCGACCAATTTGGAATCGGTTGGGGAAATGGTCGAGAAGATATAGATGAAGTTTCAAGAAAAGGAAAGCGATGGAGCGAAGCAACTGAAAAGTTTCGAGCAAAAGGCCCTGCAGCACGTTCAACGATGATCGCTGCTGATTTCCGAAACGATGGTCGAGCGGTTGAATATTTCTCATTTGAAGGAGGTTCCGGCGGCGGTGGCTCTAAACCTCGGGCTGACCCTGATTGTCGTCTTTTCGTAGGAGGGATTCCACGAGATATTGATACGAATGGTCTGCGAGAAATCTTTGGAGAATTTGGTGATATGGAAGATTGTATTGTCATGACCGATGAAAGCGGAGCCAGTCGTGGCTTTGGCTTTGTCACATACGAAGATAAAGCAATGGCCCAAGCAGCAGTTGAAGCCATGAAAACGAAGAAAATTCAAGGTCGCATCTTAGGCGTAAACTTAGCCGACGACAAGAGCAAGAAAAGCAAGCCAAAACGAGACCCAGAAGTCAAGTTTTATGTCGGCAACCTTCCTTTTTCAATCACGAAAGAACAGATTGATGCTGCATTCAAAGAACATGCAGAAGTCACCCACATCAATATCGTCACAAGTCCTGATGGCAAACCAAAAGGATTTGCGTTTGTATCGACAGCATCCAAAACGGATGCTAAAGGGGTTGTTGGTGCATTGAATGGGACTGAAATAGATGGACGGAAGATTCGTGTCGATGTCGCTGGTCAATCAGGAAAAAAATCACAAAAATCTTCGAGAGAACGACGAGCAATGCGTGAAGAAGAACAAGATTCAAGCAAAAAAAGACATCGACCTCGAAAAGAGAAGAAGGATTGAAATTCTTCACCACTTGAGTGTTCCATGGACTCCGAGGAGGCACACCAATGGCTCGTCATCGACGGCTATGAAGATGAGCCCGCTGCATTCGGCGTTCCGCCCTATGTTGGCTTCCATGTTCGATATCTCTGTGGGGTCTTAGAAGAACAAAACATTCCTTACCAATTTATCACCATTGACCAACTGCGACGGTTAAAAGAAAAAGATGCACAAGAAATGAACACCTTATTGAGTTCATCCAAAGGTATCGCAATGATTGCTGGAGCCGTAGTGCCAGGTAAATATCTCCGTGGCACACCGATTTCGCTCAAAGAAGTCAATGACTTCATTCACCAAGCACCAACAGAAATTCCGATGCTATTTGGGGGCTGGGCTATTCGTGGCTGGCGTCATCAAGGTTGGCAACCTTTACGAAAGAATCTCTTCCTATGCGTACAAGACACCGATGCGACGCTTCATCATTTTCTCAACGAAGGCGAATGGAAACAACAACGAAGAACATCTGAGCAATGGACTACTTGGGCACAACTGGGTGCTACATCGAAGGCGGTAACCAACCATCCAGACCTCGGTACACTTGAGCAACCAGGCCCTCTCACATATGAAGTGGAAGTGTATCAAGGCTGTGTTCGATACAAACACGGCTGCAAATTTTGCATTGAACCAAAAAAGGGTGTACCTATTTGGCGTCATCCAGATGATATCATTCGTGAGGTCAAACTTGCTCATGACCAAGGCGTTCAACATGTGCGACTTGGGGGGATGACTGACACATACACATACATGGCCGAAGGTGTTGTAGAACTTGAATATCCAATTCCAAACCCTGAACCTATTTCGAAACTTCTCTACGGTTTGCGTGAGGATGAACGTCTCAATATATTACACACCGATAACGCAAACCCATCCATCATCGCAGAACATCTTGAACCCTCGGAAGAAATCACAAAAACACTCGTCAATACACTCTCCGATGGTGCTGTCTTATCGTTTGGTCTTGAATCCGCAGATCCAAATGTACACGAACTTAACTGGCTAAATTGCGATTCGAAGCAACTGAAATCTGCGATTTCACTTATCAACAAATATGGCAAAGAGCGTGGACAACGAGGCCTGCCAAAATTATTACCGGGCCTCAATTTTATTGCTGGTTTGAATGGCGAGAAACGAGAATCATACGAATTAAATCTTAACCTTCTTCGTGAAATTCGAAACGAAGGTCATTGGCTTCGTCGAATTAACATTCGTCAAGTCGAAGGTGCAGGCTTTCAAACTGTTGACAAAGATGATTTCACTGACTTCAAATCAAATGTTCGGCGAAATTTCGATGAACCGTTGCTTAAGGAACTGTTCCCGATTGGTCAAATTCTTCGAGATGTTCACTGGGAGAGTCATGATGGCAGAACACGACTACCAATTCATGAAGCAATGGAGCATCGAGACCAGGCCTGCCACGGTAAAGCTGGCGTCACTTTTGGTCGCCAAATTGGTGCATACCCAATTCTCATTGGTGTTGAGTACAAAATCCCTCTTGAAACAAGTTCAGACATCCTGGTCACAAGTCACGGTCAGCGTTCAATCACTGGAGTAGAAATAGGGCTCGATGTGTATTCTGTAACTGAAAAACAACTAGAGGCAATACCAGGAATTGGGAAAAAGTCCGCATGGAAACTCGTGTCCGAACGTGCTAAATTACTCTCTAAAAAGCAAGAAATCGTCGCGGAGAATTGGTTCAAATCGGCTAAAATTGATTGGAACACCCGTTTTTCAACTTTTTTTGAGTGATAAAACTGATGCATTTTGAGGTCATTTTATATCCTTTTTTATCTGCCATCAAACATGAACGGCCGAACACTTGTGATTGCATTGCTTCTCGTATTGAGTTCAATGTCAACCAGCATGATGAATTCAACAATAATCGTGTTAGAGCAAACTAACACTGAATCAAACTCAGGAAACAATTCAACTGGGTGCGGATATAACACGTCTTACGCATATATTTCGGGTTGGTACAACAACGGACCGTATTATGTCGGAGACGCATTCAACGGATCTGTTTACTCAAATTGTAACATGCTCAATCAAACCATGTATATCTCATACAACGTCACTGCACCGAACGGTTCTCATGTACATTCTGGAGCTTGGAACTGGACAGCATATTCGATAACGCAAACGCATTATCATTATCTTCAAAATCTGGTGTACGGCACGTATACAGTGAACCTTGCATTGTATCATTATAACAATACGCAAGGATTCACATGGCTCGATGGCTACTCCTACAACTTTAGCGTTTCAAACAATAGCGGTGGAACAAATACTGGGTGCGGATATAACACGTCTTACGCATATATTTCGGGTTGGTACAACAACGGACCGTATTATGTCGGAGACGCATTCAACGGATCTGTTTACTCAAATTGTAACATGCTCAATCAAACCATGTATATCTCATACAACGTCACTGCACCGAACGGTTCTCATGTACATTCTGGAGCTTGGAACTGGACAGCATATTCGATAACGCAAACGCATTATCATTATCTTCAAAATCTGGTGTACGGCACGTATACAGTGAACCTTGCATTGTATCATTATAACAATACGCAAGGATTCACATGGCTCGATGGCTACTCCTACAACTTTAGCGTTTCAAACAATAGCGGTGGAACAAATACTGGGTGCGGATAT
>CAZWXR010000005.1:30748-34269 GCA_964637985.1 uncultured Candidatus Poseidoniales archaeon
ATGCTTCGTCTTCGTATTCAACCTATACATCTGGAGATAGTTTCTATGGATATATCGATACGTACTGCAATGTCCTTGGTGAAAATATGTACATCAGTTGGAGCATCTGGGACCAAAACGCCAACCAAAATTTAACATCAGGTAATATTAGTTGGACCGCCTTGTACACATATGATTATTTCAATGCAACATATGCCAATTTATCCGCTGGAAACTTTACCTTTTACGCATCCCTCTACATGTATGATAACACCACTTCAAGTTGGATATTGCTTGACTCAGATAACGAAACCTTCAGTGTTATCAACTCAAATCAGACTGGGTGTGGATACAATGCAAGTTACGCTTCGATGAGCATTTATAGTCTGTACAATTCATACACCGTAGGAGATTCATTCTACGGAAATGTGGACACATACTGTAATATTTTAGGAAATGCCATGAAACTTGAGTACCAAATTGTCAGCAACGCAACTGGAATGAATGTATCATCTGGTACCATCACCTGGAATGCAACCTACACCTACCATTACCAATACCTCTCAAACATCTCCTTAACAAATACAGGTGGCCATTCAGTACAAGGCCAATGGTACACTTGGGACAATTCCAGTTCATCATGGACATATCTCGCATCAGCATTGAACTACTTCAATGTCTACAATTCATCAACCAACAACAGTGGATGTGGGTATGAAGAGAGTTATGCATACATTTCAGCATGGAATAACAACTACCAAATCTTTGAAGGTGATACGCTTAATGCTACTGTTTACACCAACTGTAACATGCTTAATCAAACCATGATTGTCAATTACAGCATCTATCAGTGGATCAACAATAATTCAGAGTTATTAGAGATTGACAACGATACATGGAATTGGACAGCGTACAACCTGTATGATTATTACTACTTCTACATGAGTAATTTGAGCATCGGAAATTATACAATTTCAACCTCGATGTCGTACATCGATAGCAACTCTCAACAAGTTTTGCTCGACACATATACGTACCAATTCAATGTCACAGCACCATCAGGTTGTGGATATGATGCAAGTTACGCCCAGTTCTACTTGAGCGGAATTTACGAAGGCGACGAGTATGTCCTTGGAAATTACATGCCGTACCCGTACATGTCAAACTACTGTAACGTGCTTGGAGCCCAGATGGTCGTCAATTGGGAGTTGAACTCCGGCTCGACAAATGTCGATTATGGTTCTTGGAACTGGACTGCACAAAACACCTCGGATTGGCACACCCTCAATTTATCCTATCTCGGCGTTGGAAACTACTCGCTCTCCACAAGTTCAGCAATGGTTTGGCAAGGAACCACATTCAACCTCGGCGAAGGCTATGCGAACTTCTCAGTGATCGCTCAAAACAACAACGGCACTGGATGTGGTTATGATGCAAGTTACGCCTATTTGTCCCTCAGCGGATTGTACGATGGCGATGTGTATTATGTCGGTGACGAAATTTATGCCTACGTCGCAAATTACTGTAATGTTTTGAATGCGACCATCGTTAATTCATGGTGGCTCTCCACTTCGGAGAGCAATGGTACCATCATCGACTATGGAAATCCAAGTTATACCGCTCAAAGCGATTGGGATGAATTATATTTCAATTTCAGTCAATTAGCCTCAGGTCCTCTGCAGGAGGGAAGTTACAATTTCTACATTGAAACCTCGATTGTCTTGGGGTCCAATAATTCATGGTATGTTGGCTCGCAAAGCGTGAACTTTAGTGTCATCGACTCGAACACGGATTCCGATGGCGACGGTTGGACGGACCAAGATGAATACAACTGCTACACCAATGCTTCGGATAACAACAGTGTGCCAACCGATTTCGACATGGATGGTATCTGTGATGTAATCGATGAAGATGATGACAATGATTCATGGTATGATTGGGAAGAATACAATTGCGGTACGAACGCAACAGATTCGAACGATGTGCCGACTGATTTCGACGGGGATGGCATTTGCGATACAGCGGACAGCGATGACGACAATGATGGCATTAGCGATGTTGACGAAGGAACCGGAGATACCGACGGCGATGGCGTTCCAGATTACTTGGATACAGATAGCGATAACGACGGGGTTGAAGACGGAGACGACAATTGTCCAAACACTCCTTCGGGAACGATTGTTGATGCAACAGGTTGTGAAGAAGCGACCGTTGACCCTTGGACCACCGTTGAAATTTCTGTCTCCATTACTGAAAACGCTGCAAATGAAATGTATTTCTTCATTGACATCTCGGTTAACAATCCAGATGGTTGGAGCGGACATATCGATTGGGAAGTAGTCGCTTACGGCGATAGTGGAACCAATAACCTCACCAATGTCGATGGGCACCTCATGATAGAAAGTACAGGAATGTACACCGATTCATCAATAGCAACACTAAGTTCATTGTTTAACGGACAACTGTGTGTTGAATATTCAGCAATGAGTCCTTCGGGTGAGGTCTTGAACACCAGCAGTGACTGTGTACAAATCTCAATGCCAGCAGATGCTGATGGTGACGGAATTGCTGATGCTCTGGACAACTGTCCAAATGTAGCCAACGCTGACCAACTCGATGACGACGGTGATGGAATCGGAACTGCTTGTGATATTGATGAAGTTGACAACTCCAGTGAAGAGGAAGAAGATGGAACCAGTTCTGGCCTTCCATCCATTGGAATGTTCGCTACGCTTGCATCAATTGTTGGTGCATGTATCGTCATTTCATCTCGCCGAAAATTTGAGTGAATAAACACATCAAGGTCAACCCATAGGCGTTGGCATGGGCAGTGTTCAAGACCTTCTGGTCGAACGAACAAAGCGTTTTCGAGATGAATGCACCGCGCTCCAGAGCACACTTGAACAACATGCACTTGTCGCTCATGCAACCAATCCATTGGACTATGCATGGCCACTTCATGAACAGTACCTCACGAAATGGGCCGGCCGTGGAGCGAAAACCGTCTTGCTCGGAATGAACCCTGGCCCGTTTGGCATGGCTCAGTCTGGTGTACCGTTCGGTGCTACGCATTGTGTTCGAGAGTTTCTCGACATCAAACCTGTTCAACTCCAAACGCCAAAAAACGCTCATCCAAAACGCCAAATCGAAGGATTGAGTTTGGAACGTCAAGAGGTCTCTGGCACAAGAATATGGAATCTCATGAAAGAGATCTACGGTTCACCTGAATCGTGTTTCTCACAGGTCTTTGTTGTCAATCATTGTCCACTTTTACTTCTTGGTGAACGTGGCCAAAACATAACTCCGGACCAGTTACCCAAGTCATTGCTTGAACCACTGATGGAAATGTGTGACCTCTACCTCAAGGACCTTGTCAACATGTTGGGCATTGAACGTATCATAGGTGTAGGAAAATATGCTGAACGAAGAGCAACATTGGTGTTTCAAGCAAAGAAAGGAACGGGAAAAAAAGACGATGGCACCCCGATATTGATTCAAACCGTTTGGCATCCCAGCCCAGCAAGTCCGCTTGCAAATCGAAA
>CAZWXR010000006.1:0-12629 GCA_964637985.1 uncultured Candidatus Poseidoniales archaeon
AATCGTTCCAAAAGGCATTGGGTATCTCTGATGAAGATGCTGCAAAGATGAATGTTGAGGCTGCCATCAAGTCGGCTGCAAAAGATGGCGAAATAACAGATGCTGAGCGATCAATGATTCAAAAAGCAGCATCTGATGCAAAAATGGATGTCGACCAAGTCATCGAGGATGCTGAATCTAAAGCCAAGAAAAAAGATTGAACTAACCCCAATCACTGTCGAGATGTCTCGAGCGTATTGCAAGATTTCTGGCACTGGAGAGTCTCTTCATCTCAATCGTACCAGCATAAATGCAAAGAATGAGCCCCGTAAATGACACCATCCACATCAAAACAGGGCTATTTGCCTGGTTCATGACATAGACGGCTGATGGTATGTCCGATGAATCAAATCGAACAGATGGTTCAAACCGTACATCAATGAGGTCTAATTCACAATCACAAAGGGAAATGGTTAATCGTTCAGGAAATAACGAGGATTGCAATCTCGACCAATCTGATTCTGGAATACTTGAAGGACGAGTTGCCCATGCTGGAGCATTTAGTGAACCGGTTGGCGTCGTGCTCACCATGTCGAGTTGAATGTCAAAAACTGAGGACGAAGGCATCTCTTCGACAACTATCATCGATTCAAGGAGCAGTAAATCCAGCAAAAGTGAGCGGCCTGATAACAACGCAAATTTGACCGCTTGGTCTTCTAACATGCCATTGTCATTCAATTGAGCACCACCCTTTGAGATTTGGCTAAAGATTGCCTCATCGATTCGAAATGATTGTAATTCTTCAATTTGTAATTGCCAACGGCCATCATCCATTTGGTAGGCTTGTTGAATTGTTAATCGGAGTGTAAATGAATCTCCATCGAGTAATCCAAATGATGCGCCGCTATGTCTGTACAAATTTTGCTCAGGTATGCCGGGTGCAGCCACATCCCATAGTTGAGATAAACGCATATCGATAAGGTCATCGAACGTAATCGTATCTTCAGATTCCATCTGTCCTGTTACTGAAATAAGCGGGAAAATGATACCTCCAGTCAAGATCATCAGAACACCAGGTAAAAACAGCATGTACCTTAGGGAAAAGTTTGATGTGGGCTGTGTAAACAACAGACAAGCAAACACAAAGACAAATGAAAAGAATACCAGCCCCCCAATACTTTGTTCTTCAAGAGATATTCTAGAGGTTGTATCTCCTAAGAAACTCGAACCTGCGGGATAATGTGAGAAGGGTTGAAATCCATCAGGGTTTACTGGCCCCAAACTCTCAAAGCCAAATGAACCGCCCCATTCATATTGCTGAAATTTGTCGTCGACGCCTGAAAAGCATGCAGTGTACACACCAACGGGTACCGCACGCCATCTGTAGACAATTCTCAATTTACCCTCATCAAACTCACTAACAATTTCAGGATAGGGCAATTCCTTTCCAATCGAGTCAAAAACGAGTGGAACACTATGCGGCTGCTCCACTTCGAAGGGGACTTCAATCCAGTCGATGTAGAGTCTCATAATCTCGTTTGTTTCAACATCAAATCGCCAGCAGTCCATGTCACTTTGAACCAACGCTCCATAGTGGATTGTCTCAAACTCTGTTTCCACCGGTTCAAGTTGTGAGGACGGCTCATCGACATCGGCGAGTGAAGGGTCTATAGACCAAGGTATTTCGAGTTCAAGAAATGAACTGCCGCGAAGATTCAATTCCCATGTACCTGGTTGTTCAAGGAAAATGGAAACAAAAAGTTTGACTTGTTGTTCTGGCCAAAGAACCCCCGAATTCGAAAATGTAAGAGGTTCATTGGTGAGTTCGTAAGGTTCGTATGCCGAGGGCGTAGAGAAGGTAGATGATTGAAATTGCCAAGAATGTACACTATCGCCAGTAATGAGTCGTATTTCTGCTTCTGGTCGAAACACACCAAGAGTTTCTGTTTGTTGCATGAACTCGAGTGTAAGTTGATTCAATACATTCGGAAGTAATGCAATATGACTTTGTTCTGGTGCAATATAGAATTCAAAATTTAATGTTTCTTTTTGTATCATATTTGCCGTCGACTGGCCCGAAACCGTTTCCTCTCCAATTGGCGTAGGTGTAAGTTGACACGTGGAATCGTCAATACAAGATAAGTAAAATCGCCCACCTCCGGGTGATTGATTCATGTTCGCATCAACACTTTGTATCGGTAAGAACAGAAAGAGTATAACGAGGTTCAACACCTTCCATCTCTTCATGTCTATCGTTTGCTCCACGGGCGGTGAACATATGAAATAATGCCTATTGTGAAGATACAGGCTCATCGCGGAGAACGATGTCACAAGCCTTGCATTTGAATTTTCCATGTGCAGATTTTTTCCTGAACACTGTTAATCCACAAGTATCGCAAAACCATTTCCAAGAAGCGCTTTGTTTTTGTAAAAAAATTGTAAATTCTCTTCCTGTTTCTCTTGAGTTTTCAATGGGCCACCTCGCTTCGAGGTGTCTAAAAATTGCATCATGATCTTTGAATCCAATGGCGTGAAGAAATTCGTGATAGAGGACAAATTTTGCATATTCATTCCACCTTCTTTTGAGGAGTTCAGGGTGGATTTCAACCGATTCAATTTCAAGATAATTTTTATGTTGTTTCCATTTTGTCACTCCGTGCTTTTGCGTAGCATTCTTACGTAACACACCAAGTGGTATGTCTTTGAGGCGTTCAAATCTCGTAGCATCAAAGTCATTTATTTCGGTCATTGTTTTCAAAACATCTTGTCGAAGGTATTGTAGACGATGAAGTTGTTCTTCATCTGGAAGCACCATAAAATCCCTCATGACCAGCGATGATATGCAGGATGGCCTTCCTCGACTGCAACAAATAATCCATGACCAGTAGCACAGACTTTACCATTCGCTTCCATCATCATATCAACATGCACTTTTTTTCCATCGATTTCAGTAATTTGACTAGTAATGACAAGTTCAACATTCACCGGTGTTGGCCTGCGTAATTTAACTTCATACGATGCAGTGACTGTACAAGGAGGTTCATTGTCGCCCCATGCATCCATCAAACCTACGGCAGCCGTCCAATTTCCATGACAGTCGAGGAGTGTCCCAATAATTCCACCGTTAATCATGCCAGGAAATGCTTGGTGGTGTTCTTTTGGTGTAAAATGAAGAATAAGTCCATTTTCGATTCGATGTGAATCGATTTGAAGTCCATCGTCATTTGCCGGTCCACATCCAAAACAGATTGAGGATGGTGCATATTTCCTTTGAACTCCCAATTCTTCCATGATGCTCTGTTACCCCGAAAGTCTTTGATTGTATGGTCAAACCATCGTAGTATTCATGTCCTTAAACAGATTAGCAAAGACATGGGTGGAAGAGGAAAGAAGAAACCAATTCGCCTTGCCCACGAACTTCCAAAAAAGCGAAAAATGGAGATTTCAAAAGCCCTTGAACAACACAAGAGTGAAGATCGCCCAGAATGGGACAGGGATGCTGATTGGGGTGAAATTCGTTTCTTTCGTCGAAAAATCAAGCCTGGTACCATGCGAACTGTGCATCTCCCACTTCTCAATGTGACCCTCGGTGACCAGTGGCCTATCCCTATCACCATACTTCATGGAAATAGGCCCGGGCCATGTATTACCGTACTTGGAGGAATCCACGGTGATGAGTTGACAGGCCCTTCTACCTGTACGAACCTCCTGTCGAATGTCTTTACAGACGATGGAGGGGCACTTGACCCTAAATCATTAGCTGGTACGATTCGCATTGTACCTGTTGTGAATTTGCCAGGTTACAGGTCGAAATCTCGGTACTTTCCAGATGGTAGAGACCTCAATCGACAATTTCCGGGCAACCCAAAAGGTTCGACAACAAAACGCGTTGCTCATCAATTGTTTGAACATTTAATACAGGATTCTGATGCGATTATTGACTTGCATAGTGCTGCAAAAGGCAGAACCAATATGCCGCAAATACGAGCCAACCTATCACATGCAAGTTCACACTTACTTGCCAAATTTTTTGGCATCGAAATCATTTTGGATTCATCGCCACCAAAAGGTTCGCTTCGCTACTCGGCAAATGATGTTGACATCCCATGCGTTACGTATGAGGGAGGTGGTGCTGATTTTCTTGGCAATCAATCGGTGAAGGTTGCAGTCCACGGCGTCCTCAATGTGCTGAGGTCACTTCGTATGATTCCGGGGCAACCCCAACGTCCTAGGTTCAGAATTATGGCAAGTGGCTCTTCGTGGTTAAGAGCTGGAGAGGGGGGCCTGTTGGATATGTTCGTGAGTTCTGGTAGTGTCATTAAGGAAGGCGAAGTTGTTGCTATTATTTCCGACCCTGCCACACCGGGCATTTCGGTTGATATCGTTGCTCCAGAGGATGGATTGATTATCGGTGCTGCGACCAATCCATTTACCGCCCCCGGTATGCCAGTGGGGCATTTCCTACCAATTTCGAAACATTTTCATTTACTCGAGGAGCAAATCGACAAAAACGGTTCACTCATTGTGAGCGGAAGCACTGAAGATCCTGTTTGGCGAGATGAAACAGATGTCAATGAAATCGAACTCATTGGCGAATGGAGTGGCGGCAGCGTCGATTCGGAATGGGCTGGAAAATATGCCGAAGAGGTCGAAAGCGGAGAATCAGACCCCGACAAGAAGTAGTCAAGCTGTGTGAAAAGCAGTTATTGCATCAAAGATTTCACTGTCGAGCATGTTTCGCTTTTGTTGCTTTGCGACTTCAAACAAATGCTCAACCAAGTTTTCATCAGCATCAATACCGTTTTGCTCAAGCCACCAGATGATGTTCGACCGACCAGACATGTGACCTATTCGAATAATTTGTTTCAACCCGAAGTCGCCAGCAGGTACGCCAGAATAGACTCTATCTGCTAGCCAGTCATCGCCCTTTCGCATTGCTTTGATAACTGCAGAGGCGTGAACGCCGGTTCCTGTTTCAAATGCGTCGTTTCCAAAAACAGGGTAATTTCGTGGAAGTGGAACTTCGATGTATTCGTTGGCCTTTCTAACATATTCATCGAGTAAAGATAGGTCGTTATCGATGACACCCATGAGTTTGAGATTAACGAGGGTCTGGTCTAATGGTGCATTACCGGCTCGCTCACCAACGCCTAAAGCAGTTCCATGGATCACATCAGCACCTGCTTCAACTGCAGCAATATTGTTAGCAACCCCAAGACCTCTATCTTGATGGCCATGCCAATTGACTTCAATATCACTTCGATGATATCCTGCGTCTTTAATCACTTCCTCATCAATAAAATGAAGCAGTTTTTTCACACCATTTGGCGTTACGTGCCCGCAGGTGTCGCAAACACAAATTCGACGCACACCAAGTTCCATTGCCCTTTGATAAATCATTTTGACATCTTCTGGTTTCGATCGTGTCGTATCCTCGGTGACAAACATTACAGGCACGTCGTTTTCGACGGCAAATGAGACTGCTTTTTCCATCGTTGACATGAGTTTTTCCATGGTCCATCCTTCGGTATATTGTCGAATTGGGCTTGTGCCTAAGAAAGCGGATGCTTGAATTTCCATTTCATGTTTGGCTTGCATCTCAACAAGGGGTTCAATGTCGCCCATGAGTGTTCGAACTGCTGCACCAGGCCGTATGTTAAACGATTGCTCATTGATGTGAGATAGCATTGCACTGATGTGCTCTCTGTGGAAAGGTCCTGCTCCCGGCAAGCCTAAATCGACCTTTTGAAGACCGAGCCTTTCCATGTAGGTGAGCAATTCAATTTTTTCTTCAATGGTAGGATTACGGGCACTGGGACTTTGTAGTCCATCGCGCAATGTCTCATCGTCAAACCAAACATCGTGAGGATGATTAGCAGGATTTCTCTGAATATCATATTCAATGGTGTTCCAGTCGTAAATGAGTGTGTTGTCGGACATGAAGCAACCTCCCTTGACGTTTGCTCAAGGGAAGCGAACATCTCATGTCGTTTCAAATCACCGATTATTCCTCTTCACCGGCAGATTGGACTGCTTGTGTCAAATCTTCTTCAATCAATTCAGCAGGAAGACGAGAAGTGAAGATGATTTCATCATCAAAACCAGTCTTTGAATCATTTCTCAATTCCATGACCCGTGTTCCTCTTGTTGCTTTTCCAGTTGTTTCTTTGGTTTGACTTGTTCGGATTCGAATGAGCATTCCTTTCTTGGTAAGGATGAACAGTTGGTCCTGTTCATTTGGTATGATTCGAACGCTGACAATAGAATCATTGAACTCTTCATCGAGTTTCATTGTTCGCACGCCTTTTGCACCTGGGTTTGTTGAGCGATAGCCATCAGTGACCATTTTTACATTTCCTTCGTCATCGTATTTTTGTTCACCTTGTGCATCAACATCAGGAATTCGCAAGGCTGTTCCTAGTCGACTCCTCTTTGCCATTCCATACTTTGAAATTGTTAGAATTTGAGTTGATGGGTCGAGAATCGAAACCATGCCGACGACAACACCACCACCTGAGCCTTTTCTGTCGCCGACTTTAATGCCATAAACCCCGCCAGAAACACGACCTGATGGACGAATTGAAGCACACTTGAATCGGGATGCATAACCCGTACTCGAAATCATCACAATGTCATGTTCATCTGTCGAACGACGAACATTTACGAGTTCATCATCTTCAATCTTAAACCGAAGGGCGTATTTTCCATTTTTGTTGATACGAACATATTCATACAAATCGGTTTTCTTCACGAGACCTAACTTTGTTGCAAACATGAGATAGTGGCCTGAAGCAGGTCGTTTTTCTCCGGGTTCTAATTTGATATTCAAACATCGCTCTGTCACATCATCAACCAATTCCCGCGACAGTGGAAGTATTGTGATGATGTCTTCATCATCTTGAAGTTCTTCAAGCAGGTTCCGAATGTGGGTTCCGCGACTCAATCGGCTTCCCATTGGGGTTTCCCAAGCCTTTAATCCGTACACTCGACCTTTGCTTGTGAAGATGAGTAACCTGTCTTTGCTAAAGCAAGTGACGATGGCTTGAGGTGTGTCCTCTTCCTTTGTAGTTACACCTTTCAGTCCTTTGCCACCGCGGTTCTGAATTCGGAAAGATTCCACTGGTGTGTGACGAATGTAATTATCTTCAGACAAAGTGATCACAATAGCTCGCTCTTGAATGAGGTCTTCACGGTCCATTGAGAGTGGCATGTCATTGATATCGGAACGTCGTTCGTCTCCATGCTTTTCAACAACCTCCCTCAGTTCGGTCATGAGGATGTTTAATCGCCTCGAACGAGATTCAAGGATATCGTTCAAGTCTGCGATGGTGAGTTTTAGTTCTTCATGCTCGTTGATGACTTTGTTCACATCAAGTCGACTTAGTTGATACAATCTTCGTTCTGCTATTGCCTTTGCTTGGGCTTCACTAAAATCGAAAACAGCAATAGGAGCCATCACTTCTCTTCCGTTAAGGACTGCCTCAAACTGTTCTCTGCTTTCGCTTCGCTTTCCAACTTCAATCACATCATCGATTCGGTCTTGTGCTCGGACTAAGCCCTCGAGAATGTGGGCTCTACTTTCCGCCTTCTCCAATTCGAAGCGAGCTCTTCTTTCAATCACTTCTTCTCTGTGGGCAACATACGTTTGCAGCATAACAGGGAGAGTCATGAGAACTGGACGTCCATCCAAAATTGCCATCATGTTCGCAGAATATGATTCTTGTAACCTGGATGATTTGTAAAGTTGATTGAGAACAGCATGCGGGTCAGCGTTGTTTTTGACTTCAATGACAACCCTGATGCCTTCCTTTGATGACTCATCACGAATATCACGAATACCGACAACAGTTTCTTTATTGACCAAATCAGCAATGTGTTCAAGCATATCAGATTTCTTCACTTGGTATGGAATTTCTGTGATGATGATTCTTTTCCCTTCGCCGTCTTCAAAGACTTCACAGCGTGCTCTGACGTGAAAACGTCCCTTTCCGGTCGTGTACATATCATTGATTCCATCAATGCCGTAAATTGTCGCACCAGTGGGGAAATCTGGACCTTTAACGTGCTCCATATAACGCTCTATAGAGATAGATGGTAGTGCACCTGGTGCGACTTTTTGTTGCAAAATTTCATCAACATGCATTCCAATTGCACCAGCAACTTCAGTCAAATTATGTGGCGGTATTCTTGTTGCCATTCCAACTGCAATACCATCACTACCGTTGAGAAGTAGATTTGGAAGTCTTGATGGCAAAACAGTTGGTTCTTGTTCAGAATCATCAAAATTGGGTTCAAAATTAACCGTGTTTTTATCGATATCTTCAAGCATATGTTTTGAAATTTTATCGAGGCGACTTTCAGTGTATCGCATTGCAGCAGGAGGGTCGCCGTCGATTGAACCAAAGTTACCCTGCCCATCAATAAGCGGGTAACGTAATGAAAATTCTTGAGCCATTCGAACCATGGTATCGTAAATTGATTGATCTCCGTGAGGGTGATATTTACCCATGACTTCACCAACAGACCGTGCTGATTTACTGAATTTTTTATCTGAGGTGTGCCCGCCTTCATGCATACCGTACAATACTCTTCTGTGAACTGGTTTTAGACCATCTCGAGCATCGGGTAAGGCTCGTCCGATAATGACAGACATGGCGTAATTAATGTACGATGAACGCATTTCGTCATTAATTCTGTGTGAAACTGTGTTTCCAAGCGATCGGAATTTCACTTCTTCTTCTGGTTGTTCATCTTCAGATGTCAAGATTTGTCACCTCCTTTGCATTTCGTTCGATAAACGCTCTCCGGTCTGGGACATCTTCGCCCATGAGAATTTCGAACAGTCGGTCGGTTTCTTCTGCTTCTTTGACAGTAACTTGGAGCATTGTTCTCGTGTCAGGATTCATTGTTGTCTCCCAAAGTTGCTCTGGATTCATTTCACCAAGACCCTTGTACCTCTGGATCCCGATTTTTGCGTTTTCATTACCGTCTCTAAGTTGTTCGATAATTTCATCTCGCTCTGCGTCTGAATATGCGTATTGCGTCGAACGTCCCTTTGAGACTTGATAGAGAGGTGGCTGTGCGATGAAGACATGACCATCCATAACTGCTTTTTTCATGAACCGCCAAAGGAATGTGAGCATAAGGGTACGAATGTGCGCTCCATCAACGTCAGCATCAGTCATAATGATGATTTTTGAATACCGAAGTTTACTCGGGTTAAACGCTCCATCGTCCTCTTCGTTATTTCCGACGCCAGCCCCAAATGCACGAATGATGGTTTGAATTTCTTGATTTTGAAAGACCTTGGCGATATTGCTTTTTTGGCGCTCAACATTCAAAATTTTACCACGCAACGGAAGAATGGCTTGAATTCTGCGGTCTCTCCCGGTCTTTGCAGAACCACCCGCAGAATCACCTTCGACAAGATATATTTCGCACTCTGAAGGGTCTTTTGACTGGCAATCTGCTAACTTTCCAGGAAGGCCACCGCCCTCAAGAACCCCTTTTCTTCGAGTGAGATCCCTCGCCTTTCTTGCGGCTTCTCTAGCCTTGCTCGAAAGAACTGCTTTCTCAACAACTGCTTTTGCAGCGGATGGATTTTCTTCCAAGTATTCCTTGAGTTTTTCGTTGATGACAGCTTCAACAATGCCTTGCACCTCACTTGTCACGAGTTTCGCTTTCGTTTGGGCATTAAATGATGGGTCTGGATGCTTGATTGAAACAACGGCGGAGACGCCTTCTCGAATATCTTCGCCACTTAGTCCGCTCGAACTTTTGAGTAAATTCCTCGATTGAGCATAGGAGTTGATGGTTTTTGTTAATGCACTCCTGAGGCCCGATAAGTGGGTGCCTCCGTCTGCATTGTGGATGATGTTGGTGAAGCAATGAATTGATTCGGAGTATGCAGAGGTCCATTGAAGAGCAACTTCAACATGAACTTCACCTTTGTCTCCAATTCGACTTCCGATGATGTGGACTGGTTCAGAATGCAATGCTTCTCTGTTTGCATTCATCCATTCAACATATTCTTTGAGCCCTCCGTCGTATTTGTGTTGGATAACTTCAGCATCTTCCTTTCGGGCATCAAGGAATTTAATTTCGAGCCCTGCGTTTAGAAACGCGGTTCTTCTCAATCGAGTATTGATTTGTTCAAAATCAAAATCGACAATGTCACTAAAGATTGTCAAGTCAGGTTTGAATGAGATTTCGGTCCCCTTTTCATTTGTCTCTCCACCTTCTTGAAGGTCTTGAAGAGGGTTTCCACGTTCATATTCTTGTGTGTAAATTCGTCCAGATTTGTAAATTTTTAATTTCAAATATTCTGAAACAGCGTTTACAGCACTCACTCCGACGCCGTGCAATCCTCCTGCAACTTTGTAGGCTTCATTATCGAATTTTCCTCCAGCGTGAAGCTTGGTCATGATGACTTGTGCTGCGCTTACACCTTCTTCTTTGTGAATGTCAACTGGGATGCCTCTTCCATGGTCTCGCACTGTGACTGAACCATCTGGATTAAGGATGACTTCTACCGTAGGATTGTGTCCGGCAAGATGCTCGTCAACAGCATTGTCCACAACCTCCCATATACAGTGGTGCAGAGCCGACCCATCGTGAGGGTCTCCGAGGTACATTCCAGGTCGCTTACGCACGGCCTCGAGGCCTTCTAAAATTTGAATACTTGAAGAGTCATATTCCGTTGACATATTCCCATCCTGGTGTGAAATTTCAATTTTATTTCGCCGGAAAAATCCGCTCGAAAAAATTGGAACAATGACACCTTTTTCCTTAGTTTTTTCACAGTATCGAAGGTTTGTAAAGGTAGTGATTAAAAAAAGTAAAAAATGATGTCTTGTGCTTTATTTCCGTTCTAAATTCGATGTTTGATAACTTCTCGTTAAGAATTTAGGTCGAATCTATCCGAGATGGTTAAGAATGGGTCTAAAGTCGCAGTTTCATGGCTGACCCAAAAGTCTGTGTTACTTTGGATGGCACTAATGTTGAGCAAATGGCTGATGAAGCCGCTAGGGCTAATTTATCTGGTGCAGATATGGTTGAACTCCGTTTTGATAGGTTGTACTTGATACCTATGGAGCCGGTTGAAATTGAAGGAGAAGATGGAGAAACCAAATCGATAACGCCTCCAGAAGATGAGTGGCAGAAAAAATCAGTATCCGAGATCAATGTTGAAGAAACAATTTCACAACTTAAGGAACGAATCCCCCTACCTGTCATTTTTACAGTACGTTCGCCTTCTGAAGGTGGATTTTTCCCTGGAACAGAAGAAGAGCGCATTTCAATTCTTCATTCAGCGATTTCTTCCAAAGTTTCTTGGATTGATCTTGAACTTGAAATCGATGGAAAAACCCGAGATGAACTTTTGGCATCAGCGAAAAAGAATGGCATTCAAATCATTGGTTCAAAGCATGATACTAGTGGAACACCATCTGCAGATGAAATCCTTGACATCGTCCGAACAAACGCCGAGAAGGGAGACATCGTGAAATTTTGTTCAACCATCAATGACCATCAAGATGCTTTGCAAATCGTTGAGGCATGTCAATTACTCAAAGATTCAACATCAAAATTCGCGTTAATGGGCGTTGGTAACGGAGGCGACTGGGCACGTTTACACGCACCTATCTTCGGTCAAGAACTCGTCTATGCATCACTGAGCACTGAACATAGACTTAGCAACAAAGGTCTTGTCAATGTTCGTGATTTGAAAGATGCATGGGTGTTATTGGAATACTGATTATTCTTCCTCAATCGCTGTATTTTGTTGATTGTGTGAAGGATATTCTTTGGTGACCGTTGGCACAAAAGTCTGTTCCTGTCGCTCTTGTAAACCCGCTTTCATATACCGCTGATTAAGAATGACTGGGACAGCAACTAGGCTGGCACAGAAGATAAAAAATACGAGAGCGACAGTCCAGTTAGGTAATACAAATGAACGAGGAGAGGTAAGAATCGTAACATCAGCATACACGGGCTCTCCTAAAGCCTGTCCATCATCTGTACGGCTGTTGTCCCATCCATCGATGACGAGATAAAATTCATCCCAGATTGTCTCACCAAAAATCGAGGAATAGACTTCAGGGGCATCAAGATTTACTGAAAAAACCGTTTCCTGTACATTTTCGTATTCATGAACATCTCGGAAACTCTTCCATGATGTTATATCGAAATTTTGCCACTCAGGCGGGCTGGGCTCATCATCAAAATCTCTCATGTCGTAACTGTACATGTATGAATCATGTTTCATCGAGTATGATGTTTGGTATTTTTGGAACTCTGAGGATGTCATGAGATACACATCCCCAAAGAGGTAATCTGTGGAAGACATATTGTTCGAAAGAAGACTTACGCAGAAGGTTGTCCGGTGTGTTGAAGATAAATTGAGCCTAATTGCACCAGCACTATCATTCCCTACAACAGTTTGAATAAAGTGGTCCGATGTTAGTGTGTCAAGTGGTGCAGAGTAAGGGTTCACGTACATCCACCTTTCTTCAGGATGAAGGTTGAGGTCAATATTTGCGGATACATCATTCGTTTCCACATCATCTTCGACGACAACAGTTTCTCCTCTTCCATTATAATGAGGTACAAGGGCGTGTTTGGCAAAAGTTTCATTCCACGAGGTTGGTTGA
>CAZWXR010000006.1:12729-33107 GCA_964637985.1 uncultured Candidatus Poseidoniales archaeon
ATAATGAGGTACAAGGGCGTGTTTGGCAAAAGTTTCATTCCACGAGGTTGGTTGAACATTACCCTCGCATTCGTGGTTCGCTGCAGAAGCGTTCGGCGATAGAAAGATGGCAAATCCAAGTACTGAAATGAAAAAGTATGCGAGCACCACCGCTTTCATCCTATCATCACAGATTGAAGTCGATGCCCTTGGATACTTCATTTTTAGAGCACCCTCACCTTCTGCGTAAAGGCCGAACATATCCACTATCAGAATTTCGCCGCTCGTCTTTCGACAAAATTTTCGGAGCAGGTGGTGGTTTGTGGTGATCCATTCCTAGCATGCCACCTTGATTTTCGACACGTTCAAGATCGTTGTATGTTTCAGCAGCTTCTTTCGCTGCTTCTTCAATTTCGGATGGCTCTCGCAACCACAGGTATCCGAGAATGAGTGCTACAATGATAAGACCCATGAATTTGGCAAATTCAGAACCAGCGTCTGCAAGCCATGATTTCCATTCATCAGCACTAAATTCAGACAACGAAGGCCGACTTGATGGTTCAATGGTGACTTCAACTTCACTATACATCGACGAGCATGTGCCAAAGCCATCGCACACGAGGATGAGAACTGTGTATGTACCTGGCTCTTCCCAGTTCGTGCTCGCCCTTGATACAGAACCTGCAAGAGGGGAAACAAAATCATCTTCTGGGTTACCATTTGCATTGTCATCAATCTCGATATTGAAATCCCACAAGACTTCAAATTCCTGTGAAATTCTTTCATCTCTGTCGATAATTGAACCATCTTCGATGTTCGTATCACGGTAAATATCGCCTAGATAGAGAGGACCATTTTCATTGGCAATTCTCGCATACACTGCGTTTGCTGTGTCGACATATACATCGTCTGGGAAGATGATTTCTTCGATTGTTGGAGGGTGTGCTACAATAATTGAAAACGTTGCTCTGCTCACGTCGCCCGTACCAAAGCTATCTCGAACAGTCAGTGTTGCTTCATACTCTCCTGGAAGAATGTAAGCGTGGTATGGCATTGGGCTGTGGTCAACAGGTGTTGCATCACCAAAATCCCAAGAATACTCAACGATACCGTTCCATTCTTCTGCATTTGAAATGAGTGGAGAGAATTTACCTTCATACATTCGATCTGCATCTCTTGTCCCATATGAATCGAAATACAACATGTTGTTTGGTGAAGTATAAATTCGATTTTCGTCATCAAAGGTGTGGGTGAAATAATCGATTTGAGTTGTGTTGGAAAAGGACGTAGAACTAGTGACTTGTTCCTCATCAATCCATGCATCGAGAATCTTTACAGAAATGATTGGCTTTGGATTTTCCACATGAAGAGTCACTATTCTAGGAAAACTTTGTTCATTATCAGCATCGGTGACGATGAGTGTAACCGTGTGAGTCCCAGGGGTGGAAAATGAATGAGTGATTTGGGGCCGATCGTAAGTGGAGCCATCGGAAAATGTCCAATTGAACGTAATATCTGAGGAATCACCAATTTGCCCGTCGGGGTCCATACTCAACCGACCATCAAATGTGTATGCTGTATCAATTTTCGCATCATCAGAGCGGAAATCAACAGGAACAGAACCTGATGTTGTCGACGTTCGAACTGAAAATTGAGCAATTGGTTGTTGGTTGTACACATTGACAAAGAGCTGTGCAGTAACTTGACTTCCATCATCGTCTGTGACTTGCAATGTGACTGATTTTTGACCTGGGGTGTCCCACGAAATGTATGGGTTTGCTTCTATTGAGGTTGTCATCATAAAGTCGTCAGCCCGAGTTGGTGCTTTACTACCGAGATACACCCCATCCTCAAAAGTCCAAAGGTATGAAACAATTTCACCATCATCATCAACAAAGATGTTGGGCATTTGAAGAGGAATGTATGTCGATGTGGAGAGTTGGTCGGAATAGATTTGAATTGGTAGTCGGTTGTTGATTGTAACCTCAATTTCTTTGATTCCGGAATTCATTCCATCTGAGACTGTGAGTGTGAGTGTGAAGGTTTCGTTTTCGGCCTGTATGTCGCCCCATTCATGTTGCTGAAGGTATGCCCCAATGCCAGAGTCGACTGTTCCATCACCCCAATCCCATTCAAAGTAAAGATTCTCAATTGGCACATTATCAACAGAACGACCAGCAGAAAAGAGGATTCTCTGGTTTGTCATGAGTGAAATCGATTCTTCAATAACGACATTATTGACTGAGATAATTGGTAATGGGTCTGTGTCGTCAGTCACATTGAGTTGTTCAACATCGACATCAGACCAAGTTCCACCTTGGTCTTGAACACGAAGTGTTGCGTTGTATTGACCGATATTCTTGTATGAACGTAAAGGAGATTTCAGATTTGAAGTTTGATTATCTCCAAAATTCCAATAATATGCAGTAGGCTGGTCTCTGTAAGGCAATGTATTGTTTTCGTTGGATAGTCCCCACGCATCGAATCCTGAACCTATAAACTGGATATTTTCCCAAGTTTGAACATCGTTTTGAGATAGTGAGCCATTCGCAGTTGGAGCCATGTTGCCAAGCGATGTGGGTGATGTGGTTATCGTATCGACTTGTGTGCCGATCACATCGGTCATGGAGAATTCAATACGATATTGATTGTCTATTGGTGCTGTGAAATACACAGTGTTCGATACGGGGGAGCCGCCACCTGCTTGCACTCTGCGGGTGAGGGTATCAACGACAGTTCCGTTGTTGTCTCGAACATTGAACTCAACATCAAGGTCTTCAAAGAACGCATTTGAGAGAATATCGTACCCGACTTCCATCGTGTCGCCAGTTCCATCACCATCTCGGTCTGAAACGACTGTTGTGTTAACACTCAGCGTTGCTGGTGATGTAATTCGTGCGGCTTCGATGTCAATTGTACCCTGAGGATAACTTGGCCCACAGGATGTATAATCACAGTCTGCTACCGTGCTTGCATACCATGTAATAACCCAAACTTCGTCAGTCAGATTTCCGAATCCGGGTATGAGGGCTGTGGCCACATTACTGTTGAAATTGAGATCGGTTACACTCCACAAGCCATCAGTTGTTGCTTTGGTGACAACGACGCCATCGAAATTACTCACCGATGCTGTGGCACGAATGGTCAAAGGTGCAGGTGATGCACTACCGGGGGTGAACTTGAACGAGCGA
The DNA here is from genome assembly GCA_964637985.1 of uncultured Candidatus Poseidoniales archaeon. Lineage (GTDB taxonomy): Archaea > Thermoplasmatota > Poseidoniia > Poseidoniales > Poseidoniaceae > Poseidonia. The sequence goes on from CAZWXR010000006.1 coordinate 15,900, forward strand.
ATACCCCATCCTTCGACAGAGTTGCCGGTCGAAGACCAAGGGGTCGTCCAATCGCTGTTTATCTCGGTTGGTTGTGCCCGACAAAACGCACCGGAAGAACAGACTGGATTGAGATTTAAATTTGGAAATCCATAGATGCCTTGGTCAGAATCCAGGGTAACAGCGATTGAAAAGTTAGCAAATGCTTCTCCCATCGTCCTTCCGAGCATGCCAACTTGACCAGCAAGAGGCGATAACAGAAGATTTTGAACACCTGCACCACCTGTTGCAGGGTCTTGAACGAGTTGTCGAACCGCTGGCCCTCCACCGAGGTGATCTTGGAGGTACATGGTAAAGAGGTAGCCAGCACCATAGTCTGCGAAACGTTGATTCCACCATCGAACAGAAAGTTCTGGGGCAGCTGTCCATTGATTGACATGGCTTACCAAGGTCGAGTCAACGCCGAAACAGAGGTAGATGGCGACATCTGCGTTTCCTTCATCCAACCACAGATTTTCGTACGGGTCGAGTGCGTTGTGGAGGAGATGTTCTAATTCGTGAGCAAGAATCGATTTACCCCAACTCAATGTTATGTCAGCAAAATCAACAAAAATTGCTTCTCTCGAACTTGCGAATGAGGGTGCAAAGTAGCCTCCTGTATTGTATGCTCCATCGATGGCATAAATGATAATTTGAATTTGACAGTTGTTGTCAACATCTGGCGGAGCAAGTCCTCGCCCATCTTGGTAATCCTTACCGTAGTAGGTCGTCATTGTCGGGTAAATTGTGTTGTCCCACGTGCTTGCCAAGTTGTTGAGCACGGTTGAGGACAATGTTCGACCGCTTTCGACGATGAATGCCACTGATTGCGTCGTCTTTGCAACATATGCACCGATTTGTCCTCCTGCTGTGTTGACATTTAGCGTGTCACCAACAACATGCTGAGAGCAGGCTCGTGCTGTTGAGCGCCCTGATGTTTGGGGATCAATCACCATGTCTTCCACTCCTGGCCGACCAGCATCAATCCAAGCTTGTTTCATGAATTGAGTTGCAGATACAACCGGTTGTTCTTCGTCGATGAAGAGGTACTCGGAACCTGTGGACGGGTCAAAATCATTCAAGTCGCCAATGATTAAGCCATTTGGGGCATCGTATACAGGGCGAACGGTATCGTTGTCTGCAGATGCAGGAACGATGGGGACGAGAATTGACGTCGTGAAAAGTAGAATGATGAATAAAGCCTTTTTGGAGCGGAAATCATACATTCTGTCACCTCAGCATATGGAGAGCATGCTCTCTTTTTTGACCACATGAATGGAGGTATTTAAGTGTCCGTCATTAAAGCGTCATATAATGCAAGGCCGATTGATGTGTGTTTGCGTTGTTCTTTTCCTATCTGCGTTGTATTCGCCAGTTACCTTGGTGGGCAACTCAAAGCCTTCATTCTCAACACCGAATGAGGATTGTTCGCTCCTTGATGAACTTAATTTCAACGGAACACGTGCGTTTTCTGATATCGAATGGCAATTATCTCTCGGTCCAAGATTGCCTGAGAGCAACGCATCCTCAACCTTTAGGGAAAACCTATCGAACATGCTTCATGAGATTGGGTTTGAAGTTCATCTCAACGAACATCAACATCAAAATTACAATTTTACAAATGTTCAAGCTAGATATTCTCCGACAACAAATGCTTCGAGCACATTACCTCGTGTCGTGGTATCGGCACATTACGATTCAAGGAATATCGCTGACAGAGACGAAAATGTAAGTTATCACTCACAACCCATCGATGGTGCCAATGATGGTGGCAGCGGAACGGCAGTTCTCATGGAACTCGCAAGAATAATTCCAATGCTTGATTTACCATACACGATAGAACTTTTATGGACTGATGCAGAAGACCAAGATGATAATTTTACTCTTGGAGCAAAAGCGTGGGCTGAAAACTTAAGCCAGGAAGAAATTGAATCGATTGATTCGTTTATTTTGCTTGATATGGTCGGCGATCGTGATTTGAAATTGCAAAAAATTATGCCCGGTAATGATTCACTCTACAACCAAATATCATCGATTGCAAACAAACTCGGTTATACTGAAAACTCCAAATGCCAGACCGATTTTCCATTGGGAGTTTTGGATTACACAAACACATCCTTTGTTTTTGATGACCATGTTCATCCCCATCAACTTGGCATTCCATCCATCGACATCATGGACCCTGTCTATGGGGATGAAACCAACAACGGATTTGGTACATTTTGGCATACAATGAATGACACAATTGACAATGTTTCACCTGAATCTTTGCTCGCGGTAGGCAGGATTGTGGAATATGGTTTAGTCAATGAAATGTTTATTGATTTCTATACCTCAAACGATAGCTCAAACGATGGTGATGGCAATATGAGTCAGAACGAAGAGAACACGACTTCTACCGACCGTTCATCATCTGATGTGTATCAATTGGCACTCCTCATTACAGTGCCGATACTGTGTTTTATCATTGTGGTTTACAACAGAACGACATCTCGTGCGCGGTAAGTAATGCAAGGTCTCTTATCCGCGTATGCCATGGATGAGACAGGTGAGAGAATGGACGTTGACCGGGAGCAGCGAAAACAGGCTCTCCGAGAACGTGTCAAAAAACAACTCAACCAAAATGATAACGAACAGGAAATTGTTGTATCGTCAGATGAACTCATTGTTCATGATTCAGAAACAGCGAATCATTCTCATCAAATCTATTCCTTTGTCAAAGAAGATTCGAACAGAGTTCAATCTGTTGCTTCAATGTGTATTTTGCTTGGCAGTATTCTCGGTGTCATCAGCGGTATTCTTATTTTTCAAGGAAACCCAGGAGACCTCCTCGCCTCGTCCTTCTTTTCTGAAACAGACACAGTCGATGTCACTGGTGTCGTTTTGTTTGACGATGATGGCGGGGGGCTTGTTGATGTGCTCGTGGAACTCCAAAACGAAGATGGGGTGACAGTTCAATCAACAACCTCGAATTCAGACGGTTATTACAGATTCGAAAATGTGACAACAAGCACACACATCCTCTTATTTTCAAAGGAAGGATATCAGTCGATTGAGCGAACATTCGACCCCGACGGGGGTACTTCTTTGCCTGCTACAATGAGCGAAGGTGATGGCATTGTGTCAGAAGATTTCCGTACCAACCAAGATGGCTGGAGTTTGGATTTAGCCGTAGGTCTTTCTAGCATCATTGGTATCGTTACGATTTCTTGCGGGTTTATTGGTATCCAAGGGGCGGTTGAGGTTCGTCGAGCACGACACTATCGACGTTGTCATTACCTCTCAGGCATTGGTTTATTCAGCCGGGGTCTCATTATTTTCGGCCCTCTCCTTATCTTACTAGGCATGATTCTCATCACCTTCATTCGGGATGAATTTGAAGACCAAACAGGTGCGTGAATATGTACCTCATCTCGGTTGAGGGCGGAGATGGCTCAGGAAAAGGTGAGGCTGCACGAATTCTAACCGAATTATTGACAGATTATCCTTTTTATGATGTGATATCAACACATGAACCGAGGCGTCAAAGTCAACTTGGCAAACTAGCATTGGATGCAGTCAAACACGGAACGAAGACACCTCTCGAGGAGGCTGGATTGTTTGCTGCAGATAGACTCGACCATTCTCATACGTTCATCTTACCTCATCTTGAGCAAGGCTCAGTAGTAGTTTCAGATCGAAATGTCCACTCGTCGCTTATCTATCAAGGTGTAGTTGGTGATTTGGGTATTGAGCAGGTGGTCAAAATGAATGCAGCAGCTATGATTCCCGATATTGTTTTTTGGATTGATTGCGATCCTGAAAAAGCGATGAAAAGGATTCAAACCGGGACGCTGCGTATGACCAGTGGAAAACAAGAGTACTTTGAAACCACAGAAATTCAAATTCAAATTCGAAATGGTTTTCACCAGCTCCTTTCAGGTCAGATTCTTGTTCCACCACCGTTTGATAAATGTCAAATTGTTGGTCCAATAGCAAATGAAGGCGGTCTAGATGATTTGAAATCAAAATTAAAAGAAGAATTGAGGCGTTTTTTCAATAAACGAACAGAACCGCTCAACGTTTCATCTGATGACGTTGACAGGGTGTTGTTGTCAAAACTTGTGGAGTCCGTGCAAATGCAACGAAGGTTACCTGGAGCCCCTATGGAAAAAACCGAATTGCATACGGATTGGCTAAACGGAAAATCCCCTTCTTGGTGGTTTGAACATGCAGAAAGTCGATGGAGTCCAGAATCAGCAAAAGAAAATGATGTTCCTGCAACACCGTTTGCACACTCATGTTGGTCGGTGCTTGGTACGTTATCGCTCATGGGAGGTTCTTGTGAAATACCTCGTTTGTATTCCTCATTTGGACCATCAAGGATGGTCACAAAACGACACACACAACGTCTTGTCAAATGGTTGGTTGAAGAAAAATGGATTCACAAACAACAATCACACACTCCATTTGTTGACGCTCAAGTTTTCAAATTACGAGATGATACCGTTGGCTTTTCAAGATTAACACTCGCAATGTGGCCTGCAAGGCATCTCTTTTCTTCTTGGCGGAGGTCAAACCCTTCATTATCATGGGCCGACGCATTTGTTTCAATTTTCGGTTCCGACTCATCAAACATGAGTGCAATGCATCAACGAATCATCAGCCAAATCTCAAAACGTCTCGAAATTCTCACAAGCGGTCATACAGGTTGCCCAGTCCCAATGAATTTGGAGGAAATGGTTGTCTGGTGGTCTATGGAACCACCTTCACTCTGAATCCTCATTTTTTGCTAAGGTGAATTTCACTCCACCCGGTAAGTGGACAGATGCGGCGTTTTCAAAAAATTGTGATCTTGCACAGTACATGCCGATAAATAAAACGGCAATTCCAAATCCAAATGGAATGCCAGTGATTAAGCGAAGTGGATTTGTTGATTCGTAAGAGGTGAGGAGTTGATAAAATCCGTCAAAAATAAGGGGTATGCAAAGGAGTGTGCCTAGGCCAAGCCATGCAAATGTTCGGTTATTTTTCGTATATGTTGATTCCAACCACTTGTCAGGTAAAATTGACAAGCACGTGTCACGGACTGTCCATCTGTTCACACCTCGGAAATAAAATGCTAAACTTCCGACAAAGAGGCCAAAGAATATTCCAACATCCCTTGCGCATACAGGCATTTGATTTTCATTCACTTCCCAACTCCGTTCATGTTTTTGATGACAATTTAAATCACCAAAGCCGTACATGAAGGCTGCAAAAAAATTCAATTCAGACCATGCGAACTGGTTGTGTTCAACGATTTCACCTTCTCCGTGGTCATGAGGTCCAGTGTTTTCATTCCCTGCACTGCCCCACGATGATTCATCATCTGATACATAATCAAACATGTTGGCGTTGCCAGAGAGGTTGTTTACAGTTCCCTTCTCCAATGAGAGTGGTGCGAGAAAAAATGATACAAGAAGAATTCCGATGACGACAGATGACCAAAACGAGAACTTCACCTCTCGCTTTCGATGCTCAAGTCCGTTTCTCTCGCTCATGTTGCATCATGGTTGGTGGAGTTTATTGGATTTAGCATGAAATCTAAAGGTATTGTCGCCTTGGGCTTGGTGTGGATGAGATTCCCCTCAAGCGTGTTGGAATATCAACTGGTGTTCAAGCTGGTGCGGTCCTTGGATTGTATGTTGGATTTTCCGTAGCTGTGGTCTCAGCATTAACTCGCCCAGATGATTTGTTTCGTCATCTCAAACTTTTTTGTTTCTTTCCGATCGTTTTTGCATTCACCCTAGGCCCATTGCTTGGTTTCCGAAAAATCCCCGATATTCCTTATGTTAATCCATTACATGAAGCCAGAGCATTACTGGAAGATTATAACGAAGGACAAGGGAATTGGCGAACAGTCAGTCATGTTCAATCCGATGGACGAATGCTCCGAATCGACCTCAACAATTTGTCGAATATTCGAGGTGTGGTCAAAACCTCGCTAAAACTATCAAACAAATTCCCGATTCGGTTTATTGTAGGGCGCGGTTCAAAATCAAGTCGGAATCCCGAATTACGTAACCACGTGTTAGGCTACATTGAGAAAGATATTCCCTCGACCAGAGTAAAGCGCACGACATCCTCAATCGAGGTCATGCCTCCGACCGTTCATTCTCAAGTCGAGAAATCGAATAAAATTGAAAAATTAGTCCTATACAGTTTACCAATTGTGATTTTCCTCGCATGGTTGGAGTTGCAGTGAGTCTTGTTTCGAACAACACAATAAAAGGGATGAGAACGTACAAAGGCCATGGGAGACTATGTGGTCTGTATATCTGGTGCCTCAGGGGCAATCTATGGACTTCGCCTCGTTGAGGTTCTCACGAAACATGGCCACTTTGTACGGCTTGTCGTTTCTGATTCGGGAAGGTTAACGCTTCAGCATGAATGCAACATAACCCCTGAAGAAATTTCAAAGAATACTGGAGCATTCCTCGAAGAAGCAGATAATGTAGCAGCCAAATCAGCATCAGGCTCCGCAAAAATAGATGCAGTTATCATTTGTCCGTGCTCGGGCACGACAATTGGAAAGTTAGCAGCGGGCATAAGCGATAATCTCATCACACGTTCTGCTATTGTTGCGATGAAAGAACGTAGAAAACTCCTCATCGTGCCTCGAGAAGCACCATACGCTACGGTACACCTGGAAAATATGGCAAAACTATCTTCATGGGATACCATCATCATCCCTGCATCCCCCGGTTTCTATCATCATCCAACCACAATAAGTGACCTCATTGATTTCATTGTTGCAAGAATTCTCGACCACCTTGGCCTTGATATCGACTTGTCGGAACGATGGACCGGAGAAGAAATCTAGCCTAATTTCTCCTCTGACCTTGCGTTGATGATGTTCGACGCAAAACCATGCATTTCATGAACGATGATGGAATGGAATATACCGAGGCGCAGTTGACATGTCCGGAGGTTACTCACCGTTTACCCTGATTGAATTACGGGAGGAGGCAAAGAAGCGCAACCTTCCCGTATCGGGCACGAAAGCCCAATTGATGGATCGATTAATCGAAGATGATATAGCTTCGGAGACCAATGGAATAATTATTTCACAATCAAAATTTACTGAAATCAAGCAACGTTTAGGCGAACCTGCTCTAGGCCCGATATCTCTTGGTGGAGTCATCGCATTTGGGATTGCACTCATGCTCGTGAGTACCGTTTTGATTGTTCGTCCAGCATGGTTGGGCTTTGGGGAGGATTATAATTACGAACTCATTGATTACGACCAAAATTCCGCACGACAGTTTGCAGAAAACCTTGTGTCCTACGGTCATGGCGATTGGGAAGGCAGAATGAGTGGCACTTCTGAGGAACGGAATGTCTCAGAATATATTCTCTCTGAATTCGAGTCCATGGGCATGAAAGGAACATTGCATTCGTTTGAAGTGCCTATGCACCACGTCAACTCAGAACCCAGCTTCCGTGTTTGTTTGCGGGGGTTCAATTTTAATCCATGTGACGGAATACTTGCTGTTGGTTCGGATGTCACTTCATTCCAACACCGAATTGATTATGTCATCCAAGGGTTTTCAGGCCAATCAGAATACACATTCAATCAAGATGTTCAAGTCACAGACTTAGGCAACGGAAGTGATGATGGCCAATGGAGTCAAGCCACCGGTACAATTGGATATCTACGTAGTGGCGGGACGATTACCGGAAACACAGATATGTATGTAAAAGCGGTTGAAAATGACCTTGCCGGTCTCATCCGAGTGAACAAAGATTACAATTGTGGAAAAATCGAAGGAAATGATTGTGTACCCATATTCAAAGGTTCTTCTATAGATGCAATAACTGAGGCGAATGGTGGTTCTGTTCCAACAGATATTCCATTTATAGCAATGTCAAAGGATGCAGGGGATTTATTTGAGTCCCTTGTATTCAATGGGAGTGGAAATGCGGTCGTCGAATTTCTCTTTGATGTAACAAATGATCAACAACGAACAATCTACGTCCCATGCGGTGAAATCGAAGGTAAAACCAGCGAAGTCGTTATTGCAGGTGGACACCATGACACCGTCTATCATGGTCAAGGTGCGATTGATGACACCTCTGGAACTGCAAGTGTGCTAGAAATGGCCCGTCAAATCAGTTCAATTGTCAATCAAACAGGAATGCCAGATCGGACCATCCGATTTTGTACTTGGGGTGGAGAAGAAGAAGGTCTCTATGGTAGCAGGGCGTATGTGGATAAATTCAAGGCCGAACTGAAAGATGATTTGCGTTTGTATATCAATTTGGACATGAATCACGTTGATGCAGATTTTGAAAATCGAGGGAATTCTCTTCGATTATTTACAAACAATGCCGACGATTATGATCATATTGTTCGAATAACAAAGCTGTACAAAGAAGAACGTTCTGATGTTGCAACAAAATATGAGATCGATACATTGCTTTTGAAAGGTGAGAAAGGAGAACAAAATGGAATGCCTTACAACTCTGACCATGGTCCATTTGTCTATGACATATCTGAGTCGTACCGTGGAAGAGCAGTTGTTTGTTATGGAAGTGGAAGTTGGGAATACCATACCTATCTTGACACTCTCGACAGATTTAATGAAGAATCCCTTGGTGTTTCTGTCACTATTTACGGCACATACATGCGGTATCTAGCATATAACTCAGAAATGTAATGCGAAAGAGGAGAGATGAAAATGGTAAAACCAAGTGCCTGGGCCTCACACATTCTTGTTGAATCAAAATCAGAAGCGATTCAGTTGAGGCAAAAAATAAGCAAACTGAAAGACTTTCAGAAATTAGCCCGCAAGAAAAGTGCTTGTCCATCTCGCCAAAAAGGCGGTGATTTAGGCTGGTTTCGACAAGGACAAATGGTGCCAGAATTCGATATTGCCGTGTGGGAAACCCCTCTCCAACAGACCTCAAATCCCGTGAAAACGAAATTCGGATATCACCTTATTTGGGTTCATGAACGTGAAGAATAGGAGGTGCTTTGATGAAGTTCACAGTTGGACTTGATGCCTATGAAGTATTTGCAATCCATGGTTATTATGATATAGAACACGATGCACCTCAACCGTTTATCGTTTCTCTAAAAGTAGAATTCTGCTCTGTTAATGGTGTTCAAGGCCTTGAACAGACAACCGATTATGGAGAATTACAACGAGTGGTCGACCAAATATTTCTCGAAAGTCAACAACCTATTCGCCTTCTTGAAATCCTAGGTCAGTCCATCATTGAAGAATTGAAAAAATTAGGCGATATACATCTCATCTGGGTCCGAATTGAGAAGCCAAATGCTCCTTTGCCACACCCTGGTGGCCTACCATACATTGAGATGCAGTGGGTAAAAGAAAACCAAACTTAAGAGGAGAAAGCAGATGCTCCGTCATGAACGGAGAATACACCGAGGTGTTTGTTCCAAGTCTTCTTTCAAATCAAGATGAATCAAATGCATTAGGATGTTTTTCTTCAGAAGAATTGGCCTGGGATGTTCTGAAAACTCATTTGAGAAGTGACCTTCAGGAGCAATACAACTCAGCGAGTATAGTAAAATGGATCCTTGATGTTCCAGGTGAAGAAGGATTTGAAATCCGAACAAGTCTCAAATGTAGAGAATGCCCTGCATGTAGAAGGAAGACATTTTGGATTGATTTTGATTCTTCAAAAGGCCAATGTCATCAAGTTGCATGTCTTGCATGGATTGAAGAAAAATCAAACGAGGAAATTCATTGTGGCTGGCCTCCTGTACAATTTTCAAGTCAAACAGATACGTTATCAGAAGCAATGAAAATACTTCATCTAAAAGCAAGTGAAGCAGACGCTGCAGGTATGTGATTTTGTTTTAGTTAACCTATAACTTGCATACCAAGGGCAAAGAGGTAGGGTAATGCAAATAATCCGAAAAAGACAAACATTGCGATTCGTACAACCTTTTGGTTTTTCTCATCTTTTTCATGTTTTTCTATGCACTCTTGATTTTTACAAACTCTCAACTCAACATTCACTGGTATTGGTTCATGGCAAATCCTACAGTGCTTGTGTGCAGGTATTTTCTGGGTTGAATTCACAATGTTCTTTCCAGTTTTCTTGACAATATTTTTTATTTTTTCAGCATCAACCATATGCTCAACTCAAGGTAGGATTACTGTTCCGTCAAAATGTTCGTTTTTAGTTGCTGCTCCAATGAGGTCAGGTTGACGCCCATCAAGAACAAGAATCTTCATTCGTCCTTCGATTGCCTTTTTGATGGCAACTGGGTCAACGACTGCCGAAGCACCGGGTTGAAGTTGTTCTCCTGTTAATTCCAAGAGTTCGTGGAGGGATAGAGCAGTGATTGGAATGGCATCTTTGAATTCACGTGGGTCTTTGGAATACACATGAGATACATTCGTTGCGATAATACAATGTTCTGCTCCAGTTTGACAAGCGACGTTAACGGCTACTGTGTCCGTTGTTTGTCCGGGCACTGTACCTCCCATCAAAACCAATGAATGATTCGCAATCATGTCGTTCACTTGATTGGATGCCGTGGGTATTTCTGAGCAAACATCAAATGAATTTGCTGCAAATATTTGTTGCAACATTGTTGCATTCAATCGTGTAGCTGCAATCCCAATTGTGTCGAGTCGTTCTGATGATGCAATGAACTGTTTTGCGATTGTGATGTGCTCTCTTGCGGGTGCACCTCCACCGACGACCAAAATAAATTTCATCCCTAAAGAAATTCCTTGATTCAAGAGCGTCATTATTTTTTCAATCCAATCATTGCGGTCATGCTCGGAGTCAGGGCGTAAGAGGCTGCCTCCTAACGCAATCACCTGAACTTCACCCATGCTGCCTCATAGTCCGTTCACTTCTTCATCATTTCCATCTTGACATAACCTCGAAAGCCACTTGTCGCAGGGGAGGTTTCAAGAGATTGGGCTTTGCCCAACGAAATGGGGGCTCACATGTCGGGGGAAGCATCACTATCCGCTCGACGGCTAAAATTGAAACTGGCCTTAGAAGACCTTCGAGAAATGAAAGGTTTTGGAACCGAACTGGTCACACTCATCATTCCTCCAGACCGACAGATTCATGATGCTCGAACAATGCTTCAGAACGAACATGGTCAAGCAGCCAACATCAAGTCAAAGGGCACGAGAAAAAATGTTCAAGGTGCTATTGAATCAGCCATTTCCACACTTTCACGATACAAAACACCTGGTGAAAACGGTATAGCAATTTTTGTTGGTTCAATCATCGTTGGAAATAACAAGACTCGGATGGTAAATGTTGTTGTTGAAGAACCTCCGCAAGAATTAATTTCATTTCGATATCGTTGTGATTCAACATTTGAATTAACTCAACTTGAAGAGATGCTCGTCGATAAGAAATCGTATGCACTTTTTGTCATTGACCGCTCAGAAGCAGCCTATGGGATTGCCACAGGAAAACGAATTCATGTTCAAGAACATCTTACATCAAATATCATGGGGAAACACCGCCAAGGTGGACAATCAGCACAACGATTTGAACGATTGATTGAAGAAGCAGCTCATAATTTCTTCAAGCGAGCAACAGAACATGCATCTGATTATTGGCTACCTCATTTAGAAAACATCCAGGCGGTTATTATTGGGGGGCCGGGTGCAACAAAGGACTTCGTTGTCAAAAACGATTATTTCCACCATGAAATTGCAAAGAAGATTGCAAAAACGACTTTCGATGTTGGCTATTCCAACGAATCTGGAATCCGTGAATTGGTCGATAATGCAGGCTCGCTAATGGGAGAGATTGAACTAGACGCAGAGCGACAACTCATGAATCAATTTCTTGCTGAATTATCGAGGGCACATCCAAAGGCAACCTATGGAGAAATGATGGTTCGTGATGCTTTGACGCAGGGTGCCGTTGACCGTCTTTTGGTGTCAGAGGGCCTTAGAAAAAGCCGAATTCAACTTAAATGCGGTCAATGTTCGAACGAATGGAATGTTACACTCGGACGAACTGAAGAATTACCCAATTGTGAAACATGTAAAAGTTCAGACATAGAGGAAGTACATTCTGAATCATTGATCGATGAATTCTCTGCACTTTCGGAAAAAAGTAACAGTTCGATTTCATTCATTTCAAGTGACACCGAGGAGGGTTCACAACTGTTGCAAGGATTTGGCGGCATGGCAGCATTACTCCGATATTCCTTGATGTGAGGGGAGAAGATGGAACGACTGAAGAGCGTCATTGCTGAACATCTTCGCTCATTGTTTGCGAGTATGAATCTTGAAGAGGAACATTGGACACAACATCTTCAACAATCGAGAGATATGAGTCAAGGGGATGTGTCACTGCCTTGTTTTCCATTTGCTAAACTGTTGAAGAAAAGCCCAATTGAAATTGCAGAATCACTTGCAAACACTTTTCCAAGCCTTCCAGCGATTCGTGAGTGCAATGCTGTTAATGGATACCTCAATTTCCGTGCATCAAATGAATGGATGTATCAACAACTCGATGATTGTACACAGCCCCCTCTGCATCCAAAACATATTCTCATCGAACATACATCTGCCAATCCAAATGGACCATTTCATGTTGGCCGTGCCCGAAATGCAATTTTAGGAGACACGCTTGTCCGACTTCATCGATTAGCAGGCCATGAGGTGACAGCGGAATATTATGTGGATGACATGGGTAAACAGGTTGCTGTGTTGGCATGGGCATTGGAAAATTTGAGCAAAGAACGTGTCGATTCACTCTTGAAAGATAGAACTGAAGACAATGATATGTGGGAAGGAAAATCCGATCATCAATCTGTTCGCTGGTATCAAGCCGCACAACTTCTTCGACAATCATCAGAGAACAAGGAAGAAATTGAGCACGCTATTGCAAAAATGGTTCATGCAAGCGAACACGGGGACGAAGGCGTTTTGGCCCAATTTGCTGATGCATATCAGCCAGTGCTTGATGGCATGTTGGAAACACTGCTGCGATTGGGTATTTCATTTGACCGTTTTACCAAAGAATCAACCTTCGTCATCAATGGCGATGTTGCAAATCTTATCCATCGTTTGAAGCAATCTGAATTACACTCCGAAGCAGAGAATGGTGCGTTCTTCCTTGATTTAGAGCCACGTGGTTTGAAGGGAAAAACAGAATTTTTCTATTGTAGAGGCGATGGTTCCTCGCTTTATGCAACGAGAGATATCGCGTATCACCTGTGGAAATGGACACAGAGTAATTATTTGGTGAACGTATTAGGAGAGGACCATAAATTACAAGCAAAGCAAGTTGGTTTGACATTGGAAGAGCTCAACTCGAAATCACCAGAGATTGTGTTTTATTCATTTATCAAATTACCAGAAGGAAAAATGTCAACAAGAAAGGGTAATGTCGTTTTCATGGATGACCTACTTGAGGAGGCACATGCCCACGCAGCCAGTGTTGTCAAAGAATTACGACCTGATTACACTGAAGATGAAGTGGCGACGATTGCAGAGGCTGTAGGTACTTCCGCTGTACGATTTAACATTATCAAAGTGAGTCCAGAAAAAGGATTCACATTCAAGTGGGAAGATGCTCTCGCTTTTGAGGCAGGTTCTGCTCCATTTGTGATGTATGCTCATACTCGTGCGTGTTCGATTGAAGAGAAAGTAAAATCTATATCAAATCTTCATCAAGTTGAAATTTCAAATTGGAATGATGTACCAGAGGGTTGTGAAATATTGCTTCGGCACCTTCTCTTGTTCCAAGACCAATTGAAATCAGCAGTCATCGAAAATCGCCCGCACATATTTGCAACATATATGTTACAACTCGCAACAGCGTACCATGCATTCTATCGCGATTGCCATATTCTCGAAGACAAAAGTGTGCAACTTTCATACCTCAAGATTTCCGAGATTGCAAAACTAGCATTGAACAAAGGCCTTACAGGCCTTGGTATCGTTCCACTTGAATCAATGTGAATTATTCTCTATGCCAACCATCGGGAAGTTGCAACGGATCTGTAGCCCATTGTTGTTGGACAAGTCGGATGAGTTCAAGACGCATTGCATCAAGTCCTACATTTTCGATGGCAGACATCGTTGCAGTTTTTTCATCATCAAAAAGAAGAGGAAGTTCAGGGGTGCCTTTTGACCCAGTGTTCCTCCAATCTTCTTCCGCATCTTTGACATGTTGCCATTCGGCTGGGCGGGGGTCCAACAAATCTGCTTTTGACGTCACGATGATTGTTGGTGTATCGCCAAGGAGGTCTTTGACATCTTCAAGTAGATGCATTTGTTCTCCTAAACCGGTGCCACAGTGCTCACTTTTATCAATGATGAACAACACTAAGGAACCAATGTTTTCCAATGCTGCAATAGCCTGCATTTCGATATCATTACGTTGAATCATTGGGCGGTCAAGGAGGCCCGGTGTATCGACCATTTGGTATGGTAACCTTCGATGAGTGAAATGGCCTACGTGTATTTGTTTGGTTGTAAATGGATAATGATTTACTTCCATCGTCCCTGTGGAGAGAGCGGAAATAAATGCTGATTTACCTACATTCGGGGCTCCACAAACAACGATAACTGGCAAACTCTGGTCCACAGTAGGTAATTTTTTGAGCGTCTCTCTTGCTTCATTCAACCAAAGTAAAGATTTACTCACTTGCCCTACAAGAGAAGAAATGCGACCATATGCTTCCTTCCTCGCCTCATGCATGAGTTCGGTTCTTGCTGTTCGAGTGATTTTCTTGGCATTTTGTGAACTCACCTTCATAATTTGATGTGCAGCCCATTGAAGATTTGATAGATGGTGGCGATATTCGTCACATCCTACACAGGCATCAATAAGTGCAAAGTCGAACTGAGGTGTCTGGTCGAGCGATGGCCAAGAATTCACTGTATCCAATAATTGAGTCGAAATAACATCCGCTGAGGTTTGTACCATACGCGTCAATTGCTTTCGTACACGGAATATTCTGTCTTGGTCTTCGACCCTATCCGCCGCTTTTTTGGCTCGAGAGAATCCTTTGTCGAGAATTTCATCTGCAAGCAAAACAGTTGGCAGCGATTTCCATGATACTTTCATCTGCCTGCCTCTATCGCTTCGAAATCCTCCGTGTTCATGAACTGATGGGGTCATTTTTCGTTAAAATAGGTCCAATAGAGAGGTTGAAAAACGGTCGCAAAGTGTGAGGAGCATGGCCAAGAAGAAATCAGACTTTCAACTACCAACTTGGGCGGTTCCTATGTGGGAAACCATGGGCTCACCGGTACTCTCCGATGTTCAGGCGACGTTGCATGGAGACCTTTTGGAACGAAGAAACGGATTGAGAAAAGACGACATCGTTGAAATCCTTCTCGATGCAAGGGCATTTACTGACGGTGCTGACCTCCTTCTTCGAGGCGTATTACTCTCGACAGGAAAGGGTAGTCTCGAAGTGTTGTGCGAGGACGGGACGCGTCAGTTTATCTCTCGCGATGTGATCGTAAAAATCACCCTCATTGCTCACACTCGGCCAGCATACATTGATGACAAAGAACTTCTTTCATTCGAACGTGAAGATATGAAGCGCCGGTCCAAACTTCACGAGAAAGTCGAAAAAGAGAGCACCGGCGATACGGACTCGCATCTTTGGGGATGAGCGATTGGACGTTCCCTCGCCTTGGCGGGTTGTAAATGAAAAATTAATTTGCGATTTTGAGTTTCCAGATTTTGACACAGCAAAAAAATTTGTTGACGAAGTGTCTATCCTCGCCGAGATTCAAAATCATCATCCAGACATCAAATTCGGCTGGGGATATGTATCACTTGAATTGTTTTCACATGATGAAAAGAAGATAACATCGCGTGATATTTCTTTGGCTCAACTGATTTCAGAAATCTAATGGAGAGTTTGTCATGGATGAACCAAAACTAAAGTTGCCTGGCTATACTCGCCATCTTTTCATCTGTGGTCATGAACGGCAAGAAGGGTCGTCGCGTCCACATTGCCAAGGCCGAGGAAGTTTAGATGTGCTTTCCAAACTGAAGTCACTTACAAGAGAAGCAGGTTTGAAGAATGTTCGAGTTCAAAAATCAGGTTGTTTAGATTATTGTGAACAGGGCATAAGTTGTGTCGTATACCCCGAAGGTGTTTGGTATTCGTTGAACGATGATGCAAATTTACTTGACCTTGTCGAGCATCTACGAGTTGGTACGATTGCTGAAAAATTAAGAATGCAAATCGAAAATTAGAACGCACATCATAGCTTAACAGGTCGTGTTGCACCACAGGCTTGACATTTCAGTAGTGTTGTACGGTCTTCTTTGATAAAATGCGTATCAGGTGCAGAACATTGATTGCACTTGATGTATGTGTTCACATAACTTACAATTGCTGATTTGATTCTTTTTGGAGGAATTCGCCCCTTAAACCTGGCTCTTGGCCCATCACGAGATCCAGACGTTCCTAGGTCATTGAGAAGATATTGGTACACGTGATTATCGTCCCTTTCCATCATTGATACAACTTCATTGAAATTTCGAAAGATTGTGTTCGCACCTTCGATGAGAATTTGAGGTGCAGGTAATTGCCAACGAGAACGATTTGAGATTTCTTCTGGAATATTCTTTCTTGCCTTGTCGAGCAACACCTCATAATCGAAATCGCCCATGGGCTGTCGTCAAAGTTCCACTTCTTCAAATGTTGCAATATAGGATTGTGGGAAGAGTTGAAGTATCAACTTCTCACCCCGAGCAATGAGTAAGATGGTGTTAAGTATTGAAGAACTCAAAGCCATGGCGTTAAATTTGAGAAAAGAGGGGTTAAATCCCCAGCAAATTGCAGATGAAATGTCACTTTCCCAAGACACGATAGCGTGGCTTCTCACCGATGCAAACGAGGTCGACCGTCCCTCCGATGTGCGTATTGGTTGGAGGACCATCGGTGTACGGCCAGAGCGAATCTCTGCGGTTGGTGATATTATGGCTGATGTTGTTCTTGAAGAGCTCGGAGAAGCCGCTGATACGATCGTTGGTGTTTCGATTAATGGAATTACGTTTGCATATGAGGTTGCCAGAAATTTAGGTGTCGAAATGACGGTCTATAGAACAACAGATGAAGGAACCGGTCATGGTTCGTTATCAAATAAATACGGTCAAGTTTCAGGTAAATCGGTTGTTATCATCGATGATGTGCTCTCTTCAGGTGTAACAATGTCAAAAACAATTGAA
>CAZWXR010000007.1:0-11472 GCA_964637985.1 uncultured Candidatus Poseidoniales archaeon
GAAGACTGTGTCTCGTGCAACCATGCACTCACCAACCGAACCGCCGTGGCGGATGAACTTAAGCATTTGTTGATTGGTGTTTGGGAGAGGGCATTCTTGACAATGAATGTAAACCTTCGCCGTCTAACGATTTTACACATGAATGAAAGATTACGATTTTGAAAAATTTCTTCTCGTTTTTCCTCTGCGGAGAGGTGCAAAAAAACGACGATTCCAGCAGGTTAAACGACATCTTTTGTAAACATCACTCCACCTCTCCGGTCATGCGAATCCAGCGTTTTGACGATGAACGTTGGGATGTTGCATGTCAAGCACTTGCAGAGGCAAGGAAATACAACCATCAACACAACATTCCAATCCTAGTGGAGGGCAAAAGGGATGTTGAAACGCTGCGTAAGATGGGATTTCGTGGACCAATCGAACGAATTCATCGAGGTAAACCCCTCGATGCAGTGATCGTTGCCCTCGTAGAATCATATCGAATACCTCGGAATGAACTCGGTTTCAACTTGTATCTCTTGATGGATTGGGATAGAACTGGGGGGCGGTTGCAAAAAATTTGCAGGACAAATTTTGAATCTCTTGATTTTCGGATTGATGAACAACTTCGAAAAACTCTCATGAAATATCTGTTTTCCATCACAACAACAGTTGAGGGTATGTCCGGATTTTTGGACCTCATCGTAGAGAAGATGGAACAAGCGGACATGTTGTAGTTTCACTCAATTTCAAAGGCCTGAGCGTCTTCCTTTACAGTATTCAAAACCACGTGTGTAAACGACCTTGCAACACCTTCAAGCGTGAAAACTGTTTTTGTTAGATTGTCGAGGTCTTGTCTGTTCTTAACTCGAGCCAAGACTATCGAATCCCAGTCACCTGTTACATCATAAACTGCAAAAACACGTGGGTCGGAAGAAATTTTGTGTTGGACTTCGATCATTTTTCCTTTCACAATTCGCAATCCAGCCATAATCGTCATACCATAACCGATTTTTTCTGGGTCTACTTTGACTTGATAACCCAAGATAACGCCATCATCTTCCAACTTTCGCAAACGGTTGGCGACCGTCCCTTGAGAAACGCCCACAACTTTTGCGAGGTCTCTCTGACTACGTCGTGCATCGACCTGTAAGGCTTTGAGTAAATCGATATCGATGTTATCTAGGCTTCCGCTCATGTATTATGTCGTTGATTTCTTTAATTTCAAGACTTCGCTAAGACATCTTGAACATGAGAGGGTGGTTCTATCGACAATTGTTGCTTCCAAATCCCTAACGATTCAATTTCTAATCGTATCGAAATTTTTAATCTTTCATCATGCATTGATTTGAATGTGAGTTTGAACGTTTTTTGTTGGCCTGAAAGCAGTTGAATTGTCGCAGGTTTTTGTTTAAAGTTCCATGGCTGTTCGATAGACCAAGAAAGTATTGTAGCAGAATCTTTACCATTTGAAATCAAAAGATGTAAGGTATCGTCAAGCCAATGGGCTGATAATGTTGGAATTAATTCATCTCGCTTGAGAGAATTTTGCAAAATACCATAAAAAATGATTCCAGAGAAAATGAAAATGAACAATGGGAACAAAGCTGAACTGAAGTTTAGTGTGGAGGTATGGTCGGGTAGGTTTGAATGATACAGGCTAAGCAAACTCGTTTCATTTGTCTCTGGGTCATCACCGAGAAAAGCAACTGTGTACGCCCAGCCTTTAGGTTGTTCTTCGAAATCAACACCTGCAGCAATGAGGTGGTCCGGTTCGATGAGGTATTGATTGAATGTCGTGTTTCCTTTTTGATTTGAAAAGCCAATTTCTGGTTTAAACTCGACAACGAGATGTTCAAGCTGTCGGCCATGATGGTCGACGGCGTAGTTATTGGTGAGGACGAGGTACATCATGGTGTTTAGAGATAGATTCTCTTGGGGGGTAATGGCAAGGTTAAACACAATAGCGTCGCCTTCTTCCAAACGAACAATCGAGACTGTTCCCCTAACGTCGACAAGATGAATATTTGCAATGCTTTGACCAACATGGGTGTTGGTTCGAATTTCACCATCAGCCATCAAATCTTGATCTCTTTCGATGTTCAGACTGTCCGTTCTCGCTATAGCGTCATCATCAGGCCAATTCGACCCCGTCTCATCGCTCCATAACCACCAGTTCATTACAACGGTTGATGTGTTGTGGTTCGAAGGTAACGTTCGGTTCACAGGTTGAAATTGTTCTACGAGATACTGATGTTGAATTGATGGAATCGAAGATTCAGCATGAACATCGTTTGAGGCTGATACCAAAGGTATTGAAATCATCAAAAAGAAAAGAAAAAGAATACTTTTTTTCATCGCTCAACCTCTTTGGATTATGATGTGAGTTGCTGCAACATAATTTTCTGTTCGGATGCACTCACCATGGGGGTCAATTTTTGTCCAATCCATGCTGAAATATGTATCGGGAAATGTTCAGTATCGACCTTGAGGAGAATTGGCCCTTTCTTCAATTCGGTCCATTGGATTGGTGCGTCGTCAATTGCGATTTGACCCTCAAGCAACAACTTCCTTGCAATCTCAATTGAAACGTTTACAGAAGATGAGAGATGTTTGTGTGGGAATTGAACAACACCTTCATGCCTCAACCTCCAAACATCCTTTTTTTCTACAAAAATTGGAGACCCGAGGTGAATGACGCGAAGTGGAGCAAATCTATCCTTAGGGTATTGTGCGTTTTTTGAATTACGAGAGGTTGGTGCATGCAATCGTGTTTGAATGACCTTGGGTGAAATCATGATTTTTTTGCCCCTGGACCAAAACGATTCGTCAGCTTTTTCGTGGTTGAAAATAAGTCCTGAAGGCAGGTCAGGAAGATGGATGAAATCATCAGCATCCCTTGGTTCAATTGTCCGAGTAGGGGGGGTTTGAACGTTTAATTCAGTTGAATTTTTAACGAATTTAGCGACAAAAAATCCGCCGGTATTTTTTGACTCTGGCCATAAACGTAAACAGTGTTTGAGTGATTGTTGAATTTCTTTTTCACGCTTTGTACTTGACCGCCGGCCGGCGAGGTTGATGTAATCTTCTAGTGGGGGTAACATTTCTCCTCTCGAATGTCGCGTATCAAGCCATTGTTCTGGGGCAAGAGTTGACGAACAAGTATTGTCCAACAAAGGCCAAGTTTGTATTCCAGATGCAAAGACATGTTGGCCAAAGTACTGTGAGATATTTTCAGCGATGGAAAAATTTGGATTTGTTCGAAGAAACTCTGCGACGACTGCTTCATTCTCAATGGGGTCAATGCTACATGTTGAGTAAATGAGTTGCCCCTGTTCTCTCAGCAAAGAACTCGCACGGTTCAACAAATCCAATTGAAGTTTGAACATACTTTTACCGTCGGTTGGAGACCACTTTGACCATACTTCAGGATTTTTTCTCGTTGTTGCCGAACCCGTACATGGAGCATCCACAACAATAGCATCAAAACCTGGTTGAGGTATATTTGGAAAATGCCGTCCATCGTGCTTTGTGACAACAATGTTGTACAAACCTGCTCGACTTCTATTGCTCGACAAGGTGTTTAATCGACCCGATGAGGGTTCATTTGCAATGACTGCTCCGTGAGGAAACAAATGTTCAGCAAGTTGAGTTGTCTTCGACCCAGGTGATGCACACATGTCGAGGACGATCATTCCATCGCTGTAGTCAATACATTCGGTGGGAACCATGCTCGCTATTTCTTGACGAGTAATTCGACCTGTTTCATGCAAGGAACGCAGACTTTGCCGTACAAAATCATCTTCACTTTTTCCGCGAGAAAATGGTAAGGCATACGCTTGAATATTTGGCAACCAAGGAACTCTCTCACCTCCAAAGGATTCAATCAGTTCCTTTGTCCATGAATTGTCAATTCTACTTTCGTGAACACGCAATGTTTCAGGAAGGCGTTCAATAGACGAAGATAGCCATGTTTTTTGATTTGAATGAAAGTGCCCAACGTATTTTGCAAGAAGGGAATCTTGCGAAACCAAAATGATTTCACTTTCATCCAAAATCTCACGAGCCACATTATAGGTGAAGGAGTTCTTCTATTTTGAATCCGCCATTATGAAAACTTACACCTCCTCCACAACACATGCTCGGAGAACATGCACCATGGATTGTTGCATTTTCTCTTTTCACAGGTATCATCTGGGTTGTCATCGAACGCATAGACGAGACTTTCAACGCAAAAACAAATTCGCCTCTATTTCGAATTGGACGCAATCTTACGGTCTTGATGCCTATACTTTCCGTGTCTATCCTTCTTGCCGACCGAATCTACGACGCACTCACATTACATCAACTGAGATTCGAAGTCGCTCAATACTTATCAACAGAATCAACAAACTTTGAACGTATTCAAGTCGCTCTCAACGGCCAAGGGGCTATTGAATTAGGGCTCCTCTTTTTCCTTCTTTTTTCCTTCTTTTCCTATCATCTTCCGAGTCTTCGCCACTTGGATGTCCGCCTTCGACAAGAATTCAGATATCGTATGATGCGGCACGCTGGTTTTTGGATGATTATTTTAGCCATACCTCTTTTCCCAGATGAAATGTATCTTCCAAAGACAATAGAAGTTGACCTCACTATTTTCGATTCATTACCATCATGGTATGTTCTAGGATTTGCTATCATCTCAGGATTGAGTTTATCTTTTGCCGGTGAAATGTGGACAGCATACAGCATACAACACGCTGCTGATGAACTCAATATTCTTGCTCGAAATGCACGATTAAAGGCTATTGTGTTGTTGATTGTTTCATTTTTTTGCTTGAATGATGTTGATAATCAACTCCTGAGAAATCATCGCGGTGAGGTGTACAAAGAATTTGCATTTTTTGTTATATCACTTTATTTGCTCGTGTGCACAACAGCAGTCTCAATTTGGAAAAAGATTGACCGCCACACCTCCAATCAACATTCTGGCTCGCAATTACTGATTGTTGTTGTAGGAACACTTTGCGTCTATCTGCTGTCAGCGTTAACGACTCTCGATGTTGAAATGCTTGGACTATCGAGAATTCAAGTGTTCATTCTAACAACGACGATTTTTTCATGGGTCTTTTTTTCGGGTATTGCTTCGATGGGGTTGCCACCTCTTGGCTTTGATACAGCAAAAGCTCCTGAATTATGGTGGTTTAGGACGATGTTAGTGTTTTCAATGCCTATAGCACTTTTCTTCAATGATGATGTGATATTGTTTTCTTCAATCTTTATTGGGCTTTGTTTCGGGACTATTTCAAGCCAATTCTTTGGAGAAATGAAACTACAAAAGAATGCGGTAGCATCCCTTGCATGCATTTTCCTCACAATTCTCACGGGTTTTGTTTCAGCACAGGGTGTGGGAATGAACAGTGCTTCGTTATTGATGTTATGGAGCCTTGTTGGAGTTGTTTATTGGGTTTGTTCGGAGAAGTTGATTTCAATAATACACACCTAAAATCGAAAAATATTGGCAATCTTGAGCGCGGTGCTTATATGTCATCAATGTCACATTTGGTTTGAAATCGAAAGATTTCAGGGGATGGGACCCTTTGAATTCAAACAGAAGAGCGAGTTTACGTCAGTACAAAATTCTCAATGGACATCCACGGGCGTCGTGGAATCCTCTTGAAGATTTGAAAACATTGAAACATCGAACACAAATCACCACATCGGAAATGATGGGGCAGGCTCAAATTCCTCCACTCATTCGAATCGAAAATGACCATTGGGTCTTCGAGAAAGTTGATGGAACTCTTTTCAAAGATTTGAAACACAAGTTGATTTTGAAGATTGGGTCGGAATCCACAACGCTTGGAGCAACGAAGGATTTGGATACCGCGCTTTTTGTTGCTGGGAAAATTGCTGAGCAAGAAGGAAAAATTGTTCTTGTCGAAACAATGTAATCAGGAAAAGATATCCATGATTGCTTGAACGACACCTTCGTTGACGAGGTAAAAGAAGCCTCCCAATAGAATACAGGCCATGTAGACCTTTGTTGGTGAAATTTTCCAAGAATCCTCGGATTCTTCATCGAAATATCGAATTAAACCTGCGGCTTGCTGAATACCACCGCCATCATTCTTCTTCGCCATGTCAACCAACCTCTCCGATTCGACACCCCTTTATGAAAACATTGTGAAACTCTCACTCTTCTGAAATGGTGATGTCTTTGGAATAATCGACATAAGGAACCTCGTCGAGGTAGATGGTTTCTGATTCAGCGTCCATCGGTTCCATCTTCCGGGTTTCAAATTGTGCAGAAATCATCATTGCTTCGATGCGAGAAAGTGCTCTTTCGACTGCGGGAGCATTGCGATCCATCAGCGATTTACGAGCAAACGATATCTCTGCCTCAATGAATTCATTTTCTTCTCGAGGTATGTCTTTTCTTTGACGTATTTTCGTTAGTATATGTTCAATGGCTTCACTCAATTCTTCTGATGCATGAGATTCAAATCTTTTCCAGTTTTTCGCATTCTCATCGAATGAAGGCAGACTGTGATTTCTTGCAAACGAATCATAGGAACGTATGTGCGACATTTCCCAGGGGGGTTGAGGCAACACTGAAATGATGTCAAATATGATTCTCGAGCACATCGAAAAATCTCCTTTGAATTCAAGGATGTTGAGATAACCTGAGGTGAGCAGTCCAAAAAACCAGTATGGGCGAGATGTGATTGTTACCTCAATATCGCCACTTCGTGTTACTAATTTCCATTTTTGCTCGTTAAATTCAGGTAATTCGATGAATTTAGGTGTTTCAGGTAAGTCGAGGCATGTGAGGACTGCCTTTGCAATATCGCCCATGTAGACAACTTTGTTTGGTTTTGGAAAATTTTGCCCTCGCAACAAACCTGATTGAGGGTCAACCCGATGTTCTGAGGATGCTCTTCGAACCTGTGCAACCAATCGAATGGCTTGGTCATCAGGAGCATTGCCCATAGACGAATCTTGTTCTCTTCCCCTCATCAATTCGTCGATAATGTTGATTGAATGTTGACAAAGAGTTCAAATTGGTGTTGAAGCATGCATAACATGGTGCGGAATGACGACGAGTAAGAAAAAAACTGGACTTGATTCACTGGAGGGTATAGGGCCTGCAACCATTAAGAAATTGAAAACAGCAAAAATTACGACTGTTGACGGACTTGCAAAAGCCTCGCAAAAATCGCTTGAAGCCGCTGGAATCGCTGCCTCAACCGCAAAAAAGATCATCGGCGTTGCTAAACTTGCAAGCTCGTCAAAAACTGTCGCAAAGGCAGTGCGCTCCTCAGCAAAGAAAACCACGAAAAATGCTGCAAACAAAACAAAAACCGCTGCAAAAAATGCAGCCAAGAAAACATCAGATGCATCGAGCAAAGCTGTGGCCACATCAAAACAAGTTGCAAAAAACATTGTCGAAACGACAAAGCAATCTGCTTCTTCTCTAAAGCAAAAGGCATCTGAAGACCGTAAAGGGAAGAACATTTCAGTTCCTCGAAGTGTTCATGACATGCCATGGTTTAAGAAAAAAGAATGAAGAGAATTTGGTCTCAACCATCACTGTTCATCGGTAATTCGATGACAACTGTATTCACATTATTTTTAGTGGCGATTTCAATCATTCGCCGAGTCCATTTCGATTTCGGCCCTGGAAACGCAAGCATATGAGTAGCGTAGCGAATCATGACTTGGCCCATGGCATCTGTAGCTTCAGGTCGTCCAGAATCTTCGACTTGATTAGGGCGAGGTGATGCCCACATTTCCGTGAACACGCGCAATGCAATGTTGTTGTTATCTGCCCAGCGTTCAGCCAGCACATCAACACCACTTGCACCCCCTAAAATGACAACGTCGGGGTATCCGTTGAATTTCACCCATTGCTCTAACTGCTCCTCGAGCCATCCATAATTGTAAAATTTTGAATTCCCGCAAATGATGAGTGAAACGACTTTTCCATCATTGTTCAAATCGATTCCAGCAATTGATTCCAAAAAATCGTCGTGTGCAGTGCTACCCTCGGACATGTCAAGGAATCAATGTAAATGGATATGAAGGTTACCTAAAAAAATCACTTTTTTAGCGAAATTTTACATAAATAGGAAAAAAAAGTCAATTCTTTATCATGAGAACCGATAGGTTAGAAGACTATCTTGAAGAAGAGACGAACATGCCAAGACGGAAATATGGCAGACTTCGGAAGACTGTTGAGGTTCCACCAAAGGGCAATTGCTCAAGATGCCGCTCAGGCAAATTTTGTCCAATCGAAGGCCATTTTGGACAGGATGTTCAAGCAAAAAAAGACTGGACTGGGCCTTCAAAGATTCAGAAGAGAACGAAATCATCGTCTTAAAATATTATTCTTCATTCTCTGACAGGATGTTCGATGTTTCATCAAGTACCGACAAATGATGCACATCATCTTGCTCTTCTAAAGTCCTCATCGATTGCGCACGGTGATAGACTTCGCGCAATGTTTGGTCCGAAATTTCAAGATATACCCGAGTGGTTGCGATTGTTGCATGACCCATCAATCGTTGGATCGAAACTAAATCAGCACCTCGTTCAAGAAGTCCTGTTGCAAAATTGTGACGAAGGACGTGTGGAGTAAGTCTGCCTTGAGGCAATCCAATTTCTGCTGAAAGTGCATCCATAATTCTTTGAATTGCTCGAGAATTTAATCGTCTTCCAAATCGATTGACAACGAGAGCATCTTGACTTTTTGAGGCAAACGTCTCTCGAATTGGGAGCCACTTTTGAATTGCAGATAGCGTTCGTTGTGTAAATAGCACCATGCGGTCTTTATCCCCCTTTCCGCCGATGACGCGTGCAGATGAATCTTCGAGGTCGATATCGCTGAGATTGAGGGCACATACTTCGCTTACCCTAAGGCCTGTGTCGAGCATAAGTGTCACAATGAGGTCGGCATTAGGGTTCTCACTATCTCGTGCTGCCTCGATGACGTCACTTAATTCGCGTTTTGTGAGTGTTCTTGGCAACCGCTTACCAACTCGAGAACGCAAAAGATGGTCAGGCCACCGGTGGCCAAGCCATTTGATGAGGTGCCGTGCTGCTGCGAGACGAGCATTGAATGTAGAGGGTTTGAGGCTGTGAAGCGAATGAACCCAAACATCGATTCTTCCGTTCATTGGTTCAAGTCGCTCGACAAGTTCACCAAGGCTCATGGATTCATACTCGGGTTCGGTTAGAATTTTTTCACCTGGTAAGGGCGACTCGACAAGTGATCGAAGACCATAAAAATATGATTTTTGCGTGTTTTCTGATTTGTTTTCGGTCCGAAGTTGTTGTTGATAACATTGTATCCAAGGGAGATGTTGAATGTGCGATAACCTTGCAGGTAGTTGGCGTGGTTCATTATCGAGGCGAGATTGTTTGACACCTTGCCTGTTGCGATATTGGCTCGGCCTTTGAGCCATTGGTTGAGGCATTCGCGTATCTTTCTCGTTCATTGGCGTCACCGCCTGCTCACCGAAGCGAGCGTGCATCCCATGTCCATTGGACGAACATTAGTACACTTCACTCCTTAATGAAACCATCGAATAAACAAGGGCAATTTACCATGCGAAATTCCATCTTGATTTCTTCTCGTAAGATTGAAATAGCCCCATGATTACACAACCACAAGTTCAGTAGTGAACGGTGATAATTATGACAATAGGAATTGAACCACTAGCATCCATGGTCCTGCTTGAAAAGGAAATTGCACCTGAAAAAACGGTATCTGGATTGCTGTTACCAGAAGAAGCCCGGGACAAGATGAATATCGGAACAATCTTAGCCGTTGGACCAGATGTTGAGCATGTAAAGGTTGGCGACAAAGTCATCCATAGGTCGTTTGGTGGCACGACTATCGAGTGGCTTGGAATTGAATATTTACTCATCAAGGAAGAAGATTTGCAAGCAAAAGTAAACGCATGAGGTGACAAAAATGGCGAAAATCATAGTATATGGAGACGAAGCGAGAAAAAAATTGGTTGAAGGAATCGACACTGTTGCCGATGCTGTCAAAGTGACCTTAGGGCCAGCAGCAAGGACCGTTGTTCTTGAAAAATCGTGGGGTAGCCCTACGATTATCAACGATGGTGTGACGATTGCAAAAGATATCGAACTCGAGGACCCGTTTGCAAATATGGGTGCAAAATTAATCCAAGAAGTTGCATCCAAAACCCAAGATAATGCTGGCGATGGAACATCAACGGCATCTGTCATGACACAGGCTCTTGTTCATGCAGGTATGAGAAATGTCGCAGCTGGGGCAAGTCCGGTCGCTTTGAAATCTGGATTCGATAAAGCGGTGCAAGCCGTAGTTGAGCATCTAAAATCGCAGTCGATTGAGGTCGATAGCAGCGAGATGATTCGCCAAGTGGCAACCATCGCATCAAACAACGATGCATCGATTGGATCTCTTATCGCCGAAGCCTTCGAGAAAGTTGGCAGAGACGGCGTCATCACTGTTGAGGATTCGAAATCAATGGAAACTGAACTCGAGGTCGTTGACGGGATGGAATTCGATAAAGGCTACATCTCCCCGTACATGGTGACCGACCAAGAGCGTAGAGAAGCCGTTTTGGACCAGCCGCTCATTCTCATGACCGACCAAAGCATTTCAAGCCCACAAGAACTCATTCCTTCGCTTGAGGCTGCTATGCAATCAAAGCGTCCACTTCTCATCATCGCAAAAGATGTCGAAGGGCAGGCTCTCGCAACACTCGTCATCAACATTGCAGGTAAGGTCCTCAAGGCATGTGTCGTAAAGGCACCTGGATTTGGCGATGAGCAAGGCGACCTTCTCGAAGACATTGCATTGCTCACTGGTGGAATGGTCATTGCAAAGGACAAAGGCGGCGATTTACAAGCAGACGGGCCTCAGGCCTTCGGTTCAGCAAACAAAATCATCGTTACGAAGAACAAAACCACCATCATTGGCGGCTCAGGTGATGAAAAATTGGTAGCAGAGCGTGTTGAACTTCTCCGAGGTCAAGCAAAACTTGCCTCTTCAAAGTGGGACCAAGAAAAACTCGAGAAAAGAGTCGGGAAACTTGGCTCTGGCGTTGCAGTTCTCAAAATCGGAGCGGCGACTGAAACCGAAGCAAAGGAGACAAAGGCACGTGTGGACGATGCACTCAATGCAACTCGAGCTGCTATGGCTGAGGGCGTTGTAGCAGGTGGTGGATTGGCCCTCTACCGTAGTGTATCTGTTCTCGATGGACTCGCATTGGAAGGTGACGAAGCACTTGGCTCTCGAATTGTTCGTGAAGCCCTCAGTGCCCCACTTCGACAAATTGTTGCGAATGCTGGTCTTGAACCAGCAATGGTCATATCAAAACTGGAACAAGAAGATGGTAACTACGGATACAATGCAAAATCCGGAGAATATGGTGACCTCTTCAAACAGGGTGTTATCGACCCTGTCAAGGTCACTCGTAATGCATTACAAAATGCAGGTTCAATCGCTGGCCTTGT
>CAZWXR010000007.1:11572-29348 GCA_964637985.1 uncultured Candidatus Poseidoniales archaeon
CTGTCAAGGTCACTCGTAATGCATTACAAAATGCAGGTTCAATCGCTGGCCTTGTACTCACTACTGAAACGCTTGTCGCAGATAAACCCCAACCAGAATCCAATGAAGGCATGCCCGACATGGGTGGCATGGGCGGCATGGGCGGTATGGGTGGCATGGGCTTTTAGTCACAGAACTTCTGAAGTATCCGAGCGCGTTTGAGGCTGTGATCCTTCTTGAAGATCAATAAGAACTGCTCGTAATGAAGCCCTTAATTCAGATAGGTCGCCATAACAAATAATAATGTCGTTATATCGAAGTTGTATTTCTTGAGTTGGATTCCAAATTAACTGATTCTCACGAGACAATGCAAAAACGGGGATTTTTGCTCCAGGTTTGAATAATTGTTCAATTCGTTGACCAACGAGTTTGGGATGATTACGTAGTTGGAGAGACAACACACCTTCACCTGGAACGGTTCGGAGGAGTTGGTCCAAGTCCACATCTGAAAACGCAGTTTCTTCCATCGCATAATCGACGATATGAGCAGCAACATTGACACCGCTGGCTTTCTCGATGCCCTCCAAGCCCGGGGATGAATTGACCTCGAGAACAAGAGGGCCATCTCTGCCTTCAAGCAAATCGACACCAGCAATGTTGAGCCCTAAGACCCTCGCTGCACGACATGCAGCCTCCTCGTATTCAGGAGGAAGATCAACTCGTTCAACGGTCCCATTGAGGTGGAAATTGCTCCTGAATTCTCTTCCTCGGGCTCTGCGACGCATGCAAGCGACGACTTTGTCGCCGACGACGAATGCACGAATGTCTCGACCGTGTGATTCTGCAATATACTGCTGAATCAAGACTGAACGTCCAGTGACCAGAAGACCTTGGACGAGGCTACGTGCTTCATATTGTGTGTGTCGTAAAAAGACGCCTTCGCCCTGTGTCCCTTGTGTCACTTTGATGACCACTGGAAGCCCACCTACTTGTTCAATCGCATGCTCCACATCAAAAATATCGCGAACATACACTGTTGTAGGCACAGGGATACGGTTTCGGGCCATGATTTGAGAAGCATGTAATTTATCTCGGCTGTGCAAAATTCCTTGGCTTGAATTTGCGGTCCAAATACCGAGATGTTCGAGATGATTCAAAATTGAGACGCCGTGCTTTGTAATGGAGTGACCAATTCTTGGAATAACTGCATCGAACTCGAATCTCGAGCCTTTGTACAACACTTCCATCGATTGATTCGACACTGTCAATGTGAATTTCATTGGGTCACACACTTCAACATCGATTCCGCGTGCACGGGCTTCTTGCAAAATTCGTCTGGTGCTGTAGAGCCTTGGGCCCCTGCTGATGATAGCAAGTCGAAGACTCATGCGTGTATGACGGTCGCTTACTATTTTTGAAAAATTCGGTTTAATCGGGGAATTCCGAGGTCCCAATAAGATTCATCGCTTCTTTGAAGAACTATGATATCACCCTGCATCTATGGCTGATGACGCAGAAGACGAAGAAGTCGGTGGCTTGGCTGACGAGGAAGAGCAAGAGGAATTGTTTGAACAAATGTCGAAAGAGGACCGAGAAGCTGTGCTTCGTAATGCACGATGGAATGTGTATTTATTCCTAGGCATCGCCTCTATTTTCTTTGCAGGTGCACTGTTCCCGTGGCCGTTTAGTGCTGTTGATGACAACTTCACGAGCACTGCGGAGAAAGACCTTGGTCTGCTCATGGGCCTGCCAATCCCAGGAGAAGATGTGTTCGACGTTCCGATTACCTTGGAAGTTGAAGTTGTCGAACCGCCGGCAATTGCTAATGTGCAAGTCGGCGTCTATATCATTCACGAAAAAGATTGTACATCACCTGCTATGGCTGATAAGGAAGTTCTTGCAAGAGAAGGTGGTTCGCATGAATATCAATTTCAAATGAAAAAAGCCATTGCTGGGGAAATGCTCCAATTTGATTTTGATGTTGACCCTGGCGAATACTGTGCCAAAATTTTGTACGTTGAAGCAAATGAAGTGGAGGAAAATGGTGAAATGGTCACCCAAATTTCTGGTGCCGACGACGATGGACGAGCAACGCTTCGTGTAAGCGGTGGCATCTGGCAGTTGCAGGCTGTCTTTGGTATCGTAGGACTCTGTTGCCTTGCACTGTCGATTTTTGCCTTCATTGGTGCTCAAAAGAATGGAAAAATTCATCGAGAAATTCTAGAAAAGGACCCAAACACACTGGAACAACAAGTTCTCAGTGCTGCGGTAAGTTCTGTAATCGCTGCAGGGCCATCGGGCCCACCACCGAGCAGCGGACCATCAGGCCCGCCACCTTCTGACCCAGAGGGGCCTCCTGGCTCACCTCCAGCTTCCCCCGAGGCACCTGTCGAAGCGGAACCAGTTTCACCTCCACAAGATACGCCTGATGTTGTCTATGAGGGGGTTGGTGATGGCTATTATTACATCAAGAACCCAGATGGTTCGTATCAACCCACGGCATACATTTTGAATGAACAAG
This sequence comes from uncultured Candidatus Poseidoniales archaeon, assembly GCA_964637985.1. GTDB lineage: Archaea > Thermoplasmatota > Poseidoniia > Poseidoniales > Poseidoniaceae > Poseidonia. Next base: position 14,073 of record CAZWXR010000007.1, read on the forward strand.
GGCAGTATATCCCATACGAAGCATCACAATAACACAAAAAAATCAATTCTTTGACGCAATTGAAGGTGATGATTGAAAGATAATGAGCGTCAGCACATCATGAGGTCGCATTATGTCTGAACCACCTTCATCACCACTTACCGTGGCGAAACTGAAGGCCCTTTGCATTCTCAATGATCTCAAAACAACTGGAAACAAAGCAGACTTGGTTGAACGACTTTTAGGGTCTGGTGTTTCTCCAAAGGACCTTGGTATCGAAGAGAAATTGGTTGACGATGAGATTGAAAATGTTCAGGAAGAATTTGGATTATCACTTGAGGATGAGGAAACCATCACACCAACAGAAGAGGATGTCGAGGAAGTACCTTCGCTTGAAGAAGAGGACGTTCTCGAGGCTGAAGTGTTTGAAGCCGAACTCATCGACGATATCACTGAGAAGCCCCGTGAAACTGAAATTGAAATTGTGAAATCAAAACCAAATGCAGAACTTGCGACACTTTTTGAAATGATTCAGAGGCCTAAGGTTGCAGCATCGGTATTAGCACTGATTCTTCTTAGCGCTGGGGCATGGTATTATCTCGAAAATCAACTTGATGCTTTCACACCCGATAATCTCAGGTATGGAGACAGAATGACGTACACAATTTCGGATGGTTCAGTCATTGCTACTGGGGAGTATGTTGAGATTGTTCTCAACCAACTTAATTCAGATGATGATATTTGTAAAATTTCAGTTGATTTTGGTGGTCTTGGGGAAGTTTCCATCGTCAACGGTGACGGGAGTCAACTCGTGACCCAATCGAGTCTTGACCGCCTTGGAGCCGTTCGCATGAAAGGAGGACATGGAGGGGACTGGTTAACAGTTCAATCGGAAAACTCCTATGATTTGCAGGAATTTGATGCGAAGAGGTACTATCCGCTGTTTGATGGAAGTGGAAGTTGTGACCCCGATGGAGAAGGAAGAGAGGGTTCAGCAGAAATTGATGTAACAACATGGACTGAGTTACGAGGTCAAGCCACATTAGCCACTCAAGTTGATTTCGATATTTCTCTTGGTGACCAATTCAAAGGTACTGCGTTTACCTACGGCGTTGGTGGTATTCTTGGCGACCTCACTGCATTCTCTCCAAGTCTCATTCAAATCACCCAACCTGTTGAACTCGCCGAATTCTTCGGCAGTAATCTCATTACTGAAGGAGCATCAGGTACAAGCGATGATTGGGCGTGGAGAGTTCTTGGCACAGATACAATAGGCTCAACAAAAATGTGGAAGGTCATTGCAACGCATCAAAGAGTACAAGATTTCTGTCTCGGATCGGCATCCATCACAATGTGGCTCGATGGCGTTACGCCATGGGCCACACAGCAACGGGTTGACATCGTCATCGATTCCGATGCAGACACATCGGTCACATGCTCAGCAGAAGGAGAATTCATCGGTGATATTATTTTGCCAACTGGTGAACTTGAAATTCACCATGTGTTTGAACGCACATTTGTTGAACGAGGAACCAAAGCCATCGAACTTGGTGTGAGGTATGACCTTCGTCCAGAAGCAAACGCATTCAAACCCGATGAAGAGGACCTCTATGACTGGGGTGCTACCGGAGAAACTCACCTTCCAGATAACACGACGGCAAGGATGCACTCTCTTCAACAGGCAGTTGATTGCATTCCGACGCTGCAAAATGTGCAAGGTTTGGAAGGGGCTCTGGATGAGGGTGGATACATTTGGAGAGCTGTAGACCATCGAATTGATGCTGACAACACCGAGTGGAACCTCTCATGGGTCAATGGAGAAAGTTCAGCGGGGTGGGTCCTCATCTCAATGGAAACGAATGGTGATACGACCACATGTACGACATTAGACAAAGGCGTGTACGATGATTCGACTTCGAATGACAGAAATGCAATTCCACCAACTCATTCTTTAGATTTTGTCGAAATGGAATATGGGCAAAACGGAAGAATCCACAGCGAAGCATTTGACACATTATTTTCCAGCGATGGAACATTGCAACAAGATACACGAATTGGGTATCTTCTTCTCCTTCCCAGTCAAGCATTGGGCTTTGACCTTTCACAATTAGGCGAAGAATTGGATGGTGTTGTGACTGTGGATTTATCAAAATCATGGACTGAAGATATTCAAGGCTCATCAAAATCTTGGGACCATTCATTCAATCTCGTTGGTGATGCTACGAATGCACGTGTACTTGGATGGACGCACCTCCAAATCTTGACGGGGTGATGTTCTGACCAATCAAGACGATGACCGCGGCCTCGACCATCTCATCGAACAGAATACCACAGAACTAGGTTTTCTTGATGCATACGGTTCGGAAGAAGAGATGTCAAACGATGCCATCCTAGAAGCGGTTCGTCTTTTTTTGGAAAAAGAGCATGTAGGATTTGAAAACAAAGACAATGGCATTAAGCATGATTTCGGGACATTTCAATCCTCAGATACGGGTGGAGTGACTTTTGAATTTCTTGGCACATCGTTGCCGCTCGTCCCCTCTGATTTTTCATATTCGGATGTAGCAAATGGGCTCATCAATACCAAGAAGAAGTGCATTCAAGGTGAACTATTTGATTGGAGTGACCGTTTGGTGAGGTTCTTTTCAAGATTGATTGAACATCAACGCCTCGAATAGACGAATGATGCTCCTGCAATCATTGAGATGACGGCGATGGTTGAGACATACGGTAGCAAGCTTTCTTCATCATCAAGGGCTGCTGGAACATCACATCCATCGTTCGTTGAATGAATGCCCCCGTACTGGCCGTCATTGTACCAACAGGTGGACCATGTTTTGTACCAGTCACCATATGGGAAGACATCATTTGATCCATCGTCATAAACTGCTTTCACTCGCCAGTTCACGTATGTGTGGTCTGTTGGCGGCTTGAGAGAGACTGTGTACAGGCCATCGGTTGTGTCTCCATCAAGGTCCATCGATACAGGAGGGTCGCAAACGCCGTTGTTGAGGCAGATTTGTGTGGTGATTTCGAAAGTTGTACCATTCTGCATGGGCTCTTCATCCATTTGCAGCGATAGGGTCCATTTGGTGAAATCTTGCGAAGGTGCGGTGCGGTCAGCGATGGTGAAGGGTACATCATCACCCTCAGGGTTGACATCTTTTCCTCCTTCGAGGCTTGCTGCACTGGCAGAGATCGTGCAAGAAAGCAGAAAGAGAACGGAGAAAAGAAGTGTGCTGATTTGTATTTTTACTCGAGAGCCCATAAGTCGTCACCTACCCAATGTAGTGTTTTAATTCCCTTCCCTTTTAATTCTGTCTTTAATTCATTACCTTCGAGAAGTGCTCGTCCAATCGCTAATGGTCTTTTGTGCACCTCATCACGAATCCACACCAAGTCGCCAGGCCTAATTTCCTCGTCCGCATCTTGAACTCCAGCGACCATGCAATCTGCTCCATTCATCAAAAATGGTATCGCACCATGGTCGACTTCAACCCACCGACGTGCTTCAAGATGCAAAAGGAATCCTCGAAGTGTGAGGAACACTTGCTTTTCTGTGTCTTCATCCTCAACTTCCATCACCAATGGCACCTTGTCAACAAGCACCATCGTCCAAGGGCCAAATTCACCGAGTTCGAGAAATGCTTGGTCGAGGGATAAGTCAATGCCGAGATGGTTTTCCAGTTCCAATAGATAGGGTCGAACTTGTTTCTTCCGGACCGGTCGCCGTTTCTTCAACACCCAATCCTTGGTCATGTCGGGGGCTCTAGGCGTCGTACTTTGAGAATTTCCCACCGCTTTCTTCATGAATGAAACAGAAATCCACCAAATATGGCAGTTTGGTGTACAATTCGAACGTTTAACGCCCACGCAAAAGAACTTGGAAATGAAATCCCTAGCGAGGCTATTTTCTTCACAAAACCCGAGAATTGCATACATACTGGAAATGAAATTCCGTTGTCTACGATGCCCAATGATGTGCATTATGAAACCGAATGTGTTCTGAAACTCAATGGGATGGGGGGCGTGAGTCATTTGATAATTGGTCTTGACCTCACCAATAGGACTCAACAAGAATTGCTGAAATCCGGAAAATTACCTTGGGCAAGAGCGAAGTGTTTCAACGCAAGTGCTCTGCTTGGTAGCGAATACGAGTGCAATATTGGCCTTGATGAGTTACATCTAGAAGTACATAATATCGGATTGCGTCTAACGGTAAATGATGAAATCGTTCAACATGATTTCCTCAAAAACATGTCGATTTCCCCGAAGGCTCAACTCGAATCACTTAGCGAGTGGGCTCCCATACGAGAGGGGGATTACCTCTTCACAGGAACACCAAAAGGCGTTGGTCCATTGACTATTGGTGATAAGGTCACGGCAGAATTGTTTTGGAAGGATGGTGAAGTTATTTCCTCATTTATTGCAACATGTGTGTAAGGATTGCTTTCATATATCCCATGTTTGTGGGCAAGATGCTGAGGAGTTGGCTTCATGGCACAATGGCACGGAATATCTGGAAGAAAATCGACTGGCGGTAGACTTGTTCAAGCGCGCAAGAAGCGAGCGTTTGAAATCTCAACTGAGAAGCAATTTGCTCTCATTGGCGATCCCAAGCGAAAAGTCTACAGAAAGACAGGTGGTAACACCATGGTTCGTGTGATGTCTGCAGATAGTGTCAATATCAGCAGTTCCAATGGAAAGACGAGCACTGGAAAAATACTCACAGTTCTCGAAAACGAATCCGACCCGAACTACGTTCGACGAAACATTCTCGTCAAAGGAGCGGTCATTGAAACCGATAAAGGGAATGTCAAAATCACATCTCGCCCTGGAAAAGACGGCGTTATCAACGGCGTCCTCATCGAATAAGGTTTCATCAACCTTAAGGGCAATGTCCTATGAGGGAATCTCGTGGAGCACAATCCTGACAGGCTATGCGTTTGGCCAGGCTATTTCGATAGCAAATCATCAAGGCGCGGTGGTCGAAGGGTTCCACGAGATGCTTCGGTTTCAAAGCCTGACTTGGAAGGCCTTGCAAATGCTGCAAAGCAACTCGGTATTCGGAAAATGAAGCGTGAAGAAGGTGTTTCACATCCTCAACGCCCGCATTTGAGCGAAGGCCGGCTTTGGATTTCTGCAAAGGGTGCAGAGGAACATGTGGGTGCATCGACAAAGGAAGAATTGCTACAACTCATCGGCGGGCAATGGAGAGAGATGCAAAATTCTGCAAAAATTGCTGAACAAAAAGCATTGGAGGAGCGCCCCAAACCTGGTCAAACATGGGCGAAAAATCAACGAAAGTCGAAAAGTGGTCAGCAGCGAAGTCAGCGGAAAAAATCGTGGAAAAAATGATTTTTTGATTTCAAAATGTGATAAGGTGATGAACACTGCTTGGACATGAACGCTGGTTACGGTCATGTGAATCGATTGGATATTTTCCGGAACCCAGAACATTTCCTGAAGGCACTGCTACATCTGCCGATGCAGCGATTGCCCTTGGATGTTCAATTGGGCAAATAGCAAAATCGATCATCTTTAATCTCAATGGAAAACCAATTCTTGTCATCACTTCTGGTCAAAACAACGTCGACCGAAAAAAGAAAATGAAGAAGTTGCTTGAGGCAAAACCAAGTCAGGCTTCAGCAGATTTTGTGCTTGAAAAAACAGGTTATCAGGTCGGTGGAGTACCCCCGTTTGGTCATTTAACAAAGGCAGAAATTTTCATGGATGAAGATTTGATGGAATATGATATTGTTTGGGCAGCCGCAGGTTCATCTCACACAGTGTTCCCGATTACTCCCGCCGAACTTCTGGATGTTTCAGGTGCAACACTTGCTGATGTTAAACAGTAAAATCCTCTCAGGCGAGCGTAGAGAGATTTGAAAACCCCTTCCAAGTAGCCCAACCAAGGTGGGATAAGGTGACGGAGAAGGATTCGAACCGTGACCCCCATGCCGAACAAGAATGGCGGGATTCAATTCGTGCTGTTGCGAATCAACAGGGTCCTGAAGAAGCAAAGCGGCTCATTCAAGCGACCATTAACGAAGCACAGCACAATAATGTGGACATCGATATTACTGCGACATCATATCAAAACACCATTTCGGTTGATGAACAAAGCCCGTACCCTGGTGATATCGCTCTTGAACAACAATTGCACAATATCATTCGATGGAATGCTATGATGATGGTCACAAAATCAAACAAAGATTTCGATGGCATTGGAGGCCACATCTCGACGTATGCATCAACCTCTCATGCATGGGAAGTTGGCTTCAACCACTTTTTCAGAGGAAAGGAAGGAGGCCATAGTGGCGACCATGTGTATTGGCAGGGTCACGCTTCCCCTGGAATTTATGCCCGTGCATGGCTTGAAGGCCGACTCGATGCTGACCACATCACGAATTTCAGACAGGAAGTCGGCGGTCATGGATTGTCTTCCTATCCTCATCCAAGATTGATGCCAGACTTTTGGGAATTCCCAACTGTGAGCATGGGTCTCGGAGCAATGACTGCTATTCATCAAGCACGATTTAACAAATACCTCGAACAGCGGGGACTCGTCAACACAACACTCTCACGAGTTTGGTACACAATGGGTGATGGAGAGTCCGATGAACCCGAATCGCTATCACAACTATCCTTGGCAGCAAGAGAAGGACTCGACAACATCATCATGACGTTAAACTGTAATCTTCAACGCTTAGATGGGCCGGTTCGTGGCAACTCAAAAATTGTTCAAGAATTAGAAGGACGATTTCGTGGTGCAGGATGGAACGTCATCAAAGTCATGTGGGGTACGCAATGGGACCCGTTGTTTGCAGCGGACACAAATGGTGAACTTTCGGCAAGGTTAGAACAGTTGGTTGATGGTGATGAGCAGCGTATTTTTACCGCTGATGGAGCAACAATCCGAAAGGAATTATTCAACACAGCAGGTTTGACAGCCCTCGTTTCATCAATGACCGATGAGGAGTTGGAACGCCTGTGCAATAACGTTGGCGGCCATGATTTCGTCAAACTCTATTCTGCATATGCTCAAGCAACAAACCACAAAGGAGCGCCAACGGTTGTCATTATTCGAACCATCAAAGGATACGGACTAGGGCCCGACTTTGCAGGTCGAAACACAACGCACCAAAAGAAGAAGGCCGACATTCAAACTATGAAATGGATGAGAGACGACATGAACCTCCCATTTACAGACGAACAACTCGAAGAATATCCGTTCGTTCAACCAACAGACTTCCCTGAAGTTGTCGAGTATGCGAAGGCGAGAAGGAAACATTTGGGAGGATTCCTACCATCTCGCAAACCTGGCCCCTCTTCCATCGATCTACCTGCCGGAGATGTCTATGCTGAATTTAACGATGGAACCAAAGGGGGGGCACAAGTCTCAACCACGATGGCTTTTGTCCGCATCATGCGCTCGCTGATGAAAGTCAAAGGCTTTGGAGAAAAAGTTGTGCCAATCATTCCCGATGAAGCGAGAACTTTTGGAATGGACCCGCTGTTTTCTGAGTTTGGAATCTATCACCCAGAAGGGCAAATGTACAAGCCGGTGGACCACAATGTATTGATGAAGTACAAAGAATCAAGCAAAGGGCAACTGTTCGAAGAAGGTATTAACGAAGCCGGTGCAACATCCACATTCATTGCATCAGCGACATCTTACTCAACACATGAATTTCCAACCATTCCATTCTACACATTCTACTCCATGTTTGGATTCCAACGTGTTGCAGATTTGATTTGGTCAGCAACTGACCAGCGAGCTCGCGGATTCCTCATGGGTGCTACTTCGGGAAGAACAACGCTCAATGGCGAGGGATTACAGCATCAAGATGGGCACTCGCTTTTGATGGCACACACCAACCCAGCGATTCGAGCATGGGACCCCGCATTTGCATACGAGCTTGCAACCATCATTCAATATGGAATTTCAGATATGTATGAATTAAAGAACGATTTTATTCACTACATCGCCATATACAACGAAAATTATCCGATGCCGCCCAAACCAAAAGATGCAGATGAAGGCATTATTCGTGGACTTTATCTTCTTCGTCCAGCTCCAAAAGGCGATGGTCCAATCGTTCGATTGCTTGGATCGGGCCCAATAATGTTGCAGGTCTTGGATGCTGTTGAAAAACTCGAAGAGTATGGTGTTCGTTGTGAAATCTATTCAGCGACCTCATACGGTGAACTGCGTCGAGATGGTATGGAATGCGACCGATGGAATCGAATGCATCCTCATGAACCTCAAAAACAATCTTGGGTGGAAAAAATCCTCGGTGAATCAGTTCCAACCATCGCTGTTTCAGACAACATCGCTGCTGTTCCGGATTTGATTCGGCAATGGGTTTCTGGGCCGTATTCTGTTTTGGGCACTGACGGATTTGGTAGGTCGGATACGAGAGAGACACTGCGTCGATTTTTCGAAATTGATGGTGAATCTGTGGCTCTTGCAGCGCTTTCAGCATTGGTTCGAGAGGGTACTTTGGAAGCGAGTGTTTTTCACATTGCAAAAGAAAAGTGGAACATTCAACATGAAAAGGTCGACCTCGCAGAGTGAATTCAAAGCATCAAGATTCTCTAAAAACATCGGGTAACGGCGGAACCCATGCTCCCTTTTCTCTAGAAAAGTCAAGAATATGCCAGTACAGGGTAACGATTTTTTCTTTTTTATCTAAAACATCATCGAGTTCTTCTGGCAAAAGTGGTCTCGGAATTTTTTTCCAAGCCCGTTTTGAATTGAACGACAGGGGGAAGCGAAACAATGCTGGTCCATTGCAGGGAAGGCCAAAAGTGGTCAACCATGGTCGCTCAAGAATTCCACACTCCTTCATTGCATGTTCAACTTGAGGCCACGAACCAGAGGACTTTTTTTTCGTCAACCATGAAGGGTTGATTGAACTATCGAGTTGAATCGTATGGTCGGACAACACCTCAGCCATCCATGGAGCAATATATCCATTTGGGGCACGAAAATATGGGCGGTAATGGGCACCTGCTTTCTCACGAAGTATTCCATTTGAGGTCTCAAGCATCCGTGAAAAACCCACATCATCTCTTGGCCATGCAGACCAACTCCTGTGTGTATGTCCATGGCAACCAAATGTTGCACGCCCAGGAAATGACGTCAGAAACTCTTCAAACAAATGACAGAATTCTTTGTTGTCAAATAAATCCGTGATGACAAAAAGCGTCACGCCATAATCATGTGACGTCATCCATTTGAGAAAACCCCTCCACCCTGTACGGAATGATTCTGAGAGGTTGTCACTTTCATCGAAGTATGTCTTTTTGCTCCGAGTCGGGTGGCCTTGGTAGATGGGTAAATGCCGTAGGTCATCGGTATCAATGGTCAACCATGTGTTCAATCGCCTTCACCTCGTGGAAGGTGGACAACAAACAAATGATGTGGGACTGTTCGCCCTCGGACGTCAATTCCAAAATATTCTGAAATCCTATCTCCATGCCAAGCAATGCAAATCGTTTCTGCAGTAGCCACACCGGCATCGTTTCGAGGGTGCACTGCGATTTCGACATAGGTGCTCGCTTCTCTTGATTCAATCCATTCAAAGATTCGCTGTACGGCTGCTGTTGCTATACCCTTTCTACGAAATGATTTACGGACCCAATATCCCAAATTGTAATCTGAGCGATCGAGTTGTAATTCATCGCCAAGACCTACCATACCAACGAATTCATCTTCTTGTGAAAAAATCACCCAGAAGTGAATCGAGTTGTCATCAAATTTTAGTTCAATATCAAACAACATGTCACGAAATTGACGGTGAATGTCATGATTCGTGTCAAGCCAAGGCAGAGCAGATTGGGCGGATTCAGGGTCTTCATTGTATGCCTGCATCAAGTGAGTTAAATGCTTTCTTTCCGCAACGAGAAGTCGGTATCCTTGAACGGTTTCAAGAACTGGAGTTTGCATCTTCCGGACCTCCGAGAATTAATTTTTTGACTTCAATCGTCGTTGGGTGTTCTGGATACACTCGACTAGCCATTTCAGCAACCCACTTTGAGTGCTCAACTCGATTGATGTATTGTAATGCAACACAAATATGATGCAACACATCAAGATTTACAGTAAGGTGAGGGCCAAGAGCATCGAGTAATTGAGCGGCAACATCGAATTTCCCATGTTGTATGGCCTCCATAATGGACACGACTTCCCGTATCACGATGGTATCGTCCCAAGGTTCTGCTGCTGCCCAAGGCCAAATCCTCGGTGTCGCTTCTACCGTGGGTGTCACAGATTCTTCATTAGAAGCAGGAAGAGGTTCATTCTCAAGTTCTCCAGATGTGGTCATTTGGTCTGATTGTTCAACCGTTGTTGATTCTTCCAAAATTTGCGGAGGCGTTTCAACTGGATCTTGTTGTTCGTCAATTATCGAGGGTACATCGAGGTCAAGCGTATCGAAATCGAGGTCGTCAAGGTCTGGCACGTCGATGTTTTCAGAGAGCGTTAGGTTTGGTTGAATCAAAGGTTGTTCCGGCTCTTCTGGCTGGACTGGTGGTTGCATAATCTCTGTCAAATCTTGGTCAACCGATTCGTTCACATCAGGTGAAAAAAGGTGCCCTCGGCCTGAGTGTACAGGTTCGGGAACTTGCTCAAGGGGGTCGATTGAATCAAGTTCAAACTCAACGACTTTTGAGGGGAAATCTTCCTTGGTTAATTCTTCATCAACGTAAGGTGTCGACTCAACTGTTTCAGTCAATGTTGGGCCTTGTGCCGGAAAAAAAGAAAAATCTTCTGTCTCATTTTCATCTGCATCAACGATTGCGTACTGGTCAACATCAACAACCATGTCGTCCATTGTAAGCACGGCTTCAACAGCGACGTCTTGGTCCTCTTCGTCGAACCCATCTGAGAGGAGAATATCGAGAATTTCATCATTTGGGGTTGAAGAATTTGATACAGGTTGCAATCTCGCCGATTTGGAAAATTGATAGTAGCACTGCACGCATTCTTCGACACCAATGTCATTTTCATACTCGCAATAAGGACATGGGATTCCAGGTAAGTGTTTCGATGATGATGCTTTTCGCTTGAACATCGACCCACCCAATAATATCGGCGAAGAATTCCTGTTTAAGAATAGGGGTCTTTCGATTAAACGAAACATCAATCCATAAGCATATGCTCATGAAGTCAAGAGGTTTGGCATTTGATATGAAGAAGGGGAAGGTGAGTCGCCTCAACAGTACTCCAACCCCTCAAGAAAAGGTTGACTTAAGTCAAGAAATGCCCTCGAAGTGGCATCGAAGTCAAGACCATTTTGAGCGAATGACTGAACTCATCCGGATTGAACTCGATGACGAAGTCGCCCTCGTTGAAGAGCGTTGGAAAACATGGACTAAACAACGACTACTTTCATCAGGATATGCTCTCTTTGATTTAACTGGTCGAACAAACGGACGGTTTTTCGGTGATGATATTGTTGTTTTTGAACACCCAAAACGAAGTCATCTTCCCGACCATCGATTTACAAATGGAGATATCGTATTGATTTCTAGAACGAGGCCATGGGATGAAAAAATCGTTGAGGGTGTTGTTCTCGACCAACATCAAAGCAGAATTCGAGTCGTCGTTACTGAACGTCCTAAAGACCTCAAGAAAGGATACTGGCGTCTCGATCGCGGAGCAAACCGAGTTGCACACGATAGAATGCATCAAGCTCTCATCTCATTTCACTCATCTGAGCGAGAAATCTCAACTCCACTCCGGGACCTTCTTTTAGGCACTGTACACGATATGAAAGGAAGTGCTGAACTACCACCTGAAATACATGGAAAGAACAAACACAACCTCACCAAGGATTGGAAAACTGGATTAAATGAATCTCAACAGCAAGCATTTGAATCTGCAATTCATCGCCGATTAACGTTGATTCAGGGGCCTCCTGGAACTGGAAAAACATTCACTGCTGTCCGGATTCTATCTCATCTCGCTCAAACTTCTGGACAGCCAGTGCTTGCTACTGCGGAGTCGAATGTCGCTGTTGACAATCTGCTCGAAGGTTTGCTCGACATGGGCATCAATGCGTTGAGAATTGGTCGGCCTGTCAAAGTTCGTGACCATCTTCGCGATGCTACATTGGATGCCCATGTGGATGCCCATCATCGTCAAGAAGAATTGAACGACCTGAGGGATGACTTTCGAGAATTACATCGGGAATTACCATCTCTAAAAGGAAAGGAAAAAGGCTTGGCTCACAGAGATTCAAGACACCTTCTTCAACAGATTCGAAGAATTGAACGGGAAGTTATTGACGACGTGTTATCCAAAGCGGAGGTTGTATGTGCGACGACGGTTGGCTGCGGCCACAACATCATCGCTGACCGTCGATTTCCCATCGTGCTCATCGATGAGGCGACTCAAGCAACCGAGCCGTCCTCCATTGTTCCGATTGCTAAAGGGTCAAGGCAATTGATTCTCGTTGGTGACCAACAACAATTACCACCAACTGTCATCAGCAAAAGTGCGGAAGATGGAGGATTAAACCATTCGCTGTTCCAAAGAATGCTTGCATGTGGACTTGAAACCGAAATGCTGACCACTCAATACAGAATGCATCCTTCAATACGAGAATTTCCAAGTGCACGATTTTATGAAAACCGGTTGCAAGATGGTTGTTCACGTGATGAACGACCGTGTCCTGCTGGATTTCTCTGGCCAAATTGGGACAAGCCTGTTGCCTTCGTCCCTGTTATGGGCGTCGAAGAAACTGAAGAGGAAGGCAAGAGTCGGAGAAACCGCGATGAAGCGGCTCTCGTCTATTCCATCGTTTCAAATCTCGTTGAACCAGGTGATATCCATCCATCTGAAATTGGCGTGATTTCCCCCTACAACGGTCAAGTCCGTCTTTTGCAAGAACTCTTTGATGAGCACCGGTCACGTGAAGAGGGAGGGAGGTTTGAAGGTCTTGAAATCAAGAGCGTTGATGGGTATCAAGGTCGAGAAAAAGAGGTGATTGTCTTTTCATGTGTGCGAGCAAACGAACAAGGAGAAGTCGGTTTCTTGTCAGATTTCCGTCGATTAAATGTTGCCATCACCCGTGCCAAACGAGGGTTAATTCTCCTGGGGCACCCACACACCTTGAGACATGACCACAACTGGAAGAGCTACTTGGAGTGGATGGAAGAGTCAGAACTTTTTGCTTGGCACATTACAAGTTAACACGTTGACAAATTTTTCTCATTGGAAATCCGACAACAGAATCAGATCGTAGGATTTTTCGTTGAAAGCAGAAGGATGCAAAGGGTGTTGAGTTACAACTAACCCTTCGTATACCCTTAGATGAATATTTCACGCGTCAGTACCGTTCCAACCGGGCTGAATGGGTTAAGTTTGAGGATTGAGTTCCTCATCGATTAGAACCAAAGCCAAATCAGGACGCTGTTCTTTGATGAGGGAAGCGATGGCATCCAGAATTGGGCGGCAGTTGCACGTCTGGGCGACTCCCCAGGATACAAAGGGCGGTTCGGGCGAAATTGATTGAGGTTCAACGTGTTGCATTGCGATCACTCATCCCCGAGTTGGAATTATATGTCTACCAAGCCTCGCCACTTGAGAAAAATTGTGCTACTGCTCTAAGATTGTTCAACACCTATTCTGCAAAATTTCTGCCACCGGTAAGGGAGTTGAACCTGTTCAAAGAAGTCCGAAGATTCAATCTCATTCCTGATGCTTCCATCCAGCAATATTCGTTTAGAGAATCAAGGGTCCAAAAACAGCATCGAATTGACCTTTCAGCGGTCACAGACCCGTTGGTGGGCCTTTGGGAGAGCTTGCTGTGGCATCTGCATCCGGAGGGGAAGATGTAGCCCCCGTTTGGCCCATGGCGACCTTCTAATTGAGCAGTTCAGTGCGTTCTTCAACGCTGATGGTATCCACGAGGCCGAAATAAGCGTCGTTGTGGGCGATGTGGAGCAAATCTTCGTCGCTGCTGGTCAGCAAATCGTTGATGAGCACGTTGATTTTCTCACGGGTCTCTTTCTTGATCTCGTTGTTGGTAAATCGAGCCGTAAGGACGGCTTTCAACTCACGAAGTTCGTGTTGGAGGTTCTCCGGTTCTTGGAAGTAGACCTGAACAAGCGACTGCAAGTATGTCAATTCGTTAACTTCTTCCTTCGTCAGTTTGGTGTTGCGACGGAACACCTGCACCCAACGGAAGGCATCGGGTAAAACGGCCGCCGCTGCGTTCGTTTGGAGCAGGGTGAGCAGGGCGAGGATGATGGCGCCCCAACCAACCGTTTGAGCCAACTCTCCGGAGAAGAATGAGTCACCGGGTAGGTCAACGGTACCGTCGTCGTTGGTGGTTAATTCACAACCGTTGATGTTGATCAGCGTTCCCAGTGGGGTATCGGGACACTCATCAAATTCGTCAGGAATGCCGTCACCGTCGCTGTCCAAGGGAATGTCATCGATTTCAAACATGTTCGGAATACCGTCGCCGTCATCATCGGCGCATCCGAAGAACCCACCAGCGGTGGAATTACCCGCGACTTGCGGGCAGAAATCAGCCATGACGGCCCCTTCTACGTACCCGCCAACGCTGGACGGGCTTCGCAAGTCGTTCCATGATGCGTTGCCCCAGTTGTCCCCGTAGCCATCACCGTCAACGTCCGACCATTGGCTGGCCAGGTTCACGAAGGCATCGGGCGAGTTACCGGTGGCGTTGTCACCGTACCCGTCGCCGTCGCTGTCCATCCACTGTGTCATGTCGTTGGGAAAAGCGTCCTGAAGGTCGGGAGTGCTATCTCCATCACTGTCAAGGAAGTTGTTGATGAAGGGGTAGGAGTCGCTGTTGTCGCCGATACCATCACCGTCAGAATCCAACCATTCGCTGCTGTCGTTGGGAAATACATCGGCGTTGTCGCCGTACCCATCCCCGTCGGAATCCATGGTTTCGTTGGCGTCGTAGGGGAAGGCATCACTGTTGTCGCCAACCCCATCGCCGTCGCTGTCGAGGTACTCGAAGGAGTTGTAGGGAAACATGTCAGCATTATCCCCGACCCCATCGTTGTCGGAATCCATCGTTTCGTCGGGGTCGTTGGGGAAGGCGTCTTCGTTGTCGCCTACGCCGTCGCCGTCCGAATCCAACCATTCACCGCTGTCGTTGGGGAACTGGTCGCTGTTATCGCCCACGCCGTCAAAATCGCTGTCAAACCATTCGTTCGGGTTGTTCGGGAAGGCGTCGTTCTCGTCGCTGTAACCGTCGCCGTCGGCGTCGGGGCACCCGTTCCTGTCGATGGTTGAATCCCCTGCTG
>CAZWXR010000008.1:0-6748 GCA_964637985.1 uncultured Candidatus Poseidoniales archaeon
GCGATGTTGTGATCTTCAACCGACAACCCTCGCTCCACAGAATGTCGATGATGGTACACGAAGTGCGTGTCATGGAAGGGCACACATTTAGATTCAATCTCGCAGTTTGTACACCTTACAACGCAGATTTTGATGGTGACGAAATGAACCTTCACGTCATTCAGTCAGAAGAAGCTCGTGCTGAAGCAAAGATTTTGATGCGAGTGCAGGAACACATCCTGACGCCGAGATATGGTGGTGCAGTCATTGGTGGTATTCACGACCACATCTCCGGTGCTTACCTCCTCTCGCGACAAGATGCGCTTATTCCTCGTCGATTGGGTCTCGAAATCCTCGGCAACATTGGTTTCCGAGGTGAATTGCCACCACTTGTAAAAGATGAGAAAGGCAATGAATGCTTCAAGGGTCCAGATATGCTTGGACTTATCATTCCAAAGAACATCCATTTGCGATTCAAGAGTCGTTCAAACGACCTTGTGACCGTCCGAGATGGTATTATTGAAGGCGGTACTATCGACAAGCGAGCCATTGGTGCAGAGGACGGCAGACTGCTCGATGCAATCGTACAAACAAATGGTCCAGAAGAAGGTGCTAAGTTCCTCAACAACTTCACGCGACTTACCATTGCTGCTTGTACATCACTCGGTTTCACAACCGGTATCGATGACGAAGATTTGTCACATGACGCTCTCGATTTGATCGAACAAGCCAACCACGAAGCTCGACAACAAGTTGAAACTGAACTTGACAAATATGCTCAATCCCTTGAGAAGAAATCTAAGGTTGAGTACGAAGCACGACCTGGCCGAACCGTTCGAGAAACTCTCGAAGAAAACATCATGATTATTCTTGATGAAGGAAAACAAAAGGCTGGTGAAGTCGCTCGACAGGAATTGGATAAGTCCGGTTCCACAAATGCCGCAGTGAACATGGCTATTTCTGGTGCAAGAGGATCTATGGACAACCTCAACATGATGGCTGGTTCAATCGGTCAAGCAAAAGTTCGTGGAAAGCGTATCGAAAGAGGATACGATGACCGCGTCCTACCTCACTTCCCACGTGGTGAACGTGGTGCAGCAGAAAAGGGATTCATCGCTTCGTCATTCAAGCGAGGTCTTCAACCAACTGAGTTCTTTATGCTCTCGGTATCTGGTCGTGAGTCACTTGTTGATACTGCGGTCCGAACATCGAAATCGGGTTACATGCAACGACGATTAATCAACGCAATGGATGACCTAAAGGTCTTCAATGATGATATGTTATCCGTGCGAAACACAGCGAATAGGATTATCCAATTCAGTTATGGTGAAGATGGTATCGACCCATCACGTGGCGTGCATGGTTCACCATTCAATATTGATGTCATTGTCGATTCGGCACTCGGCACCAGAGATGGCGGCATTGATGACAGAGAATCATTTGAGCGAGATGAAGCAGAAGAAGACTTCGGTGGTATCGAATTCGATGATGATTCAGACTCAGACATTGGAGGTGATGATTGATGGTCGTTAAGAGTGCAACAAAGAAGAAACTCATGGACCTCGGCATCGCTGAAAACTTTGCTCATGTTCTTGCTGATGACCGAAAATGGGATGATGTAAAAATCATGAATGCACAACAAATTGCTCAAATTTGTGAAACCGATTCAGAACAAGCGGGCCAAATCTACGAAATTATCCGTGCAGCGAGCCAGAAGAATCACAACATCAACAGTGAAGCAGTGGGTCCAACCACCGCTGTTCGACTCGGTCGACGAAGTCGAAGAACTCGACAAAAAGCAGTCGTGGACATGGATGCATACCAAATTGAAGAAAAAATGGTGGCTTCCAACCCATACCACGACCTTGAGTCAGACCCTGTCTTTTCAGCATTGGAAAGTGCAGCACAAGACGAAGGCGTCACACAACTTTTCACGAAGAGAATTTATGCAGACCTCACATCATCTGTTCACAACAGAAAGAAAAAGAAATTGACAAAGGCTGAAGCGAAGAAAATCATTGGTGAAGCCGTTCATGCACTTCAAAGGGCACGAATCGACCCTTACGAGGCTGCGGGCATCATCACTGCACAATCGATTGGAGAACCAGGAACACAGATGACTATGCGTACGTTCCACTATGCTGGTGTCGCAACAGTCAACGTTACACAGGGTCTTCCAAGAATCATTGAGATTGTCGATGCACGAAAAGAACCGAACACGCCTACGATGGTGATTCGACTCTCGGACCAAAACAAGAACAATGCAGAAGAAGCACAGAAACTTGCTGCTGCAATTGAGGTGACAACAACAGTGAACATTGCTGAACTTGAAACCGACGTAGCACAGCGAAAGCTCATTATCAAACTCGATAAAGAACAACTGGAAAAGAAGAACATGACTGGTCTTGAAGTTCGGGACAAGATTGAAACTGCAACTCGTCTGTTTATCCAAGTTGATAATGAAAAGAAACCAAAGAAATTAACCATCATTCCAGGTGTCCACAGCGAAGATGATCTTTCAGACCTCGTCGAAAACCCACCCTCGTATACGATGCTTCTCCAACTCGAAGAGAAAATCCGTGACCTTCGATTAAAGGGTATTCCAAATGTTGAGCGAGCTAATGTTCAGCAAGATAAGAAAACTGGTGAGTTCTATCTCTCGACCATCGGAAGTAATCTTCAACGCGTTTGTGAACTTGAAAACATCGACCGATACCGAACCTATACAAACAACATCATTGAAATTTACAATTATCTCGGAATTGAAGCTGCAAGACAAGCAATTGTCAATGAGTTACAAGCAACGCTCGACGGTGCAAGACTCGAAGTCGACGTTCGTCACCTTCTGATGGTCGCTGATGTGATGACATCTGAGGGCGAAGTCCGAGCGATTGGCCGACACGGTGTTTCGGGAACAAAGCACAGTATTCTTGCTCGTGCTGCATTCGAAGTTACTGTCAACCACTTGTTGAAGGCTGGTATCATCGGCGAAAAAGACAAACTTACTGGTGTTGCAGAAAACATCATTGTTGGTCAACCAATTTCACTCGGAACTGGAAGCGTAGCATTGTACTACATCCCTGAAGAAAATTAATCGATTCAACCATGAGAAACAAAAGTGGAGTATGGAGGAAAAAATATGGACATAAGTAAACAATTGAAGCAAGCAATAGCAACTGGCAACCTTCTGTTTGGACAGCGACAGGCAATCGATGCATGCAAAAGCGGTGATGCGAAAGTCATCATCTTTGCAGCAAACTGCCCGGCTGAATTCGCAGATGATTTGCGAGCTCATCATCCTGAGGTGATCATGCACAGATTGGGCATCGTCAACAGGGAACTTGGTATCGCATGTGGTAAGCCATTTTCAGTATCGACGGTCACCGTCACTGATGCTGGAAACAGTGATTTGCTCACAATCGATTCAAACCTTTGATTCTCAAGGGTGACACTAGGAAGCAAAGGCTTCATTTTGGTTGAGCATAACCGAAGGGTATGTCTCGCGTAAAGTCGCCGCTGATTGCCCTTGTTTTCACAGTCGTGATGCTCATACAATACGTACCACTACAGCAACAATCTGACACATCTGTCCTCTCTGGAGAAGATGATGTTGAAGTGAAATTTTCAGCATCTGCACGGTCATCTGGCGATGTCTTTCTGCTAGGCGGCGGCAGTTCAAATGGAAATGAATTTGCTCAAAAAATCACCACAACCATGTCCGGATATGTGGTAGCAGGAAATTTCACGCAATCATTGAGTCTCGGTTCAAAAAGTCTCAACCCAACAAGCCCATATGGCTCTGAATACTATGTAGCAGGCGTTACTGAAACTGGAACTTGGGATTGGGTCGTTGGTGCAGACCATTCAAATGGTATTTCTTGGGTCGAAGATATTGATGCATCAATGGGTTCAACGTTCTTGATAGGACAGTTTATCGGAAGCATTGGATATAGCACTGGTCAAGCCTTGCTTACTACATCACTTGATGGATTCATCGTTCGATATGACCCCATGGGTAACATGATGTGGGCATCTCAAACCTCGTCGACTCAAAATGGAACCAATGATTATGCCATCCCAAATGTTGTAAAAGTTGATCAATTTGGTGATGTGTATGTTGCTGGTGTTTTCAAAGGCGAAACTGATTTTGGTGGAATCACCTACAATGTGAGTAACAGAGAGGTGTTCGTAGCCAAATATGATGGAATGTCGGGTAATTTAATCTGGGCGGAAATTGGTGGAGGTATTGGACAGCAAGCCGTCACCGACATTGCATTTGACCCGACCGGCCTTATCCATGTCTCAGGATATACACAAGCCAACGTGTTATTTGGTTCAAACACCTATGCAATCCAAGGCAGTCTTGACTCTTTTATTGTGAAACTCGATGTCAATGGAAATTTCCAAGGAATAGAAGGTTACGGTACTCCGAATGAAGTTGTGGCCATCACACAAATGGAATTCGATTCCCAAGGTGATGTCATTTACGGCGGACAGTATTCCGGAACATTTGCAAAATCGACTTGGTCAATCACAGCAAACCAAGGTAATTCTGACCTATTTATCTTCAAATCCAGTTCAAACATACAAAATGAATGGGCTGTAACTGGAGGAACTTCAAGTCACGATATCGTCAGTGGATTAGTGGTGAATTCAAACAACGATGTCATCTTCACCACGACCATCGACGGTTCATTCATCACACCAACAAAATCTATTTCGATTGGTGGAAATTTTGACGCCCTTATCGCCGGAGTGACAAAACAAGGCGATTGGGATTGGCTTGATGTAACGGACAGTAATGGATATGAGGTTGGTCAAGATTTGGCCATTAACTCATCTGATATTGTTGTAGCATCTGGTGGATTTGGAAACAATGGTATCACGAAAGGTTCCACGACCATCAACCCAGTCGGTGGATGGGATGTGATGCTCTGGGCATTTGACCCCTCAAACAAAAAGGATGCTGATGGCGATGGTGTACCAGATGTTACAGATAATTGCCCCACCGTTTCAAATCCGAGTCAGGCAAACACAGACATGGATGCACAAGGTGACGATTGTGATTCAGATGATGACAACGATGGTTTGACTGATAATGCACCCGATGATTGTCCAAGAAATGGACAGTTCAATTGGACATCCACACAAGATTTTGCCAACCCTTCGAATTCAACTGATTTTGACAAAGATGGTTGCCATGACGATCTTGAGGACAATGATAACGACAACGATAATGTCGAGGACGCAGACGATAATTGTCCATACACATCGTATCAACCACCAAGACCTACGTGGGTATCAAACAGCACAACCGATATTGATGGAGATGGTTGCCGGGACAGCGACGAAGATGAGAATGACGATGGTGATGCCTTCGATGATGCAAATGATGACTGCCCAACGACCCCTGGTGATTCAACCCTCGGCCAAACAGGATGTATCGACACTGATGGCGACGGATGGGCTGATTCACTCGATGATTGTCCAAATGAAGCTGGAAATTCAACATTGGGCGGAAAGAATGCTTGTCTTGACCAAGACGGTGATGGTTGGGCAGATGTTGATGATGCATTCACACTCGACCCAACCCAGTGGGACGATACCGACAACGATGGTTATGGCGATAATTCGGAAGGAACCAATCCAGACGACTGTATCGACGAATCTGGTTCATCGACAATTGACCGCCTTGGCTGTGTCGACACTGATGGTGACGGATATTCAGATGCAGATGACACGTGGTCAACTGAAAATGGTGCAGATGCATTTCCCGAAGACGATACTCAATGGTCTGATTTCGATGAAGATGGTTTTGGTGACAATTACGGAAATGATACTTGGACAGACCGAAATCCATCATGGCCTGGAGAATATCACCCTGACGTCCTCCCCCATCAACAAGATGCTTGCCCAACCTTTGCTGGAACGTCATGGAAAAACGACATGTACGGTTGTCCTGATGCCGATGGCGACGGTTGGTACGATAAGTATGACGCTTTCATCAATGACCCAACACAACACAGCGACGCAGATGGCGATGGATTTGGCGACAACGAATCTGGTTTCCAACCCGATGCATGTATCGATGTTGCAGGAACATCAACAATCGATAGATTTGGTTGCCCTGATACCGATGGCGATGGTTACTCTGACCCCGACCCTGATTCGAATTATCTTCCTGCGAACGGAGCTGACGCATTTTATGAAGAACCTACACAATGGGCAGACCGTGATGGTGATGGATTTGGCGACAACCCTGAAGGATTGAATGCCGATGATTGTCCAGATATTCGAGATTACTCCTCGATTGACAGAATTGGCTGTGATGATACCGATGGTGATGGCTACTCCGACCCTGATTCAACGTGGAATGTTGAAAATGGTGCTGATGCCTGCATGTTTACCAATGGAAACTCCACACTCGACAGAATTGGCTGTTTGGACACCGATGGAGATGGTTACTCTGACCCCACTGATGAATTTGGCATTGACCAAGGGGCTGATGCATATCCAGAAGACCCGTTGCGATGGGTGTACGAGGCAGTGGAACTCGACAACACAAGTTCGGGAACGACAATGTACATTGTGATTGGTCTTGTTCTCCTCGTTCTCGGCGGGGCTGGTGCATTCTTATTCACAAGGCGAGGGAATGATAATCTCGTACAAGAAAAAGAGTTGATTGGTTTACAATCAACAGTACAAATCCCAGATATGAACGCTCAAGTTGTGGGTGCTCAATCACCTGTAGCGATGCCGGACATGTATG
>CAZWXR010000008.1:6848-29170 GCA_964637985.1 uncultured Candidatus Poseidoniales archaeon
GACATGTATGCTCAACCTGTGGCTCAACAACCAGTCCAACCTGTCGTCAATCCTGATGCATTGAACTACTACAATGGACTCATTTCACAAAATTATCCACCAGAATACGCCCTCATGTACACTCAACAGTATTACCCAGACTTCCAAATGTGAAGACATCATTTTTGGCACGATGGGCAGAGGTCAAGACGCCTTGATGCAACGGTTTCTCGAAGTATTGTATCGTTGCAGTCATAACAGGGTAAGCCAGAGCGTGTAAAGACATAATGCCGGGATGCTCCATGACGATGTCCTTCTGCCCGTAAGGATTCGTAGCGTTGTTTTGAAACTGTGATCCCCTTTTGCTCAAAAGCACGTTGAACAATTTCAATGGTTGCATTACAAAAGAGTTTCAGTTCGTCTTTTGTCAACGATGAAATTGTTCGTTTGGGTCGAAGTCCTGAACGAAAGAGAATTTCACTTCGGAGATAATTACCTACACCAGATAAGAAACCTTGGTCAAGCAAAAGCCCGCCCAACTGCCTTCGCTGGTACTTCTTTTGAACGATGTGATGTTGAATGTCCTTTGCCGTTGTGGACTTCAGCACAACATCTGGACCCAATTTTGCAATGTATGGATGTTGGTCAACCTCATGATGTTCGAGAAGACAAACATCTGTTGCTGAAAATAGTCGAACCACATGCGAGTCTGATTCAAGGGTAAGACGTAATGAACGGCGCGATTCGGGGAGTTTACGCCCTTTCTTGTTGACCATCCATCGACCATACAATTGATTGTGTGCGTAAAGTACTCGATGTGCACCATGAATGAGGAGGGCTTTGCCCCTCGCCTCGACTTTTTCGATGATGCCTTGCTCGAAATGATGTTCCATGCCCACAATTGGTTGAAACTCAAAATTCACATCGAGCAAGGGCTTACCCTCTAAGGCATTTCGAATCCTATCTGCTGCCCGATGAATCTCTGGTCCTTCAGGCATGGCATTTTGTGCCAAGGTTGGTACAAAAAGACCTGTTCAATTTCACAGGACGCCTTGTGCTGTCATTGCCTCTGCAACTTTGAGGAAGCCAGCGACATTTGCTCCAAAGACATAATCGCCTTCTCTTCCATACGCTTTCGCAGTTTCAGAAGCATTTTTGTGGATATTA
Source organism: uncultured Candidatus Poseidoniales archaeon (assembly GCA_964637985.1). GTDB lineage: Archaea > Thermoplasmatota > Poseidoniia > Poseidoniales > Poseidoniaceae > Poseidonia. The sequence goes on from CAZWXR010000008.1 coordinate 7,995, forward strand.
ATCATGATGTTTTCCAACTTTTCATCTACTTCTTCTCGAGTCCAACTGAGGCGGAGAGAGTTTTGTGACATTTCAAGACCAGAGGTAGCGACGCCACCTGCATTACTTGCTTTACCCGGAGCAAACAAAACACCTGCTTCTTGGAAGACTGCAACCGCTTCTGGAGTACAAGGCATGTTTGCACCTTCGGCTACAGCGATGACATTATTGGCAACCAAGAGTTTTGCTTCTTCACCATTGAGTTCATTTTGGGTCGCACAAGGAAGTGCAACATCAACATCGACGCCCCACAAACCATTCAATGATGGTTCGGGTGCTGATGGAGTAAATGTAGCTCCGAACTTTTCAGCGTATTCACTGATACGTCCGCGCCTGTTATTTTTCAAGTCCATAATCCATGCTAATTTCTCTCGGTCAATACCATCTGCATCGTAAATCCAGCCAGATGAGTCCGACATTGTTACTGGTTTTCCACCAAGGTCGAGGACCTTTTCACAAGCAAATTGTGCAACGTTGCCTGAGCCTGAAATTGAAACAGTTGCCCCTTCGAAGGACTTATCCTTTGTTGCGAGCATCTCTCTTGCAAAATACACAAGCCCGTAACCAGTTGCTTCTGGACGAATCAATGAACCACCATATTGCAAACCTTTGCCGGTCAATACACCTGCTTGGAAATCGTTTCGAAGTTTTTTGTACATACCAAACAAGAATCCTATTTCTCGGCCTCCGACGCCAATATCGCCTGCAGGGACGTCACAATCTTGTCCGATGTGACGCCATAATTCCATCATGAAGGATTGACAAAACCGCATGACTTCGGCATCCGATTTCCCCTTAGGGTCGAAGTCAGAGCCACCTTTTCCACCACCCATCGGCAGACCTGTGAGTGAATTTTTGAATATTTGCTCAAATGCTAAGAATTTGAGGATTGATGCGTTCACAGTTGGATGGAATCGTAGGCCGCCTTTGTAAGGACCAATGGCTCCATTAAATTGAATTCGAAATCCTCTGTTCACATGGACATCTCCATTGTCGGCAACCCAAGGTACTCGGAAGTGGATAAGGCGGTCAGGTTCGACGACACGTTCGACGATGGAAGCATATTCTGGATGTCGCTCCAACACAGGTTCAAGGGATTCTAAGACTTCAAGCACGGCTTGATGGAATTCCGGTTGACCAGGGTCTCGTGATTTGACTTTCTCGTAAATTTGTTTTATTGCTGACATCGAATTCACCTTTGGTTTCTTGAATTGAATTAGGCCAATTGAAGACCCTTTCTAATAGTTCCCATTTTGCATTTCAATTTGAACCTGTTTTCTCGATTAAATTTGACAAACGGTGAGATAACGCTCAAGACGCTCAACACGTGTTTGGCCCATTGCATCTATGCCTTCAGTCGCCCGAATCGCCTCTTCAATGAGGGCATGTTCATCCTCTTGTATACCAACGAGTTGTCGAAGATGGTTCACGAGCGCCCATTCATCTTCAGTGATGACCTCATCATCAAGAGCTGCAATCAGTGCAGCCTGATACATCGAGGCATCACCTACTTGATATCCAGTGTATTCTTGGTTGCCAAGGACAAACGGATTAGGAACCTCACCCGTAACAATACTTCGAAGTTCGGCTGTATCACTTGGTTGCACATCCAATGCCACGGCGATGATCTTGAGGATTTCAGCCTCTTCACTTGTGACAATTTCATCATCAAATGCAACCTTGAGGCATTCCATGTAGAGATACAGTCCACGTGTGTATTCCCTTTCCATGACCAGTGGTGCTGGATGAAGAATTTGAATGTTCGCAGGGTAAAATTCCTTTGTAAACATGCGTATGACAAAATGTAAGTCAATTGTAAACATCTTTATATGCTTCAAGGTATAGCATAGTTTACAGGAGGAAGCAGAATGGTCCAACCAACAGTTCTCGTCTCATTCAGGTTGAGTGAAGAAGATGCTCAACATCTTGACATGAAAATCGGACACGAGGGTGCAAGAAACCGTTCCGACGTCATTCGGAAAGCAGTGGAAGAATACCTCAACGGGCAACCTAAAGTTCAGGGCATGGATTCGATTCGAATCCCACTCGGTGTCGGCGACAAGAAGTTGCTTGGCGAACTGTATGAATTACGTGGAATCACTCCAGAACATGCTGCACAGCAAGGATTGAAATCCTTCATTGAGGAACAAATAGCCTCATACCAAGAAGCATCAACAATGCTTCAATCACTTTTAGATGATGCAAAAGCATCAACACAACGACGAAGAGAATACCAAGAATAAGTGGTGAGAGTACGGAGGGGATGGGATGAATAGGCAATCAAAGGGATACAATCTCATTGATGCCACCCTTTGGGCAGTGCAAGATCGGTCAAACTTGCACGGTCTACACTCACTTTGTCAGCGTGCCCGCCATGCACAAATTGGCCATGGTTCCCACAACCACCACACCCCCACAGACCCCTCGGATGGCGGCCGAGGGGACCCTGCCTCGGGTCAAGCAAGTTGACCCACATTTTCCCACGTGCCCAACCCCCACATTTTTTGGGCACACACAATTTCCTTCATGACGAATGTCAAGCCTTTAGAACGGTCGTCACTGGTTCGACAGTATGGGTCAACATACAACTTCGAATGTTGAGTTTGAATTTTTGGCCCACGAGCATCCCAGACCAGGCCAACTTGAAATGATACGAGATTGTATCGCATCCCTTCAATGCCGTGGAAATCACCTTGCTGCTGCACCAACTGGAATTGGAAAAACTGCTGCTGCCCTTGCAGCCGCCCTTCAAGTCGCTCTTGTCCCTGGTGAAGAGAAAACCGTGTTTTTTCTCACGTCAAGACAAACTCAGCACCGCATCGTGGTAGATACTGTTCGTAAAATCAACGAACGACGTGGAAAAACCTCAAAGATTTCACTTGTTGATATGATTGGGCAAGCCGGAATGTGCGTACAGGATTTTGCAAAGGAGTCTCCCTTTGTATTCTCACTCATGTGCTCTCAGGCTAGAAAAAATCGTTCATGTCAGCCATGGATGACCAAAGCTGAAGGATTACGAGAGGAATTTCTTTCTTATCCCCTTCATGTTGACGAACTTGTTGAAAAAGTTGTCCAACATGTTGAGCACGGCCGCCCAACAGTCACCTGCCCGTGGAAGATTGCAAGAGAAACCGTAGCATTTGCAGATGTCTTCGTTGGGGACTACAACCATCTCTTCGATGACGGCGTCCGAGAAAATAGCCTGAAGGCGATGGGGCTGAGCCTCGAAGATATCATCATCGTCGTTGATGAGGCCCATAACCTCCCCGACCGTATACGCATGACGATGGAACGACGACTCACCCCAACCATGGTGAAAAATGTCTACACTGAACTTGAGGAACACGAAGAACGATACCGCAGTATTGTGATGCAAACCACCGGCGATTTGGCCCACAGTCAATACGAGTTGATCGTATGGGTTAAAGCGGTTTTTGAGCACGCAAGAAAGGTGTTTTCAACGTATTTTGCAAAACTTCACAATCAATTGAAAAATGAGGATGACGAGGTTGAATTGAAAGTTGAGGATTTATTCGAACTCCTCCACGAAGCCTGTGACCTCGCCGAAGGTAAAGGTTCACAACAAAAATTAACAGAATCTGAAAATTCTGACGTGCCTCGAAGTAGTCGAATCAAACTTCTTCGAGACATTCTTGCAAATGTCGATGTCGATGTCGAAGTTGGCGATGGGGAAGACCCCATGGAGCCTGATGCTATCCGATTTTCTGAACTATTGAGAATTCTTGACAGGTTTCAAAACACCAATTCAATCGTACTAATTTTTGATGGTAAAGGAAAAGATGGCAGAATTACATCCCACCTGCTCGACCCAGGCATGGTCGCTGCACCGATATTTGCAGAGGCTGCGGGTTCAATTCTGATGTCAGGAACACTTTACCCACCCTCAATGTATGCAGATATTCTTGGTTTTACTAATTCAACCACCCATGCCCATTATTCATCTCCATTTGCTGCGAAACGAAGACCTGTGCTCATTGCTAAGAATGTCACAACAAAATTTTCAGAACGTTCGCAACACAACACCACCCTCATTCAAGAACATATTCAAGCATTGGTCGACGCAACACCCGGAAATGTCGCCGTCTTTGCACCATCATATTCAATGCTTGAACAAATCGTAGGGAAAGGGCAATTTTTTAGCACTCGTCTTATTCTCGAAAATAGAGATTGGTCAAAACGCGACCTTGATGGTGTGGTTGAAACATTGCTCTTTGAAAAACAAAACAACAGAAAGGTTTTGCTCGGTGGTGTATTTGGCGCTCGACTCTCCGAAGGCATCGATTATCACGATGGGGCACTGGATGCAGTAGCATGTATTGGCATTCCCAATGCACCGCCTTCATTACTCTCGAAGGCACTAACGAGATTTGCCGAAGAGCGATTTGGGAGAAATCTTGCTTGGAAATATACGATTTCCCAACCAGCAATCAATTCAATTTTACAAGCCATGGGTCGACCTATTCGTTCAGTTGCTGATAGGGCAATGATTCTCTTGTTGGATAAGCGAAACAATGAACGGACTTACGAAGCATGTTATCCGCCCGATTTACAAATGATTTCATGTGACTCCTCTGAACAAACCAAGCAATATGCAGCACGGTTTTTCCGTACAGTACATCGAGAGGATACAGAATAATTTCTACACGAATATTGATGAGGCACAGCAGGTTGGATAGGAATATGAACGAGTGGAAAGAAATCGAAATTTCGGAAACTCTTGACGATGATGATTCATCAATTCAAACCGAAGACTCGCCCGTACGCATTCATCAGCCTGCTGAACAGAAGTTCAATGAATTCATTCAACAATCACCACATTTGGATGAAGTTCGCTCAAGGCATAACCAAGTTCTCGTTGCGGCCGGCCTGCAACCTGAATCCCATATCCTTCAACAAAATCCAGACATGGCATTGCAATGGTTTGTCGATGAACTCAATGGAGCAATCATCACTGATGGTCTAGAATTGCCTATGCACGGCATGAATCTCGACCACATCAAACTCGAAACCACTCAACTTGATGACGGTCAAGTTCTCGGTCGCCTTCGACTTGAGATTGAAAATGGGTCCCTTGAACGAACATTTCCTGTTCCAAGAGACGGCATACGCAATGTGTCATTTGTGAACGGCCTTTTGCGATTACGCTGGTAATCAGGCAAATTCTCTTGGTGGGACCTTCTGAAGTTGATAGATTTCAGTTGTCATTTGTGTGACCGATTGCAAAGCAACTTGCTTGTGACTTTCACCCATTTCTTCTCGGCTGTATCGTGCCATTTCGAAAGTATTGTCGAGTGCGGTGAGAGCTTCTTCAGACAGACCGCCCATTGCTTGACGAATGGCAAATTCGAATTCACGAACTGTCTCATGGTCTCTTCTCAAGAATCCGCGCTCTTGCAGAACTTCACATAATTCTTGATAGCACTTGAAAATGGCCTCCCTTGTTGCGTCACCGGCTGCAAGCAGTTCGGCAGTGTAGGCAAAGATTTCAGCGGCGTCTGAATAAATATCGCCCTTGAGTTTCTTTCGATACATCATGATGCCACCCGCAACAAGTCCTGCGATGAGAAGAACGAGGAGATATGCCCAGCCACTCACCGCTTCTTCATTCGATGAATATGTGTAATCTGGAATGAAGCCCGCTTCTCGGTCGAGGTTGAAACGAGATAGGGTCTGCGGCGATAAGACTGGGTCGTTGATCACAATATCAATCGAAATCTCTCCCCAGAATTCTGCGTCACCATATGGAGGGTCGGCTAAGAATTCGAATTCGATGAGTCCATCTTCATTTGTCAATTCATTGACCTGTCGAAGTTGTGTCTTGTTCTCATCATACATGTAGATCATCACTGAAACATCTTCCAAACCGCTTCCAGTATCCTCTGCGTTGATTTGAATCGTACCGCGAACTTCTTCCTGCTTTCCTTCCACGATATCGTCGATGTCGACGAAAATGACTGCATCTACATTGACAAATAGGAGGTGGTTGACTGTCGCTGCATTGAGGTAAAGCGAATCATTTCGAACAACGTCAATGTACACATATTGACTGCCAATGTTTGTCCAAGATGGCATTGTAGCCGTTGCTGTAAAGTTACCGTTGGCCCAGTTGACGAAAGTGAGCGGAATACACCTCGCCTCTTCTCTACCGTTGACACAATCGGCTCCATCTCCAATGTAGAATTCAAGGTTTTCAAACACTTCACCATCGCCACCAATTTCTTGGATTGAACCAATAAGAACCAATGGAGCGAATGTTCCATCGGAGCGAGTGACAATCTTCGACGAAGATGCATCGATGGTGATTTCAATGTTTGACCAGACCTTCACATTCGACTGGGCATCTGAGCCAAGGTGCAGTGCACTACCACCAAAGCGTACTGTAAGTGTATGCTCGCCACGGGAGAGAGATGGGTCGACGTAAATAATCGCAGCCCAATTTCCAGATGCATCGGTGACAGTCGATTGAACAAGAACTCCGTCGAGGTCAATTTGCACTGTTTCACCAGCTAAACCGGCTTTGTCGATGGTATCATAATCGAACAATCGGCCAGAAATTTCCCAAACATCTCCACGGGTAGCATCAGTACCATCTGCGAATTCAAGCGTGATGCTGGTTCGATGGAGCAAGTCGAATGATGTGTTGCCTATACCGTACCGATAGTATCCTTGAGGTTCAACAACCGCAAAGAGGTCGAGTGTTCCGAAATTGAATGTGTCTGTAATCGTCCACAGATACTCGAAGTCACCATCGCTGTTGGTGACAACTGATGCGATAACAACATCGTCAATCTTCAAATCAACCGTGAGACCTTCAACGCCAACAAACTGATTGTCACGCACTGTTCCAGTGATGAGGGCATCACTTCCAACGGCGACTGGGGAATCAATTGAAACTTCAACTGCAATTTGACTAAACACTTGCCACATACCTGATGCGTTGCTCGGCAGGTAGAATGTCGTACCAGTGAATCGAACTTCTAAACTCAGTTGACCAAGCGGTTGATTGGCTGGAACAGCGTACACGGCAACAAAGGTTCCATTCTCGTCAGTCGTTGTGTTGGTAATCCAAACACCTCCAAGCCAAACTTCTACAGTTAGGTTTGGTAGTTCAATATCCGAAACATCGAGTAATCTTCCTTGAATGGTAATTGTTGAATCTCGGTCAGCCTCACCAGATGGTGTCAACAACTGAATTTTCGTTGGGACACTGACATTGAAGTTGACCACATCAAAACTTGCTAAGTAATATTCAGGGTTGTTAATATCTCCAAAGCCAATTGGGTCTACCCAGTCTCTGCCACCTCTAAACTCAACTCGCAACTGATGAGTCCCTGGTGTCGTATCTGATGGTAGCGAATATGTGATTGAAAATTGGCCTGTGCTTCCATTGGTGGTCGCACTGGCGACCGGGACGCCATCAACCAAGAGGTAGACAATACCGAATGCATCAATGCCGTTGGATTGTAGTGCTTGACCCAAGTCATCAAGTAGTGTTCCATTCACAACCAATTGTTCACCTGCAGTTCGAATATCAGGATATTCTGTGATGGTGAGATTGGTGTTCGCTAACACGACAAAGCGAGTGGTTGCATTACTACCTAACAACCCAGTCGTACCGGAGACCCCCGCATATTCGACGAAAATGTCATTTGGACCAACACTCGTGTTCGCAGGAACTTCAAGCGAGCCATATGCTGTTCCGTTTGCTTCAGTTGTAAACACGCCTACAATAGATGTGCCTGGGAGCGAAACCGTGATTGCTTGACCGTCCAAATCTGCACCTGTATTATCTCGCAGCAAGATATGGAAGGTGACATTATTGCCTCGTACTGTGCGGTCATTCAGTGAAGGCTGACCGATACCATCGAGGGATGGTCGAAGGAAAACCAATGTCGAAAAGCCACGACTGTCGAAGGTTGTGTTGTTCGAGCTTGCAAGATAGAAGTTGACGGTTGAAATGAATGATGCAGTGATATTGTGTGTACCTGCTTCAAATGTTTGACTCAACGTAATAGTTGCATTCCAGTAACCTTCTGTTCCTATAGCACCTCCGGATACTGTAAATCCAGAAGGCGAGCCATCAATAGCGATGAGGATGTTTGCATTTGGCAACACTGTTCCATCACGTTGTTCAATTCCTGAACCGTTATCGGATTGGACTCGTCCTGAGATATTGAAACTCGTGCCAGCGACTGGATTTGCGGTGATTGCGTCAAGAGTAAGGTTGGTCAATGACCGTATTGTGATCGATGTGATGTTGGTGTTCGTCGAAAGCAAGTCAACTGAACCATTGAACATAATTTGGACCACCGTCAAACCGAGTGGTTGGGTATATGGCACATCAAAAGTGAAATTCGCATAGCCTTCACTATCGGTTTGTGTTACAGGCAGCCATGTGTCATGGAATTTGACAAGCACATCATAATTGCCAAGCGGCATGAACATATCAGATGACTCAACAAGTCGGCCAGAGATGTTGACGCTGTCACCGCGATTGACAACCACTGGATTGAGTGGTACGATGTTTTCAAAGATAGACACACCCATCACTTGCACACCTTGCTGGAAACTCGCCGTCAAATAAAACGGAGATGAACCTTCAACGACGGTGAGAACGAGCGTTCGTGGACCTCTTGTTGTACCGTTGTTTGATGTATCGGTTGGAATTGAGAAATTGAATGTACCATTGAAATTTGTTCTTCTCGCAACCATCAGCAATTCATCAGGGTTATCGAGCCAAAAGGCATCCATCTCAACGGAGGTGAGAAGAGGTCGTGAGTTGTTTTCAGCATCGAGAACCCGTCCTTGAACATTGAATGCGGCACCCGCAGTAATCACTGAAGGCATGGACGTGACAACGATTGTTGAATCGACTTGAACGGTCACATTGATGAGCGTTGAATTACCATATCGCCTTGAATTACCTGCGGCCAGCGGAGCAGTGAGGTCGTCTTGTACCACGATTAATACATCATAGTAGCCTGGAGCGATGCTATTTGGTGAAAATGAGGTGGTGGCGTTACCGTTAGCATCAGTATTCACAGAACCCAAACTTTGGTTGCTGTTTCCATAATCCCAGATAAATTCAACAGACGCACCACTGATGTTTGAGCCATCGGCCACGTCTGTAATTCGTGCCGTGAAATCCACAGAATTATTCATCTCAACAATGTACGATGGATTTTGAGCTTCGACGTTAAACTCCGTAATAATACCTCCAAGTTGACTGATGGAACTCGGTGGACTTGGTGGCACAGCTGTGTCAACATACCGGTAATATGGACCACCGAATGGTGCTAATGAGATGAAATCAAATTCAAGGTTGAATTCATATGCATCCGATGGTAGGTTGGTCGGCATTGTGATTGAAATATTGAATTCTCCAGTCGAGTTGTTTAATCTTGCTTGAGCAACGTCAATTGGTCCTTGTGTCGTGAGCATCGTAACAAGGATGAGCGTATCATTTCCAATCACGCGGTTGAGATAGACAGCATCATAGATGTCACCATAAAGATAGGTAGAGTTACCAAAGTCGGTCCAATCCTGACCGATGGATAGGTTCCAACCAATTTCTGCAAGAACACGTATCAAACCTGAAGCAGTGGATGGTTCAAAGAATTCAGAACCATTGAATGATGCGTTGAACGCATAATCACCTGGTAACAAATTAGCATCCAAATCCCACGATAGTGTGAGTGTAGATGATTCAGGGTCAACTGTTGTATTCACCCAAGTGGAATTAAAGAAAAAGTCGTAATTTCCACTGAAATTTTGGTTGATTGCGACACCTCGGTGGTCGAAGAGTTCAACCACGACAGAAGCAGGCGTCCCGCGAAGTTGTTCAACCGATTGAATAAGGAAATTCACCTTTCCTTTGAGGAAATAAGGCTCGCCAGCACTCAAATTCGCATCATCGGTAGCAGGGATTGTCGATGGGAAGAATCGCAATGAAAACTCAATATTACCTGCAGAAACTGGGGTCGACGATGAGTTTAGTGTATGTTGGAGGTTGAAATTTCCGTTAACGGATTGATTGAACACTTCAAACCAAGGCCCTGTAGAACCATTGCTTCGCATTCTCAAAAGCACGGTTCCAGCTAACGATGTTGGAACTGCACCTATTGAAAGAGCAGAACCATTGACCCAAAACGGTTCATCCACGACAATGATACTCGTATTTGCTCTTGAGCCTTCGATTGTTGCGGTAAGATTCGGAGCATCAGACACGTTGAGCCAGATTGTTGTTGTCGTCGGCCTCAAATGGAACTGTGGAGGCGTTATGCTACCCACAGAAGTGTCTTGCCATCCGGAGTAACCAATGGTTGCAGTGACATTTGTTTTCGTTTCGAGAGGGTCGAGAGATAATTCGATGGACCAAAATCCAGATGGATCAACATCACCTGAAACATTGGTGAAGCCGTTGACTGAGGAGGTAAATGATAACCATACCGTTTGATTTGGAAGTTCGTTAATCACATCAACCGCTGGGGACTGTAGTTCGAGATAGCCTTCGAGTGTGGTGGTTGCTCCAGCCCCTACGACAGGCTCATTGACGAGTTCAGGAGCAGTATGTCGAAGAACAGCATCATCGGTCACGTTGATGAAATCATCGAATGGGAGTGCCTCATTTCCAACGTAGCCGCCTTGTTGAGTAACGACGACCATACGTTGAATGCCAGGGGCTGCAGGGAATGTTGGATTTGCGTTCACTGTGAAATTTCCGTCTGCATCTGTCGAAACAGTTTGAAGCAATCGCTCTTGAACGGCTGCAGAACCCGGTGCATTTGAGATGTCAGAATTTGGTATCAAGTACAACGAAACGATTTGGTTTGCAATCGGTGTAGCATTGTCAACAAATCGAAGTTGACCTGAGACTGTGAAATTTGACGAACCGTCTCTGTCCCACGTGAGTGTTGATAATGTTTGATTCACCACCTCGATTTCAATTGCAGGTGGGCATGGGTCAAAAGCAATCCATCCGAGGTCAGTGTTTCCATTTGCACTGTTCTGTTGAAGACGAACTTCTGACCATGTCGTGAAGTGGTCGGTTGTAACGGCATAACCACTACCAGTCCATGTACCGCCACTGTAACCTGCAACTTGTCGTGCTGGGAGACCTGCTAATCGAGCCATAGTCACAAAAGCAGTGTTAAATTCACGACATGTGCCCTCTTGTGCAAATGTCAAGAGGTTCAATGTTGTATCCACAAGGCTTGGAGTGCCTGAGCCATCGTAATTTCTCAAGAATGTTGTTGATGAGTTGCCGTTTGTGAGGAAATCTTCCAATGCAGATGCAATACTGTACGCATCGTTTGCACTCGAAGATGTAATGACGCTGAACGTGATGTTGCGAACTTCAGACTCAGGCGCGGTAGAGTCGGTGAATTTTGAATCAAGCAATGTTTCGTAAGGCAAGTTTTGACCTGCTACTGTCGTAGAAGCTAGCGTAGCCCAATCAAAGTAGTACTCGGGTTCTTTGATGTACATCTGTGTTAACAGTCCACCCGATGATTTGAGGTTGTGTGTGTCATTGGAACGAGTAAATTGAACGCCGGTATCAAGATAAAATGAAATGTTGGAATATGATGCTGCGATAGGGACTAAGGCATTGTTACCGATAGGCTGGTTGTATGTCAGCGTCCAGTCGACCGTATCATTAGCAAAACTCGCATCAGCCAGATTCGTAGTGTTTTCAACCGGAGGTACGAGGCTTGAATATGGGTGCACGGAATCAAGGTGTGCATAGGTTGAACCGGTGTAGAAATCACTCGTTGTCAATCTCCACCGATGAACAAGTGATGTATCGACAACTCCACTGGTGTTGTTCGCCCAAAATATGACATCGTTGGTAGCAAAATCATCTGACGGGTCGAGTGGGTTTGATGGTGATCCTGAACAATCAACAAACCAGAATGGTTGTGGACATTCAACCCCATCGGGCACACCACCGCCATCTGTATCGGGATTGGTCCAGTCTGTGCCTGTATCATTTTCAACAGCGTCAGGTATGCCATCGCCGTCGAAGTCGGAGGGTAGGAGGTCATCGGCTGGATTATTTTCTGGATTTGTGCCATCAAAATATTCGTCTCGGTCACCGACACCACCGGAATCGGTGTCATACACTTGCGAATCAGTCACCCAAACATCAAGTGAACCATTTGTGATCCCGATGTAAATCAAGTCACAACCAGTGGTATTTTCAAAATAATTGTTGATACCATCAAAATCATCGTCGAGGAGATTCGTACACGGTTCTGTTGGGTCAGTGTTGTCAAATACCTCAGTGAAGTCATCGACGCCATCACCATCGGAATCGACCAAACTTGGGTTGGAAAACCATCCGAATGTTCCGAGCAATTCTTGCCAGTCAGCAAGCCCATCACCGTCTGTATCTTCGTAATCGTCATCACAATATTGGCGTGTTGTCGTAATTGTTCCATCGGATACAGCCGAAGTGTGACAGAATGAACCATTTCGATTAGCGACTTCCGTAGCCGTTCCACTTGGACCACTGGAAACCCCTTGTATGACATTGTTGACCGTCGCTACATAAGCAAAGGATTCCCACGTCCCTGAAACATTGTACCATCCAACTCCTCCCGAAGGATTGAATCCGGAACCATCGCTTACGGTGACGCGTTGATTTCCAGAATTGTAACTCACGAATGTGGTCACAAAGTTCGTTAATGAATCACAAGGGTCTGTGCCGTGGCTTGTGTTCCGTTCATCGCCATCGTTAATTCCACCAAAGTCGGTGTCGGCAACGTTCCACAGTGTACACGTGAGGTTTTCTTCCCAATTTTGAATCCCATCGTTATCGGCATCCCCGGCATCCTCTCGTCGAGTTGGGTCGGTTTCGCCTGTATCGACTTGACCGTTTGAATTCGCATCTTCGACACCGTCGTCAAATGCATCGTCGTCGGTGTTGTTGTCACGAGGGTCGCTTGCTTGAGCAGGATTGCCGTATGCTCCGTTCACCTCAACACCATCAGGAATGCCGTCATTGTCTGTATCAGACGATGTTGGGTCAGTGAGGAGTGTGAGTGCTTCATATGAGTCGTTGAGACCATCGTTGTCTGAATCAGCATCCTGTGGATTGGTCGATGTGATGCCATCGACTTCTGCAGTTAATGTTGCACATCCGCCAGGCCCAACACCTTGGGCTGGATTACATGGAGTGATGGTTTCAGTTACGACACCATCGGGACCATTTCGGAAACATGGCGAAGAGCCACACATTGTCGTCCATGAAGGATTGACATATTCGTAGAGGTTGATGAGACCATCACCATCTGGGTCACCATTTGGCCCATCTGCATTTGATGGATTGGTTGCGTTCAGACCGTTTGCTGCTTCCCAACCATCCGGCATACCATCGCCATCGGTATCCCATCCTGCAACGTCTTCGTCAGCAATGCCGTCACCGTCATCGTCATCACTCAAACAGTCAGCATCACCATCGCCGTCAGGGTCAGCACCGTCAACTGCACCGTCTTTGTCATCGTCAAATCCATTTGCGCAAATGTTTCCAACAGGGTCTTCGTCACACAAGATGACGTTGCCCGTTCCGTCGCTTCCAGTACCGCCACAGGCCACTTGGTTAAACTGCATGGCTCCTTCTTCGTTCCAATCATTTACTGGAACTGTTCCATTCCACCAAACCCCATTGTCAAGATAAGTCGTTGTTGACGACAAGTCCCAGTTGGTTGGTTGTAGATACAAGTACTCTTGGAGATTCGACATTCCATCGCCATCAGGGTCACCAACAGCACCGTCGCCACCAATTGTCGAAAGCGGGTCAAGGCCATACATCCATTCCCAACCATCAGGTAGCCCGTCGTTATCGGAATCGGGGTCATTGGGTTGTGTGTTGATGAGGTATTCGAGACCGTAGGTTAGTCCGTCACCATCAGCATCGGAGTTTGCCGACACTTCGAAAGAAAATATTTGCATTGAAGCGAAAGAGGAAAGCAACATCAGAGCAACAAGAAGGATTGATTTCTTTGCATCTCTAATTGAAATTGAGATATCTATGCCGGTCGAAATCGCGGTAGCTTCGTGAGTCAAGGTGTTCACCAACTATGAGGAGCCACCGATACCTCATAAGGCAAATGGTACATTGTTCATACAATCTTCATAGATTGTATCAAATCGAATCGAGTTCTTCAAGCAATTCAAGATCGTCATCATCGGCCGATTGCGTCACAATTGGTGGTAGATCATCGCCCTCTTCTTCTCCAAATTCCTCGCCATCTTCTGGCAAAGGAACACTGCCATCAGATTCGGTGAGCAAGTTGTACTTGTCGCCGCCCATCTGAGCATTCATTTGCCCCCTGCGGAACACAGCATAGAGAAGGCACAGAGCGAGAATGGCATAGATCACAAGCGTTTGGGGTTCGGGGTCAATCATTTCAAGGAATATACAATCTGCACCTGCACATGTTGTCGAAAAGGAAAAGAAGAATTTCTGGTTGTAATCCTCACCATATTGCACTTCTTCCTCCATTGGAGTGACGAGCATTTCAATCTTGACCATTTTGTTGTCTTTGACGGACTCAGGGGCTACAATTTTCATACTGAAATCTTTGTGTGCATACGGCTCAAGTTTGAGAATTAGGAATTGTGCTGCCTCTTGGTCAGAAGTTGCTCGTAAGCCTGCTTCCCATCCATCTGGTTCGTTGATTGTGATGGTCACTGTGAGTTCGATGTTGTTTTGATTGGTAAGTCGGTAATCGACATTCTTTTCTTCACCAGATGCAAACGGAGAGTTTTGGGATTTTTGTGTGAGTTCAAGGTTACCGATTTCGACATTTTCAGCCACTTCTATCTTGAGCGGGAGGTCGAAATACCTCGCTTCGTCATCTTCTACATTTTCTTCTTTGATTTGAAGATAAATTGTGTGATTACCTGCTGGCACTTCATTCCTTAAATTGATTTCAAGTTTGAAGTCAACGCTTTCTTCAGGTGCAAGGTTGAGAACTACAAGGTTTGCCCCTGTATCTTTGTCAGTGATGTCATAATCCCAAGATGAATACCTGCTGTCTTCCTCAATGTTTCTATCGAGGTCTTTCGGATTAACGATGCGCCAAGTGGTTGTCGAGCTCCCTGAGTTTTCACTGGAATCACTTACGCGGATTTGATAGAAGACATAGGCGCCTGGAGAAACTGGCCCTACAGCACCAAGCGTGCCTGAATCGCTGTCGCCGATGATTTCAGCGAGGATGCCAAATGTCCGGTGGACTGTAAATCCAACTTGGGTGGTTAGGTCGGTGTCTTCTCTGCTGGTGACTGATAGTTTCACTAAACCGATGTCTTGTGCTTCACGTTCTTCTGGTGGATAGAGTTTGAGGAGGACGGTTAATACTTGGGTTGAGCCGATATCTGGGGTAATTGAGTATATACCTTCTTTGATCAGTTCCAAACCTGTATCATTGTCGTAGAATTGGTAGTCCCAAGCATCTGGCAAGTCTAATATTCGAATTTTGAACGAATCAGTGACGAAACCAGAATTAAATACATTGATGAAGAATTCTCCTACTTCATCTTGGTCAACATAATGGGAAAGTGACTCATCGTATGCCTCGGGGCGGTTTGAATCTGCAATTTGCACCTGCTGGTCTCCGTCTTCAAACACAGAAACTCTTGGTTCAGCATTCACATCAACTTGCTCGAGTTCAAGTCGGATGGTTTGAACCCGAACTTCTTTTCGGAGCCCATCAGTGTCTTCTGCATATGCTCTTGCCGCTATGTTCAAGCCTGAGGGGACATTGGTCAAGTCTGATTCAGGAACTGTAATCGAAAGAATTGGTCGAGTGTAATCGCCTCCGCCAGTCAATGAATATCCTCCTGGTTTGTCCCAAACTGGGTCTGACCAAGAACTTGGCAAATTATTTGTCACGTCCATCTCGACTTCGATTGAAGACGATGATGAACCAATGTGTTCGACAAGAAGTTCGACAGTCGTTGTTTGGCCTGGAGCAATCAATACAACATCGGGTTGATTCGTTGGCGTCGTCAAGTAAATATCATGTTCAGTGAATTCAACGCCTTGATGCTGGAATTCAACGGTATGGCCTTGAACGTCTTGGATTTCAAGGTAGATATTGTACTCTCCTGCATCGATTCCTGCCTGATATGTGTAGGAGAAGTTCCCCACCAATCCATCGTTGTCAAGTTTGAGGTCATCATCTTCAAATTCCTTTGAGAATACTGTTCCTGCATTGTTTGGCGTCCACATCGAAAGAATGACATCCTCGATATCATCTCGGCCAAAAGCATCTCGAACATCAACAGAGAATTGCATCGTTCGGAAGTCGACTCTGTGATTAGGAGCCCAGAGGACATCTTCGTTGTCATTCCAACCCTTCCCGGGTAGGTGAACCTTTACTGAAGATTTGGCTAATGGGTTGGTCATAATTTCTAAACGAGAGAATCCCCCTGAACTTTCCATACGACCAAAACCGATGTCAACGGCACAATCTGGGCCGAAACCTCCGCCACCACCACCCTCACATGAAGCATCGGCATCGATTCGTATTTTGATCTGTTTTCCACTTTGCACTTGGAAACCATTGGATGGCAAGTCGAAGTCGACTTCTCGTGTCGACCAATCACAACTGGATTGGAATGTGCTTGTGCAAGGGGACTCAAGGTCGATACTTTCACTTGCAACTTCGGAATCACCTGCTCGAAGTGAAAATGTAACGGTCGCTGTTGACCCTTGACTTCCCCTGAATTGCATGTAGACGACAAATCGAGCAGTGTTTTGTGAGCCAGAGCCGTTAACAAATAAATTTCCAATCATTTCTGACGAACGGAATTCTAATCCTTCAATGGCACTGCCTTCAAATTGAGAGCCATCGGGTTCTATCGTTGTTATTGCCCCGTCTCCGCCATTTTGGGAATTCGGTTCATCAAGATAGAGCTCATATTCTTGCTCACCTGCGGCTCTGAAGATCATGGATTCTTCGCCGAGCCACTGGGTTTGATTATCCTCACTTGAGGGCTGCATCAAGAGCGGGGAAAGAAGAGTGAACAGCATCAACAATGTGAGGGAGAAACTGAGCCTATGTTGACGATTCATCCCAACAACCATGGTTCTCACTAAGCGGCCCTATCCAATACAATGTTAAACGGTTTTGCTTATATTGAGTCGTATTGCACCAATGTCAGCCATATTTTTGCTTTCTGGAAACGAAGGAAGCGAGAAAGAAGAAAACGATGCAGGGGGTGGGATTTGAACCCACGAAGCTATGAGCACAGGATCTTAAGCCCTGCTCCTTTGACCAGACTCGGATACCCCTGCTTGACCGATGCTTTGCCCTTCATTATTTCAAATGAATTATTGATTCATATTCAAATCCCAGCCACCATCAACGGCCAAGAACTCACCATTGAGATGGCCTGTTTGCAAAAAATGCAGGGCTGATTTTGCGATATCAATTGGTTCGCCTGCACGGCCCAAAGGGACTTGACGGAGGACATTTTTGAAATGCTCTTCCTCCCAATCAGCGGCAAGAATCGCTCCGGGACCGATCATGTTGACGCGTACACGAGGTGAGAATTCTCCAGCAAGATTCGTAAGCATTTGGCGGAGTCCTGCCTTCGATGCTGTATAATGTGTCATGCCTTTCCAATGTCGCTTCCAAGATGTATCGATAATACCAATAATGGAGCCTTCACCATGCACGAGGTCGTCAAACAATCCCGTACTGAGAAGGAGAGGAGTTCGCATATGAAGGCCATAGAGGTCATCCATGTCTTTTGTTTGGAGTTCATGAATGTCAATTGGGTGGTAGAATGATGCATTATGAATCAAACCAAACAATCCGTTTTCAGTCACAAGTGGATGGTTGTGTACTGCATTGAGTAAATGAAGGGCTCCTTCTGACGTTGAAAGGTCGGCTTGAAGAACATCACCACAATTGCGATGATGACGTGCTTTTGCTTCTTCGAGTAGATGCTCTGCATCTGCATGGCTTGTTCGTACATGGATGAGAACGTAATAGCCTGAATTGATGAACAACTTCGTCATTTCCGCTCCGAGTCGTTTTGCCCCACCCGTGATGAGAATGACTCGCTCTGCCATAAGCGGGGGTGGGTTTTCAGATTGATGAAGGCTCGTATTTGCTTAGCCCCCCTGCACACATCTTTTTCAAACGAGGTACTGTGGAAGAATTCGGCGGGACGACAATGCAGGGCAAATCCTTACCCATTGCAGACCAAAAACCCCGTTTACCAAACTGGTTTCGAACCAAACTTCCCTCTGGAGAACAACAACAAAAATTCAACCTCACCAAGGCAGCCGTCAAAGATAACAAACTCCACACGGTTTGCGAAGAGGCACGTTGCCCGAACATCCACGATTGTTGGTCATCGGGCGATGCCACATTCATGGTCGCAGGAAAAGAATGCACGAGAGGATGTCGATTTTGTGCTGTTGGCACTATCAAAACACCTCCGCCGCTCGATGCCGAGGAACCTCTACAACTCGCCGAGGCAGTCGAATCCATGAACTTGCGTCATCTTGTGATCACCGTCGTCAATCGGGATGACCTCGCAGATAGTGGTGCATCACATTACCGTGCTTGCATCGACGCTGTCAAACAACGATGCCCTGACGTCAGTATCGAACTTCTTTGTTCTGACCTCGCTGGTGACATTGCAGCACTTGAAATCCTCCTCGAAGGGGCTCCACTCGATATCTTTGCACACAACGTCGAATGCGTTCCACGACTCGACCGTATTGTTCGAGATGTACGTGCTTCGTTTAGCCAATCCCTTTCAATCCTTGAACATGCCAAGAAATTGCGTCCGGACATTCTCACAAAGTCCTCCATCATGGTTGGTGTAGGCGAAACCGATGATGAAATTACTGAAGCCATGCACCTCCTCAGGAACATCAATGTCGATTTTCTTACGATCGGTCAATATCTCGCACCCTCATCGAAGCATTTGGCTGTAGACCGGTTCCCCGAACCAAACATGTACGATATTTGGGCAAAGCAAGCCATCGACATGGGCTTTGCTGGCATTGCTAGCGGCCCACTGGTTCGCTCATCGTTTAAGGCAGGTCTGCTCTTAAGAAAAACCATTGACGAACACAACGATGAGGAATTACCCGGAGCGTACGTGTACACTCAACCCAAGCAAGATTCTCAACCGACACCACTTAAGACAAGCATAGATTGAGGCGTAATCATGGAAAGGACAATTGCAACATCAACACCCTATACCATTGGTGCAGCACCCTTCCGCCCGGGTGATGACCCTGATTTCGGCGGTGCCTTTTCCCATCAACCTGGCGACTTTTCTCGACCAGACCCAGCAACCTGCTCAGCATCTGATACAGCCGTTCTCGCAGCAGGCCTCGTCCGAGTTCTCAATGACAAAGGCGAAGCCCATGGAGAATGGGACCCCAAACTGGATGATGAAACATTGATTCAAGGTCTTGAATACATGATGCGACTTCGTATCTTTGACGACCGAATGATGAAAATGCAGCGAACTGGAAAATTGTCTTTTTACATGCGATCATTTGGTGAAGAAGCGATAGCGATTGCACAAACGATGGCTTTAGAAGAGCAAGATTGGCTGTTTCCATCTTACCGACAACCTGGTGCTCAATTCGTTCGAGGCAGAGACATGGTCAGCATGATTTGTCACTGCATCGGAAACACTGAGGACAATGTCCGAGGTAGGCAAATGCCGGTCCATTATACTTGGAAAGAAGGTCGATTCATTTCAATTTCATCACCTGTCGGAACCCAATTTTCACAAGCTGTTGGCGTAGCGATGGCAAGTGCATACAAAGGTGACGATGAGGTTTGTATTTCATGGCTCGGCGATGGAACATCTGCCCAAGGCGATTACCACTACGCCCTAAACTTCGCTTCAACATTCAAACCCCCTGTGATTCTCAATGTCGTCAACAACCAGTGGGCCATTTCGACCCATGCATCCTTAGCAACAGGTGGAAGAACATTTGCCGAGAGAGGATTAGCATACGACATTCCTTCGATTCGAGTCGACGGAAACGATTTCCTCGCACTCTACAGCGTTACAAAGTGGGCGAGGGAACGTGCAGGTGCCGGTCTTGGTGCCACCCACATCGAGGTGTACACCTACAGAGCAGGTGCTCATTCATCCTCAGATGACCCTTCAGCATACAGACCAAACGACGAATTTGAATGCTGGCCCGGAGGCGACCCAGTTGAACGTCTTCGCCAACATCTCGTCGGAAAAGGTGTTTGGGACGATGCAAAGAACGAAGCATTGACCATCAAAATTGACGAAGAAGTCATGATTGCTTACAAACAAGCATGCGAATTTGGTGACCTTGCATCTGGCCCATATCCTCCAGCATCAACGATATTTACCGAGGTCTACGAAACAGTACCTTGGCACGTGCAAGAACAGCGTGAGGAATTAGGAAAGTGAGGTGAATTTATGGCAAAAATGAACATGATTGCAGCGTTAAATTCCGCACTTGACCACCAATTAGAGCGCGACTCCAATGTGGTGATTTTTGGTGAGGATGTCGGTTACTTTGGCGGAGTTTTTCGAGTTACTGCTGGGTTACAGAAGAAATACGGCGAACATCGAGTCTTCGATTCTCCGCTTGCTGAAGGTGGAATCGCAGCGATTGCAATGGGCATGGGACTGAATGGCCTTCGCCCGGTTGCAGAAATTCAATTCGCTGACTACATCTTCCCTGCTTACGACCAAATTGTCAATGAAATCGCAAAACTACGGCACCGTTCAGGCGGCGAGTTTTCAACACCTGTGACCATCCGAACACCCGCTGGAGGGGGTATCAAAGGTGGCCATCATCATTCACAATCCCCTGAATCCCAGTTTACGCACACACCTGGGCTCAAAGTTGTGTATTGCTCAAATCCAAGAAATGCAAAGGGTTTGCTTACGAGTGCAATCGAATGCAACGACCCCGTCATTTTCTTTGAACCAAAGCGATGTTACAGAGGGCCATTTTACGGCGACCCTCACAATGTTCCAACATGGAATGACCACCCCGATGGTGATGTTCCAGAGGAGTACTTCTCCATCCCTCTTGAGCAAGCTGAAGTGGTTCGAGAGGGTGGTGCTTGCACCGTGAT
>CAZWXR010000009.1:0-8650 GCA_964637985.1 uncultured Candidatus Poseidoniales archaeon
GTTCAGATCGATACATCCTTTCACGATGTTCACTATGAATTGTTTATATATTCTCGAGGAGCTCTGTCTCCATGACAAATGTAACAACACGACCAGCAGAAGAAAGAGATTTGTTGATAGAAAATGATTCACATGGGTTCGATGAAAACCCACCCGAAGGGCCACTGAAATTGCATAAAGTGCTTATTGATGGTAAACCAGGGCTCGCAGGCATTGGTTCACTTGGAGCATATAGTGAGCGAGTTCTGCTAGTTTTTGATGAACCACACCCTAAGTTTGGAGAAGAATTCATGACAAAACATTTCAGAATTGAACCAAATGAACCAGGCCTCCTCCATTGGGGGCATCAGAATCGAACATTCAACATTCAAATCATTACTGAAGAAGAGTAATTATTGCCCGATGAGTTTGTAGTCATCGCTAAGCGGTGTTGCACCGGTTTCGATGCGAATGATTTTTCCTTGTGAAAACTCAAAGAAAGTGAGGACGGCTTCCGATGTTGAACCATTGGCAAAATGTGCAATGCAGTGGTCAACGCCAACATCGTCATTCTCGTACAATATTCGAAGGCCTTCGGTTCGAACCATGCCTGAACCTGCGAATGCCATGACATCATCTTTTGACATAACCGCTCCGCCGACGTGCGGGTACAATTTACAGTCATTGTGAATGACCTCATCCATAAGTTTCTTATCTCCAGTCTCAAATGCTTCATGGTATTTTTCTAAAATGCTCATGAACGCAATGTCATGTGACCAAGCATTAATTGTTTGCACCGTATTTTTTTGGATGCGACTTGAATTTATTCGTGAACACAAACATTGAGTAATTCACTGAAAAAGTTGAGCGACCAGTCGCCTCCCTCTCTTCCTACACCAGAGTTTTTGACGCCACCAAATGGTGTTCGAAGGTCTCTGTGAAGCCATGTGTTGACCCACAATATCCCCGTTTCAACTTTGGTAGCGAGTTGATGACCGCGCTCTTTGTCTCCAGTCCAAATTGAACCAGCCAAACCGTATGGTGTGCCGTTGACCATGTCGAGTAATTCGTCTTCGTTGGTGTATGTATGGAGGGTAACAACCGGCCCGAATATTTCTTCTGTAGCACATCTTGATGTCGCTTCAAGCCCTCCTATGACAGTTGGTCTCAAGAATGCAGAACCTTCTGGCACATCTGGGACCGGATGTTGACTTGATGTTCCACCTGTGAGAATGTGACCTCCTTCTTCGATTGCAAGTTCAATGTATGATTCCACTTTATCTCGATGTTCAATCGAGATGAGCGAGCCCATGTTTGTTCTTTCATGATGAGGGTTTCCAACGATGAGTTTCTCAACATGCCATGTAAACGAACTTGCAAATTCATCATACCTGCTTTCGGGAATGAAAATCCGAGATCCACAAAGACAGATTTGTCCTGAATTTGCAAATGAAGCCCGTACAATGCTCTTCATCATCTCATCCAATGGAGCATCATCAAGAACAATAGTTGCATTTTTACCACCGAGCTCAAGAGACAATTTCTTGAACATCGGAGCAGCGGTAGCGGCAACGATTTTTCCGGTTGCAGTGCCGCCAGTAAACGAAATTCCTTGGATATCAGGATGTTCAATAATCGCTTGGCCTGCGTCTGGACCCAACCCGTGGACGACATTGAAGACGCCTTTTGGAAGACCAATTTCACCCAAAACTTTTGCAAGAAATGTTGCGGTTTGAGGGGTCATTTCCGATGGTTTTGCTACGATGGTATTGCCCATCAAAAGAGCAGGTGCGACTTTCCATGAAAGAAGGTAGAGAGGTAAGTTCCAAGGTGTAATGAGTCCAACAACACCGATTGGTTTTCTATGCACAAAATTTGTTGCGTTTTCCATGTCATATCGAAGTTCAGGCAGTTGTTTTCCATGGTCAGCAAAAAATCGGAAGTTCGCCACAGAGCGATAGGCATCGACGTTGGTTGCAAGCGTAATTGGTTTTCCAGTGTCCTCCATTTCAAGGGCAATAATCGTTTCAGATTGAGCCTCAAGTGCATCAGCAATGGCATGAAGCCATTCGATTCGTTGCTCGAACGATGTGGCTTTCCACTCCGGTAAGGCATCCAAAGCTGCCTTGGTTGCTGCATCGACATCATTTGAATTTGAAGCGGGTACAGTTCCAATCGTTGCCCCTGTGGCCGGGTTGATATTGTCGATGGTCGCTCCAGAACTCGATGGAACAAATTCTCCGTTGATGTAATTGAGCACATCAGCCATGATTACACCTCGGTGTTGTAATGCCACCTGTCTCGGTCAGGGTCCCATTCGTCCCATGTTGGAACAGTTTCTAGAATGTCAAGGTAGTTATCAGGGACAATACCAGGCACAATGAATGCTTTTTGGCGGTGGAGTGGATATGGGTTTCGAAGTTCTATACCCAGCACTCCAAGCAGTGCTCGGGCGATGTACCATGTCGCTTGAGCATTCCAACCATGAGCAATTTTGACAACGATGCCGAGGCCCTTCGGATAATCTGGGTGAACAATAGCCATGCCGAGAAGACCGTCTGCTCCTTCTTTGGCGATGACTTTGCCTTCACCTGCCTTGAGAATGGTCGAATCGAGGCGGTTGAATCCGCCCACGAGGTCTGGATGGCGAATCATTGCTTCCCAAATCCAATCATCGTCTTTGTCGCGAACGAGGCCCGCATAAATTTTGGCGAGTTCGTTGACGGTGTTGGATACTGTAGGGAGGCCACAACCGTCTTTTGCAGTTCGGAGTGGTTTCCATTCCTCACCGAGATAGGTGCGTAGTTGTTCCATGTAGGCTTGGAAGACCTCATGGCCTGGAAGTGTGTAACCAGCCCGCTTCCAACCTTTTTTCCGGCACCCTCGAAGGATGGCAGCATGTTCTCCTGAGCATGTATGGTACCATCGTCGGGGCCGTCGAACTTGGCGGCCGAATTGAATGAGCGGGACATCAAGAGGCGTGAGCATGAGCGGCCACTCGGATTCTGTGAGAAGCGATTGTGCTGCAGCAACGTGTTCCGTATCACCATTGTGAGAAGCAACAGCGATGGCTTTTTGTTCCCAAGAACAATCATTTAGCTCCTCAGTGAACGCCTTGAGCATAAACGGTTTCATCATTGACCGGCCGTAGCACAACACGTTACCTCCGAATGAATGGATGACTTCGTCGCCATGAGCCCAAGCAACTGCACCGTGGATTGTGGTTTCAGACACACCATTTCGACGATAATCAACAAGGGGTTCCCAGTCCACGTCTCTTCCCGTTGGAATGCCGTCAATTTTCTCACCGACAGGTGAAGAAGGGTAGAGAGCAGAACCGGGCTTACCCGGTTTGACCGCAGAAGGTTGTTGATGCGTCGTCAACTCAATTCCTCCTGATCAATTCTTCAACCCGTGGTGCTACCTTCTGCATGTACGCCGTCATGTTTCTGCATACCCTTGCAGAATCGTGATTGAAGAAATCGAACCACGCCATGATTCGGTCATCGTGGTGAAATCGTTCGACAATCTGTTGGGCTACTTCCTCGACATTGCCAATGAGTGCATTGTTGGCTGCGTTGTTGACTTTGTTGGGGTCAATGGTACCTTCGAGAGCGTTCCAGTAAGCACCCAAGGCTTGCTCAGCCTCGTTTTGTGCAGCATGTGACTGTTCTTGGGGGGTTAATCCATCTTCATCATTGAGAAATACAAATGATGTTCTTGGCATGTCTCGTCGCTTCCATGGTTGACCTTCAGGATGAAGATGTTCACTCATCCTTTGATGCGTGGCTTCAATGGCGTCAGGGTTGGTGATCGAGAGGTTGAACACCTTGACCGGATGAATGGAGTTGAAGAACAATTGGGCATTTGGGTCGTGTGTTCCGGCAATGACTTCGAGCAGTTCCCGACGGAAATCCTGAGGTATGATTTTCAATTCTTCAAAGGTGTAACGATGGTCGATATGTATGTCTTCTGGAGGCGTTTCAAGACCACGAACGTCCATTGCTGCTTGTTGCACTCGTTGCCAGTCTTCGTCACTTCGAAAGAGGCTACGGGTGAGAACGGTGTCTCGAATATTCTTCGAAGAAATCACTTCGCCTCGGAGCAATCGAAGAAAAATTTCGCCTGCTTCTAAGAAAATTTGTCCACGAAGGGCGGGCCATGCTGCCTCTTCAATGGCATCACGAGGTACAATCCCATATGGGCGAGCCATGAACTCAAATCGACCAGCGGAAAAACCAATGTTCAATTTTCTATGCTCATTTTGGTCAAAACCATGGAGTGCGAGGACATTTGCAATCCGTTCTGCTTGAGCAATTGGGCCACCCGATGCGAGGATGGAGATGACTGCACATCCAATTTCAATCGATGTAGTCCTTCGGAATGATTCACTTGCGAGTTGTGGAAAATCTGTGCACAACCCGACTTCGCCCTCCCAAAAAGGAACGACAGGTTTGCTATTTTGCTTTTGAGTTTCCGTGGAGAGATGTGCTTGAGCAATCCATCCTACACCAAAACCAAGTTTGTCTGCACACTCAAGTTGTTCAAAATAATTGGCCATCATTTGCCTTTCAGTAGGCATGTGGCCATCGGCATCGGGCGTTTGAGAAATTGAAAAGAAAATGTCGTGTTCCATTTCTCCCGCCACTTTCTTCCAATCGTTGTTTGCTCATAATGAGTGTGGCTTATGAGGATGATGGGCCTTGGTTGAGAGCAGTCAATGCTTCTATTCTCGCAAGGAGTGCTTGGGGTGCTGGTTGTTGCCTTGACATGAACTCTTGAACACAAGTTGAGAGTAATATCATCGCTTGTTCGTATTGTTCGTGAATCTCAGCAATATCGGCAAGACCCCAAGATGCCACGAGTAAACCACTCACATCATCAAGTTCTGTAGCGATGTCAAATGAATGTTGAAGTGCATCTCTTGCTTCGTCAAAAGAGCCTACCGTTGCTTGAATGTGCCCTATATCCGCATAGGCTTGCATCTTTTGGTCTTCATTTCCTTCTTGAATCGCAGCCTCGAGTATTCTTGTGGCGTACCCAAGAGCACCTTGGCTATCGTTCAGTCGTTTACAAATCGTACAGAGCAGTTGCAAACCAAATTTCAATCCGGTCGGGTCGCCGTTCTTTTCTCTGAATCGGAGAGCACGAAGTGCAATGCCGTGAGCATCTTCAAATTGAGCTTGTGATAGATGCAAAAGACCAATGTGGTGGTACACTGCTGCAACAAATGGCCACATCAATTCCTCTTGTTCAAAGGGAACTGCCAGTTCGACATAGTGTTCAGCATCTGTTGAATCCTCTTTGAGTCGCTCAAACTTGCTCCAAGCGATTTCTGACGGCGTGCTTGCTTCTTGTTCTGCGATTGTGAGCAATTGATGAACCAATTCAGTTCGCCCAAGTTCTTTGGCAAGTGGTATGAGATTGAGGGCCAAGGATGTGTTGACGCCCTTGATTTCCTTGCCTTCGGTGAGCATGGTCAAGAACGAATTCGCTTGCTCTACGCTCATCTCAGTGTCCATGCACTCACCTCAAATGGAGCGTAAGCGACCGCCATCGACGGCCAGACTTACGCCGCGAATACCACCTGATGCTGGTAGTGTAAGGAAAACAATAGCACTCGCCGTTTCAAATGGGTCGATGAGACGTTTGATGGGTACTTGACTCAACCATTGGTGCATTACATCATCAGCACTTTTTCCAGTTCGTTCCTGAATTGAGGTTGAGAGCGATTGAAGTCGTGTTGTGTCGGTGAATCCTGGAAGGACATTGTTGATGGTGATGCAAGGAGCCAATTCGTTTGATAGTGACTTTGCCCATGAAGCCATTGCTCCGCGAAGGGTGTTTGAGAGTCCAATATTTGGTATGGGTTCTTTCACCGAAGTTGAAATGATTTGAATAATTCGTCCGAACTGTTCTTGCTCCATGGTTGGTGCAAATGCTTGAACAAGCGTGTGCGAAGCATGCAAATGTCGACGAAATGGGGCATCAAAATCTTCGGTTGTGTTGTTGAGGAGCGGTCCGCCAGGAGGGCCTCCCGCATTGTTTATGAGAATGTGAACTGGCCCTCTGCTCTCAAGAACTGCTTGTGCCGTTTCCTTGACTTCATTTTCATCTTCGAAATCTAAAGAAACCATGCCGTGAATGCCTTGACCAAGTTCGGTCATCGTATTGACCAATGCTTCGAGTGCCGCCTCATCCCGTGCAGCAACCGTGACATTTGCACCACAGCGTGCAAGAAGTTGTGCAGTCGCTGCACCGATGCCTTTGCTTGCACCACATACAAAGGCATGCTTTCCTGCAAGGGCGGTCGTAGAGTATGGAAAGTCGCTCCCAAGAATGTCCATGGTAGAAGCGAAGCAAAGGTTGGTCATAGGTCTTCGCATTTACAACCAATCGCATATCGTGCTCAGTTGAACAAGCCAATCATCACTTGCTGCGTCGATAATTGAGTAGTGGTCGCCTGGCAGATACACTGTTTGAATGTCGCATCCACGAGCATTCATGACACGGGCATAGGTTTCGGATTGAGATTTTGGAACATCAGCGTCTTCTTCGCCATGAAAAAGGATCACCGTCGATTCAGGTGTGTTGTTGACTGGATTGAGTTTTGCCCAAATCTCTTCGGAAGTGTCTGGCGTCGAGCCAATCCAGCGTCGTATTGCATCGCCTTCGTCCGAAAGTTGTGCATTGTCTGCCGCTATGATGTCAGCGATTGGGGCTTGTGCAATCGCAAGCCATGGCTTGCGTTCGGCAACAGATGCAAGCATCAGTGCCAAGTGTCCACCTGCGGAATGACCCATGACCATACTCCGCATGATATCGATGGAAGGCAGTAATGCAAGTTGTCCCCATGCCCTCATCACATCGGACAATGTGTCCATCCAAACACCCTCTTCACTGTCACCCCATCGTTTGAATTCGATATTCCACGTTGCGATGCCAGCATCAGCCAAGTCCAATGCAATCGGTTTCATGAGGTCGAGGGTGTACTTTTCTTTCCAAAATCCTCCATGAATGAGCATGATGCATGGTACGCCTTCGTCGCGTTGGAATGGCGATGGGTCGTCTGGCATGTAGAGGTCTGCAAATTGCCAAGCCTCTGCCCCCCACTGCATTCGGTCAACTGCCATTGATGGCGGGTGGGCTTTGAATCCTAAGAGGCTTCTTAGGGTACGACTCTGCGACGGTCCCTTGGGAAAAGTACGGTTTCTCGGACGTTTTTCGCTCCTGTGAGTTTCATCAAAATACGTTCAACTCCAAGGCCCCAGCCAGCGTGCGGTGGGACGCCATGGCGGAACCCTGCAACATAAAATTCGAATTCTTCAGGGTTAAGTCCCATGCCCTTGAGATTTGAACACAAGGTCTCGATTCGATGTTCGCGTTGGCCACCTGAAGTCATTTCATCACGACCGAAGTTGAGGTCGAATCCTCGGCTCAATTGTTGACCAGTAGAACCATCTTCTCCTTTGACATGGTGAATGTAAAAAGGTTTGAGCGACATTGGCCATCGGGGGATGAAGTAGAACTGCGGCAAATCTTCTGCAAGCAAATCTGAATTCTCAGCATCGATGTCGTCACCCCATTCAATTTTCCCTCCTTTTTCTTTGATGATTCGAATTGCATCACAATATTCAACCCGCGGAAATGGTAATTCTGGAACGATGATTTCGATGGGGGCCTCATCATGAGCTGCCCGATAAGCGTTGATGGCATCAATGTGCTTCTGGCTTTCAGCATCTTCTGAGATTGAATTCCAAATGTGAAACAACATTCGCTCAAGAACACCCATGACGTCGTCGTCGTTTGCCCAGGAGCATTCAATATCGAAGGATATAAACTCATTTAAATGTCGATATGTATCGTGTTTTTCTGCTCGGAATGCAGGGCCAATCTCAAACACACGCTCAAGACCTCCACTCATGCATAATTGCTTGAATAATTGTGGAGATTGATTGAGATATGCGGGTGTCTCAAAGTATTGCATTGGAAAAAGGTCAGTACCACCTTCAGTTGCAGTGGCTACAATTTTCGGCGTATGTGTTTCAACAAATCCTTCTTCGATCAAATGTTGACGGCCAAATTCAAGGACTTTCCCTCGAAGGCGGAACATTGCGTTCACATGAGCCCTTCTCAAATCGAGAAACCGGTTGTCAAGGCGTGTGTCAAGTTCCACGTGTACTGTATCGGTGACACCAAGTGGTAGCGGGGCTTCTGCTTTTGCGATAAAGCGGACTGAATCTGCAAGAATTTCATATGCAGGAGGGGGTGTTGGTTCCCCTTCCTTGACTTTTGGAGGGCGCTTCAGAGCAACCTCTCCTGTAAATTGAAGCGTTGATTCACGTGTACAGCGTTGAACTGCGTCGAGTTGTTCTGCACCAATTCGCTCATCTTTGAGGAAAATTTGCGTCGTGCCCGTTCCGTCCCGCAGGTCGACGAAACAAATTGCACCTTTTCCACGATTCGCTTCCATGAAGCCTGCAACAGTCACTGTTGTGCCAAGCAGATGTTCACCTTTGGTTTGTATTTCACCAAGTGTGTGGGTTCGGTAAGCGGTTGGGTGCCATGTGGTCATGGCCTACGGGCTGTGGTCAAGAACATGAAGCATTCGGATGCATCACAAGGATTGCGTAAACTCCATAGGAATGAGTTCGTGTTTGCATTTTAAGTT